>JAHYJK010000193.1 GCA_019429225.1 Anaerolineaceae bacterium
GGAGAGGCTATTCCCAGTTTCTCAAGAGTATCGGCATCAACGATGCGTTACAGCTTCGCGATGCCTCTGAAAGCACAATTAAAAAGAAGATGGGGATAACAGGTCTCCGGATTCTCAACGAACTCAGGAGAGTTGTATGGGTGGCAATCTTGTCCGAGTTCGACATAGGGGGTTGAATACGGTCTAAATCCAGGGCTACCCCGGTGCAATCCTGTCCGCGTTCGACATGGAGGATACGCCATCCGGCCAAGAGCAAAGCATACATTCCACATTATTACTCACGTACAAGTAACATATTGAAAAGTAAGGAAACCTAAAATCTGAGTAGTTACCGTAGAACATTCTCCCTGAGAACTCTCTATGTTCTAATTGGACACTGACGTACTATGAAGGACCAATACATACGTTGGGTGGTTCGACTTTATCTTGACGTTGTTCTCAAAATGATCCACACTAAAAAGAAATAAGATTGCTGAGAGGTGGGTCAGATTCTGTCTAATAATCAAAATTTTGGCAGACGGATAAATCTGCCCGTTAGGGAGAAACAATTATGAAGCAATCCTACTCGCTTATAAAACAGCTAACCCCCGAAGAAATTGAACTTGAGAAAAAGCGCGCAGAATTGTCATTGCTGGAAGATGAACTGGTTCTCAAGGAACTGGATTTGACCACGTTGCAGGTCGGTTTGGAGGATCTGCGTCGTCGCTATCTTCATATTGTAGGCGTAAAGCTCGCCAAACTCGATGGTATTGAGGCGCAGATTGCGGAGATTATCGCCCGCCTGGAGCCAGAGAATGAGGAAGTTCAAAAAAAAGCAGAGAGGAGCCGCTCTCAGGCTCAGGAATCAGCAAACGCTACGGCGTCAATTACTGAAGAAGAATATGAGACAAAACCATTTAGACCATCAGAGGATATAAAGAAGCTGTACCATGATCTGGCCAAGAAGGTGCATCCGGATCTTGCCCCAGATGAGAAGTCTCGAAAACGGCGTCATCGTTTTATGCAGGATGTCAACGAGGCATATGCAGCAGGGGATGTGGAACGCTTGCGATCACTTTTGAATGAATGGGAAAGCAGCCCCGCTTCAGTGTCGGGTGAATGGACTGGAGCGGAATTGATCCGAATTATTCGTCAGCTTGCACGGGTCAGAAACCGTATCGAAGTGATCAGCAAGGAAATAGAAAAACTAAAGGACTCAGAACTTTACAAACTGAAACTGAAAATAGATGAAACCCAGGAGGATGGCAAAGATATCCTTTCGCAGATGGCGGCTGAAGTGGACGGACAAATCGAAGATGCTAATACAAGACTCAAAAACATCCACCAGCGCATGGAGACGACTGAACGAAACAGAACGAAGCAAAAAAATAGCAAAGGATGAATCCATTGTCGGAGGAAGAGGAAATTGAAAATAGAGCACTTATTGTGCGGGGGAACTATGATCTGACTGTACCGGAGCGCGCCCTGATAGAACGGGGCCTTTTGCTTGCGGAAACCATTGGCAAAAAGGATTACATCTGTCCGATTCTGGGGGCCAAATTTATCCTCATTCCTGCCGGCACTTTTATGATGGGCTCACCCGAAGATGAGCCAGATCGTTACGACGATGAAACATTGCACGAGGTGACAATCAGCAAACCTTTTTTCATGCAGACGACTCCGGTGACGAAAAGGCAATGGAAGAAGGTGATGGGTAACAAAGAATCATATTACGCAGGAGATGAGAACTTACCAGCAGATTACGTAAGTTGGCACAACGTCCAAAAATTCATCCGCAAGATTAACAAGACCGAAGGAATAAAAAAGTATCGCCTACCAACGGAGGCCGAATGGGAATATGCCTGCCGGGCGGGAGGTATAATGTCTTATTGTTTTGGTGCTAATCCCAGCCGACTTCATGAATATGCATGGTGTTTTGAAAAATTAGGCTGCGATCACCGCCATTCCGTGGGCCAAAAGATGCCCAACGCATGGGGGATGTATGACATGCACGGGAATGTGTGGGAATGGTGTCAGGACCGGCATGGAGATTATCCACCAGGCAGCGTCACCGATCCTGTTGGACCATCGAAGGGTAGAGAACGTGTGTCTCGTGGTGGTTCTTGGTTTAACCATGCAAGACTCTGCCGGTCAGCTATTCGCGGTTACTGTTCTCCGTACGATATGACTGAACTCCGTGGCTTTCGTCTCATCAGGATATGTTAGGTTTCTGTTATGCAAAATTTGTCCGAAAAAGAAGAGAAAGAACTGGGAATAGATCAACTCAAGATTGATTTAATTTCCCGTTTCTTCCCTTTTTCCAATGATGAAATCATTAAGTTTAAAGACGTTATAAAATTTAGTGGACATCACTTAATGAAAAATGAAGCTATTAATTGGAATGTAGAATTGTTGGAGAAATTATCTGACAAAATTGCTTGGACAGCAATAACGGGACTGAAAAACATTAATTTTGACTTGGCTTTTTTTCAACAGTTTGAAAATTTCATCGATTTTAATTCCATCTATCTTTCTAAAAACATTGTTTGGGATCAAGAATTAATTAATCAATATGGTGATAGAATTGCTAAGGACTGGAATAAGCCGTCAATAATCAATTCTCCTCTCTTAACTCTTGATAATATAAGAAAACATAAAGATAAATTAGATTGGGAGATGGTTTCGAGACACGCTAATTTGAGTTTTACCGATGAGGTCATTGACGAATTTCAAGAAAGATGGGATTGGAAAAATTTAAGCTCAAATAGACATCTACCCTTATCCGTGGAATTTATTGAAAAATATATTGACAAGCTTTATTTTGATGAATTATCGCTAAACCCTGCCTGTGTTCCGCACATATTTAAATATCCAACATCAAAACGTTGGAATTGGGACCTAGTTATAATTAATTCCGGAATAATTTATAATCAAGAAACGTTTAACTTCATTTTTCCCCACTATAAAAAATATTATGAATCTAAAGAATACGCTAACCCAATATATAAAAAATATTCTTTATCTTCCTTATTATTTCGGGTTTTTATGTTTCAAGTGATTGACTTGACTTTCTTTTTACAAGATCACTTCATACCGCACCTTCCTTGGAAGATTTTATCAGAACGTTGTAGAATGAAATTAACTTTTGAGTTTATTAACAAGTACAAAAAAAAATTAAACTTCAAGGAAGATGCATTGATTTACAACAATGGCGACATTATAACATATGATTTTATAATGCAAAATCTCCCTTTATTTGACACAGAAAGTCGTTATTTTATTGGTAAGTTACCTATAACTGTAGAAATAATTCAAACTTATATCAAAAATATTCGTTGGTGGACTCTTGCAGGAAACCAGAATTTTGATTGGAGTTGGGAGTTCATTAATGAGCACTTGTATGATCTCTATTGTTACCGGTGGTTTAACAGTTTATCATACAATCAAGGGATTTATGAAAAGTTAATATCAAGAACTATGTCGAGGAATGATATCTTAGAATTTCTTGAAATGCAGCTATTTCATCAACGAAGAATTGACTGTGAAAAGAATCAAAGTGACAGGCAGCAAGGTTGTCCTGATTTCTGAAAATAGGGATTATAGCCCCCTTCAGGTCGAAGAAGAAATGAACTTTGAAGTCTGGGGCGTTGTCACCAATGTAATCCATTCTTTGTAAAACCATAGGCTTGACCATGTCTTCTGTTTTTGCCCTTGCGGATTGCAATAATTTCTATGTGTCCTGTGAACGGGTCTTTAATCCGAAGCTTACTGGCAAACATGTCGTGGTGCTTTCCAATAACGATGGATGTGTCATTGCCCGGTCGAATGAGGCCAAAGCCATAGGAATAGGAATGGGCAGCCCTTTATTCAAGATACAGGATGTTATCAAGGCCCATGGAGTTCATGTTTATTCCTCAAATTATGCCCTCTACGGCGATATGTCGCGGAGGGTCATTGAAGTTCTCACGCAATTTACCCCAGACGTTGAAATTTACTCGATCGACGAAGCCTTTTTGGACCTGGCCGGGTTCAATAGAATTAACCTGACCGATTATGGGCGCTCGATAAGATCAAAAGTGATGCAATGGACGGGCATCCCTGTTTCTGTCGGCATTGCCGAAACAAAGACCCTTTGCAAGATTGCCACCCGCATAGCCAAGAAATCCAGGAAAACAGATGGCGTGCTGGATTTGACAAATTCTCCCCATCGGGATTACGCTCTTTCCATTACCGCTGTAGAAGATGTATGGGGTGTGGGGAGAGGCTATTCCCAGTTTCTCAAGAGTATCGGCATCAACGATGCGTTACAGCTTCGCGATGCCTCTGAAAGCACAATTAAAAAGAAGATGGGGATAACAGGTCTCCGGATTCTCAACGAACTCAGAGGTTTTTCCTGCTATCCTCTTGAACAATTGCCACCCCCGAAGAAAGAAATCAATGTTTCCAGGTCCTTCAAAAATACCATTGAAGACAGGTCCGATGTGATGGAAGCGGTCGCCGCATACGCATCCAGAGGGGGAGAGAAATTAAGAGCAGCGCATCTTGAAGCCAATATACTGGCGGTCTTCCTGATGACAAATCCTTTCAATGAGGAATCAAGATATTTTAACCTTTCCGCCGAGAAGTCCCCTTCCGAAAGGTGGGGGATGAAAGGCGTTGTTGTTTGACAAATATTAGGTTATGTTGTATTATAAAGCTATGAATTACAAGAATAACAAGGGCTCGCACTCAATATACAATCTTCAGTTCCACTACGTCGCTTGTGTCAAGTATCGGCGCAAAGTGCTGACTGATGCAGTCTCTGCCCGGCTCAAAGAAATCATCCTGTCTGTGGCGGCGAAAGAGGTTGGAGTTGCCATCATCGAGCAGGAGACAGATCGTGACCACATCCACATCCTGATCAGCACCACGCCGCAAATCCAGCTCTCTAAATTCATCAACTCGCTCAAGTCGGTGTCGGCACGACTCTTGTTTCGGGAGTTTCCAGAGTTGAGGAAGACACTATGGGGCGGAGCCTTTTGGAGTCCGTCCTACTTCATTGCCTCCACCGGCCAAGTCACCCTTGATGTTTTGAAACGCTATGTCGAGAACCAGAATGCAAAAGACCTATAAATACCGGCTATACCCATCCAAAGCCCAAGAAGTGAAACTGACCGCTGCCCTTGAGGTCTGCCGCGTTCTGTACAACTCCTGCCTGCTTGACCGTAAGAACTATTTTGAATCGACCGGCAAGGGTCTCTCCAGAATCAGGCAGCAGGAAATACTTACTGCCGACAAGAAGCGGGTTTTGCTTCTCAATGAAGTCCACTCTCAAGTATTGCAGGATGTTCTCTTCCGGATCGAGCGGGCATACAAGGGATTCTTTAGGCGTTTGGCAGAGAAACAAGGCAAGGCGGGCTATCCGAGATTGAAAAACGAAGGCCGGTATGACAGCATCACATATCCCCAGGAACCAGGATTCAAGATCGAGGCCGGAAAACTCAGGCTCTCCAAGATTGGACAGATCAAAATGAGGATGCACCGGGATATTGTCGGCCAAGTAAAGACCTGCACTATCCGAAGAGATGGCAATCACTGGTATGCCTGTTTTTCTGTCGGGTACGAGCCGGAGAAGAGACTAATACCCGACAAAGCAGTTGGTATTGATGTGGGGCTGAAATCCTTTGCCGTGCTGTCCAATGGCACTGAAATAGCCAACCCAAGGTATCTTCGTAAAACAGAGAAAAAGCTGAAACAAACACAACGGTCGCTCTCGCAAAAAAAGAAAGGCGGGAGCAACCGAAGGAAAACAAGACAAATAGTCACATCTCTTCACCGTAAGGTACGAAACCAGCGTCTGGATTTTCACCACAAGGAATCCAGGAAGATCGTCAATTCCTTCGGACTGATCGCAGTCGAAGATTTGAAGATCGGTAACATGATGCAAAATCACCATTTATCAAAGAGCATTACCGACGCAGGCTGGGGAGGCTTTCTCAATATACTGGCAAGCAAAGCGGAAGAAGCTGGCTGCCGGTTCGAGAAAGTCGATCCAAGAAATACAAGCGTCAGATGCAGTCGCTGTGGCGAATCTGTCCCGAAAACCCTTGCTGTTCGGATTCACCAGTGCCCTTTATGCGGGCTGGTGCTGGACCGCGACCACAACGCTGCACTCAATATTCTACAAAGAGCTACCGCAGGAACTGCGGAAAGTTACGCCTGGGGAGAGGTGGCGCATTCAGGCCCCTCATTGAACCAAGAAGCCATGTCGCTTGCGGCATGGTAGTTCACCATGAAAACCATACGACTACCTTTTTCGACAAATGATAACTCCGAGCTTATAGCATACGCCCGCAGAGGCTTTGACGAAATTTATCAGGAAGGCTACCTCTACAAAAAGGCCGGAGTGATCTTCAGGGATTTGTCTTCAGAAAGTCTCACCCAGACTGATCTCTTTGCTCAAGACAGAAAAGAACACCCCAAGGAAGTCATGGAGGTCTTCGACAAGATTAACAAGAAATATGGAAGAGACTCAATAAGATATGCGGTCACTGGAAGCACAAACGCCCCGAAGTGGAAAACATCATTTCAGTGGCGTTCTCCTTCTTATACGACCGATTGGAATCAACTTCCCAAGGTGTCGTAAAAATATGTGCGGACGTTTTACTCTATACAGTTCAATCAGTGATCTCAAGAAAGCCTTCGCTGTTGACACCGTGACCGGTGAAATGAAGCCCAGCTACAATATAGCTCCCGGTGATGAAATCTATACGATTATTAAGCATAAAGAAAAACGGATGGGGAAACTGCATTGGGGACTTGTGCCTCCTTGGGTAAAGAATCCATCAGAGGCTTCCGGACTTATCAATGCCCGTTTTGAGACGCTGCATGAAAAACCAAGCTTTAAGGAAGCCTTTCAAAAAAGACGCTGCATTATACCTGCCAACGGTTTTTTTGAATGGAAAGATAAGCAACCGTGGTACTGTACTCCTGTTCAGGGGAAATTGTTTGGTTTTGCGGGGCTTTGGGAGACATGGAAAGGCAGCGATGAAACCGTGTATCACTCCTGCACAATCATTACCGCTGATGCCAGTGAATCAATGCAGAAAATTCATGATCGCATGCCCTTGATACTCAAGCCGGAGGCGATTGATGAATGGCTCAATCCTTCAATCGAGGAATACAATAAATTGAATACGATTTTGAAGAATGGCCGTGTAACCGAAGTCAAACCGTATCCTGTTTCAAAATTTGTTGATATTC
>JAHYJK010000194.1 GCA_019429225.1 Anaerolineaceae bacterium
GTGGGAGAGACCGAATTCGGATGTATCTAAAAATGTCCCTGAACCGAGATCATCCATAACCGGAATCCCAAATCGATGGGAGATTTCTACAATTTCCCGCAAGTTCGGTTCTTGCGTGAACCCCATTATCTTAAAATTGGAGTGATGAGCCCGCATGACCAGACCAGCCGATTCCTGCAAAGCTTGTTCATAGTCGGAAACTCTAACCCGATTGGTGGTTCCAACTTCTTTCAACTTTGCTCCAGATTGTTTCATAACATCCGGGATGCGAAAACCTCCCCCAATTTCAATTAATTGAGAACGGGCAATGATCACATTTTTTCTTTTTGCCAGCGCACTCAGAACCAGCAATACAGCTGCAGCATTATTATTGACAATAATGGCTGCTTCTGCTCCTGTCAGTTGCTTAAGGATTTCTTCAGCGTGAATCGACCGTGATCCACGTTTACCCGTTGATAAATTGAATTCAAGGGTACTGTAATTCGATCCAATGGATTGCATTGCTCGAATGGTTTCGTGACTTAAAGGTGCTCTTCCAAGATTCGTGTGTAATACTACTCCGGTTGCATTAATGACTGGAATTAAAGTTGGAGAAAAACGATTAGATAGGATATTTTGAATCTGGCTTGTAATTTCTAAATGGTCAGGAGCTCTTTTACCAGATTTAATTTCTGATCTAAATAAATCCAATGTTTCTCGAATAGCTCGAATTGTCTGATCTCGGCCAAACCTGCTGATCCATTCTTCAGACTCAGGGTACTGAATTATTTTTTCGACAGATGGTAAGTAGCGTAACTCATTCATTTGGTTCTTCTGAGGGTTGCCAACGGCTGCGTTCGACTAACCTAATAAGGTTTTCAATGACGATAATTCCTATAGCAATCACAACAGTCAAGATTGAATTTAACACTCGACCTAATTGCAACCACGCTAACAGGTCGAAAAAAATTGCAAACCAAACAGCCTGACGGATGATTACCGAAGTGTTGGCTGGGGGATCATGAGGAAAGCGAATATTTAAGAAATAAACAACTGGTAGTGCGGTTCCACTAACACCCATCGTTAATAAAAAGAAAAATAACCATCGAGGTCCTAAGAAAGGCTGTGTATATTGTAATAAAAAGAAAAGACCAACCCATCCGATTGTTGCGATGAGGATGGATGTAAATAGTATTGAAGGCAGATCTTTGAGATTTGATTTCAAACTGCTCACCTCGAGTAAATTATATCCGAATCTTAATATATTAATACTTTAAAAACATACGCTTTAAGAGCATACACCATTTTTTGACCTTGAATCTCTTTTGTGGTAGCATTTAGGCACGCACTACTCATCAAGAGAGGTTGAGGGACCGGCCCTGAGAAACCTCGGCAACCTGAAATTTTAGGTGCCAATTCCGGCAGAGCAAGGTAGCTCTGGAAGATGAGATCAATCAAAAATTGACCTCTCTTCATGAGAGGTTTTTTTGTAAATTTGGATATTTAGTGGAGAATTTATGCAGAAAAAATACACCAATCGATCATTTCTGGATGCGGTAAAAGAACGAGTGTTAATTTATGATGGGGCAATGGGAACCAGTTTACAAAAATTGGATCTTACTGCGAATGATTTTGGTGGTGAAAAATATTTTGGATGTAATGACTTTCTTGTCATCAGCAATCCTGAAGCTGTGGAGAAAGTACACAGATCATTTCTGGAAGTTGGAGTCGATGTGTTGGAAACAGACACATTTCGATCAAATCGGATTACTCTGACTGAGTATGGGCTCCAGGATCGCGTTGTTGAAATTAACAAAAAAGCAGCAGAATTATCTAAAAATCTAGCAGATGAATTCTCCAAAAGTACTCATCACAAGCGTTTTGTGGCTGGTTCGATTGGTCCATCTGGAAAATTACCCAGCATGGAGGATCCTGAATTATCGAATATCCAATTTAATGAATTGGTTGTTGTTTTTCAAGAACAAGCTAAGGGATTGATCTCAGGAGGAGTAGATGTCTTACTAATAGAGACATCACAGGACATACTCGAAGTAAAGGCATGTATTCTTGGTATTCAGCAGGCTTTTGAAGAAACTGGCATCTACTTACCAATTCAGGCACAGGTAACATTGGATACCACCGGGCGTATGTTGTTAGGGACAGACATCGCAGCTGCTCTGGCTATCCTGGAGAACCTGCTGATCGACATTATTGGATTGAACTGTTCCACCGGACCTGAGCATATGCGAGAACCGATATCCTTTTTGGGTGAGAATTCTAATTTGCCAGTCTCCTGCATTCCTAATGCCGGATTACCGTTGAATGTGGATGGGGAAGCAGTCTACCCATTATCGCCAACCGAATTTGCTGATGCGTTGAGTGAATTCATTGAAAAGTATCAGATCAGTGTTGTGGGGGGTTGCTGTGGAACAACGCCTTTGCATCTGAAAGAGTTGGTTGAAAAAGTAGGTGGCAAAAAGCATCCACCACGACCGATAATTCAACGTGCTCAATTAGCCTCTGCCATTCAGGTTATGAATATGCAACAGGAACCTGCACCATTTTTAATCGGCGAAAGACTCAATACGCAAGGCAGTAAAATATTTAAAAAAATCATATTGGATCAGGACTATGATCGTGTTTTGGGAATTGCACAAAAACAGGTGGATGGTGGTGCACATGGCCTTGATATTTGTGTTGCATTAACCGAAAGGGCTGATGAAGCGGAGACTATTCGCAGGGTCATAAAGAAAATTGCACCGAATATTAAAGTCCCGCTGGTGATCGATTCAACTGAGTTAGATGTGATGGAAATGGCACTGCAAACTGCACCGGGTCGTTGTTTGATCAATTCAACACACTTTGAATCGGGACGAGAAAAAGCAGATAAAGTGTTTCAGTTAGCAAAAAAATATAATGCAGCTGTTTTGGTATTAACCATTGATGAAGCAGGCATGGCTAAAACTGCCCAAAGTAAATTAGAAATTTCCAAACGACTGGTGGATGTGGCTGTAAATGAACATGGATTATCACCTTCAGATCTGGTGATCGATGCATTAACGTTTACGCTGGCAACCGGTGACCCAGAATTCAATTTGTCGGCTCAAGAAACAATTGAAGGTATTCGGCTCATCAAAGAAAATATTCCGGGTGTGCTTACATCATTAGGTGTCAGTAATGTTTCCTTTGGATTATCACCAGCAGCTCGGTCTGTTCTGAATAGCGTCATGTTGTATCACTCCGTACAGGCTGGATTAGACATGGCGATCGTCAATCCAGTGCACATTACACCCTATCTGGAGATTTCTGAAGAAGAAAGACGGTTGGCAGAAGATCTTATTTTTTATCGAAAAGAAACCGCATTACAGGATTTAATTGGTTATTACGAAAAAAATAGTACTAAGTCTGGTGAAAAGGATTCAAAACAGGATGTGTTGTTGAAATCAATGACCCCAGAAGTACGATTGCATTGGAGCATTGTTCATCGGAAAAAAGAAGGTGTTGAAGAAGATATCGACACTTTAATTGAAAATCGCGGTGATATTTCCTCCTCCGATAGAGCAGTGGAAATCCTTAATAATGTTTTACTTCCAGCCATGAAAGATGTGGGTGATAAGTTTGGATCTGGAGAATTGATACTCCCCTTCGTACTTCAATCCGCTGAAGTGATGAAAAAATCCGTCGCACATCTGGAAAATTACCTGGAGAAAAAAGAGGGGATGAGTAAAGGTTTGATGGTTCTGGCAACTGTTTATGGAGATGTTCATGATATCGGAAAAAACCTGGTCAAGACGATTTTGACCAATAATGGATATGATGTCATTGACTTAGGAAAACAGGTGCCAGCAGAGACGATTATCTCGAAAGCAATTGAATCCAAAGCTAACGCTATCGGATTAAGTGCTTTATTGGTAAGTACCAGCAAACAAATG
This sequence comes from Anaerolineaceae bacterium, assembly GCA_019429225.1. Classification (GTDB taxonomy): domain Bacteria; phylum Chloroflexota; class Anaerolineae; order Anaerolineales; family Anaerolineaceae; genus UBA6170. Next base: position 3,912 of record JAHYJK010000194.1, read on the forward strand.
CCACTGATTGTGAATGAATTACAACGTAGAAATGCAAAAATTCCGGTCCTGATTGGGGGAGCAGCCATAAATCGAAGATTTGGACGACGTATCCTGATGACAGACTCAAATGAATATTATCAAGGAGGTGTATTCTATTGTAAGGATGCCTTCGAAGGTCTGTCCACAATGGATCAAATTATGAATTCATCAGAATTGGATAACCTCATGAAGCAAGTAGTTAAAGAATCTGATATGGAATTGGGGAGGATTACGGATTCTGGGAATGAGGATTTACCTCAGGTAATGAAACGATCTAATATTAAAACTTCTGAACTAATTCCAACTGTACCTGCATGGGGACCGAAAGTTGTTAAATCTATGCCGTTAGAAGCAGTTTTTGAGCATTTATCACTCAATGAACTATTTCGCTTATCATGGGGAGCGAAAAATACCCATGGCGATGAATGGAAAAAATTAAAAAAGGATTTTGAAGCCAGATTAGCCAGAATGCAAAAAGACGCCAGACAAAATGAATGGCTCAATCCCAAGGCAGTTTATGGTTATTTCCCTGTCCAGTCCTCAGGCAATGATTTACTGGTCTATGACCAAAATACTCTTAATAATTCTAAACCGAAAGTCCTTGAGGTCTTTAATTTCCCGAGGCAATCGGATGGAGAAAACCTAAGTTTGGCAGATTACTTTGCCCCAGTTAAAAGTGGCAAAATAGATGTCGTAGCATTGCAGGTTGTTACAGTTGGAGACAAAGCTACAGAACGATTTGAAAAACTCCAAACAAGTGGCGATTATACGGAAGCATATTTCAGTCATGGATTGGCAGTACAAACCGCTGAGGCAACAGCAGATTACCTTCACAACCACATTCGTAGAGAGTTGGGTCTGAAGAAAGAACAGGGCAAACGCTATTCCTGGGGGTATCCAGCTATTCCGGATTTAAACGATCATGAAAAGGTGTTCAGATTATTACCGGTTGAAAAGGAATTGAATATGCAGCTTACTTCAGCTTTCCAATTGGTACCAGAACAATCAACAGCGGCAATCATCCTGCATCATCCCCAGGCAAAATACTTCAACATTGGTACCAGCCGGGTGGATCAACTTATGAAAGAACAGAAGAAATGAGTGATCAAAATAAATTTATTGAAGGTCTTGCCCAGGAAAAGCCTATCATATCTGATGGCGCGATGGGAACCGTTCTTCATCAACGAGGAATCAGATTTGATGAATGTTTTGATCATTTAAACCTTACTCATCCCGCGCAGGTGGCAGATGTTCATCGTGCTTACATAGAAGCTGGTTCGACCATGATTCAAACCAATACCTTTGGAGCGAACCATTATAAATTATCTCAATTCGGTCTTGAAAATAAAGTCGCAGAAATTAACCAGGCTGGTGTGGAACTGGTTCGTCGGGTAGCGATGGCCAGTTTTCGCGACATCCTTATCGCTGGAGATGTTGGACCTTTGGGGGTTCGCCTGGCACCTTTTGGCCGTGTGCAACTGGAGGATGCCAGAACTGCCTTCAAAGAACAGATTCAGGCACTTATAGATGCTGGTGTTGATGTCATCATCATTGAGACAATGACTGATTTTTATGAGGTCCGCGAAGCAATTTTAGCGTCAAGGGAAATCAATCCAAATATTCCAATCATTGCATCTATGACATTTACCCGCGATGATCGTACTTTATTAGGGGATACACCCGAAAAAGTAGCCACAAGTATTTATACCAGTGGTGCGGATGTCATTGGGATTAATTGTTCTGGCGGTCCTTTGCAATTATTAAGAATTCTGAAAAAAATGAAGACCGCCGTACCAAATGGTGTGTACTCAGTCATGCCCAATGCTGGATGGCCGGAACAACAAGATGGCCGAATCATGTACCCGGCTGGACCTGAATATTTTGGTGATTATGCGATCTCCTTCTGGCAAGCTGGCGCTAAAGTTCTCGGTGGTTGTTGTGGAACCACACCAAAGCATATTCAGGCAATCTCCAGGATCATTCAGGATACCAAATTATCTGACATTGCCTTCGGACTTGAAATACCTGAGATGCAAATTGAGAGTGAAGCTGAAAAAGAAGCTCCTAAATCAGAATTATCCCAAAAAATCGATGCAAATCAATTTGTGTTTGCCGTCGAAATGGACCCTCCCAGAGGATTAAGTACTAAGAAATTACTGGCTGGGGCAAGTTTATTAGCTGATTCTGGCGCTGATGTCATTAATGTAGCTGACAGTCCAATGGCGAGAATGAGGATGAGTCCCTGGGCTGTCTGCAGTCTGATTCAACGCTATGTAGGTGTCGAGACGGTTTTACACTTTCCCACACGTGGAAGAAATTTATTACGAGTACAGGGTGATTTACTGGCAGCCCATGCGTTGGGTATCAGGAACATTTTTGTGGTGATGGGGGATCCAACGGCCATCGGAGATTATCCGGAAGCAATGGACAATTATGATCTTGTACCATCTGGTTTAATAAAGTTAATCAAACAATCTTTCAATATCGGCATTGATCATGCTGGTTCAGAAATTGGACAACCAACTTCATTTTTTGTTGGAAGTGCGCTTAATCTCAATTCTCCAAACCCTGAAATTGAACTAAAGAATCACTTAAGGAAAAGAAAAGCAGGATCTGATTTTGTATTAACACAACCGATCTTCGATGCTAAATCCGCATTGGAACAGCTGCGATGGTTTCGTGAACAAGCTGGAGATCCGAATTTAAAAATCCTGGTTGGAATATTACCATTAGCCACTGATCGCCATGCGGCGTTTCTGCATAACGAAGTTCCGGGGATTACCATACCGGAAGAAATTAAAATTCGTATGAGGAAAGCAGGTGATAAGTCTGCCAAGGAAGGAATAAAAATAGCGGTAGAATTAATTGAGGAGATGAAAGCTGAATTGCAAGGCGTGTATTTAATGCCAGCTTTTAATCGATTTGACTATATTTCAGAGATCATTGAGACAGTAAAGAAATAAACGCAACCATAATTCAATTCACTCGCAACTGATATGGAGATAAAAATGAATGTATTGACTGGAAAAAGAATTTTGTTAGGCGTGACAGGT
>JAHYJK010000195.1 GCA_019429225.1 Anaerolineaceae bacterium
ATTCCTGATTGGTGCTAATTGCTCGATGATGGATCGTAAAAAGTCTTCTATCTCAACAATGTTTTTTTGTTCTTTTTCATTTTCCATCCATTAATTTTATTCTATTTCTATTTAGTTGGAACAGATGCCACAAGGGATTGCCCCTACCCCGTCCACCATCACGGGCAACCGTACGGGTAATGGCTCGTCCTTACCCCGGTCTGGGCAACCACAAGGGTGTGCCCCTACCGGTATTGATCCTCATTCCATTTCAATGGATTGTTTTCAATATATTCAACGATACGGTAATAATCGTCCTCATCCCGAATAATGTGCTCATAATAATTGCGTTGCCACAATTTTTCCACCGTCAAATTATTGGATTTACACAATTTCAAATATTCATTCGCTGCCAGGGATTTATAGGCACCAACAATTTTTCCAATGGTTTGACCTGGCAAGGACTCTATTATTGAAATAACCCCATGTATATGATTTGGCATGACTACAAAAGCATCCAATCCTATACCATTGAAGCGATCTGGTAATTGAAACCATTGATCATTCACGATTTTGCCTGTTTGGTTTATGACCATTTCTTCCATTATTATTTCTCCAAATAATGGTTGGTGACCCTGTGTACAAATGGTTATAAAATATGAACCCTCTTGCGAATAATCAAATCCTTGTAATCGGATGGATTGTCGATTGTGAATGGCTTTGTTGTATGGCATGATGCTGGCTCCAATGAATGTTATTGTTATGTTGACATGATTCTATTCGAATATTGTTGGAGATGGAAACGAAAAAGGCAAAATAATTTGGTACTAGTAAGCTTACATCTTATTTAACCGATAACGCGGCGATCATCGCCGCGTTATCTTACCCAAAACCCATTCAATAAAGGAGTCAAACGAACAATGGCTCACCCAACCACTGTTGTATGCACATTAAATTGCGGAGGTTGTTCCATGTGTTTCTTTACCGCACATTGTTCCGCAGATCGCACCAGCGCGTTGTAATACTTTTCCGGAAATTCCGGTGGCACCTGAATGTCGATCTCGACATTGCCGACCAACCCGGTAAACGGATCCGTCTGCAACCGTTGCACCAGTCGAATACCTTTGGTATCCAGACCGCGCTGCTTGCAAAAACCGAGCACATAAATCCCGGCGCAGGTTACCAGTGATGCTAAGAAAGTTGCAAACGGTGTCGGCGCGGCACCTTGTCCGCCACCCATTGGTGGCTGATCAGTCATAATTGTATACTGCCCAAAATGAGCATCCACGCGCGCCCCACCCGGAAAATCGACTACCATTTCCATAATTTACAATCTCCTCGTTCTACAGTTTTTTTGTATTCAAAGAGTTAGATGCAGGGATTGCAGAAAAGTTACAGTTCAGATGATCGTTTTGAGGATTGAGATTTGAGGCTTGAGTTTTGAAAGATCGAGTTGTTTCATGCCCTATGGGTATTTGATGCCCTTCGGGTTTGAGCTAATCTTTCTCCACAGCAAGGGCTAAGAGCTGCTCCAACACGTTCATTGTTTGCCATGCCAGGGCAGTCCGAACTTCATGGATGATGTCGCTTTAGTTAGGATCAGTCACGAGCTACAAGATTATCCAACAGCTTGCGCAGTGCGTCCAATTCCTGGGCAGTCAGTGTCACTCCTTTGCCCATCGTCGTACCATCCGGCGACCATTCGCGTATGTCGTACTTGGGATCGCGGTCATTCCACGAGACGAGATTCAGCTCTTTCGTCCAACCCTTGCTGGATGTGGATAACACGCCAATTCGTTTCACGATTTCAAATTTGATCTCTGCCATGGTATGCCTCCTGTATGGTGTTGTTGTATTGATTGTATCTCAGGGACGCGAAGTGAGCAAAGTACGCGAAGCTAAATCAAGTTGGTTTTTTAGGATTAGCACTAGTCACTAGTCACCATAAGCTTGGAGCATTGAGCCATCTCCTACCATATCGGATTTTTTCCCGTCCCCCGTCACCGGTCTCCAGTCATTTCCAGCTACCAGCTAATTCATGCTAAAATGAAATGGTATGACACGGAGGTAATTTCCAATTTATGTGCGCCAGACCACAAAAACGCGTTCCCAAGATCGGTTGGGACATGACAGACGCTATTCCAGGTACGCTGATTAAGTGCTTCTTCCTCAAAAATGAAGAGGTGCTCTTCAAAAAGGATAAAACTGGGAAGACCTACCAGTGCGTCCCATACTCCTGGGAGTGGATGCGCGATGATCGTGTCGATTGGGATATCACCGGCATCACCGGCACCTCCGACTCCTTCCGCGTCATCAGCCGGGAGGAAGCTGCCGAATTCATCCAATCGCGCGGGGGAGACGCGCACAAACTGCTACGCGAGTGAATAAGAGCTCAAGGCTGAAAAAGTCTGAACGGGGATTTACAGGATTTAAAGGTTATTGAGGAATTTTCTGCTTTTTCATGTCGGGTCATGGATGTTCGTGGAATGTAACAGGATTTTCAGGATGCTGTAGGCTGTATCCAGAGCGCTGCAATTTTTCAAATTGGTTTATATCACAAAATAGTTGTAGAATGAAAAACTCATTAATAGGATAAAAAAATGAAATCTGCTTTGTTGATTATTGATATGCAAAATGACGGGATTAAGCCCGAATCGCGGCTGTATACTCCCGGTGCGCTGGAGATTATCCCGGCCATCAACCAGTTAAGCGCGGCTGCCCGATCCCACAGCTTTCCAGTGATCTGGATCTGCCAGGAGCATCGTCACCAGCTGACCGACTTTGGTCGCGAAGCCGATATCAGCCCAATCCACTGCGTGGAGGACACGCGCGGCGCGGCCTTGATCGATGGGTTGGAGCTGTTGCCGGAGGATTACACGGTGATTAAACGCCGTTATTCTGGCTTCTATAACACCGATCTGGAGACTTTGCTGCGCTGCCTGCAGGTGGACATGGTGGTGGTGACCGGTATTATCACGGATGGCTGTGTGCTGATGACGGCCATGGACGCGCATGCCCGTGACTTTTACATGCGCGTGGTGACGGATGCGACGGCCACAACCGACGATGAGGCACATCAGGCAGCCTTGCGGATTATGGCACGCACGCAACCGGGGGTGTTGGTGAGTAGTGAAGACGCTGTTGAGTTGTTGGCCTAATTACCTGAAAACCTGATTCATTGAAAGACCGGAGACGGGAGACTTGTGCTTTGCAAGGAATTGGATTCTTTTGAAGGTATTCTATAGATATCCAAAATGCGCAATAAAATACGTCCAAAGTGCGCAAAAATGATGTAATTAGTCAAAGAAGATAATTTTTTTCTACTCAGTACCGATCAATGGATAACTGATTCAATTCTAAAACCATCATGACAAGAATGAAAATGATCTTTAAAAAAATGAAGGTGAGAAAATGAGACGAAAATATTTACCTCGAATTGCAGATGAGACATTGAAAGAAAAACTTGAGACCTCCTCACTGGCAATGGATATGCTACCAAGCAGAAAAATGGCGTGTCAATTGTCCCAATTGGTTGTTTGAAGAATTAGGTAATATCGCAACAGGATTCATGATTTATCGGCTACAAGCTACTAGCTACAAACTATTCGCCAGCAATCCTTTCTTTTTTCTTTAAAATGTGCTATGGTAAGGGATACAGGTCGGAATTCAACCCAAAGGAGGAAAGCATGGGCAAAGATAAAGATAAAGGCAAAGATAAAGATAAGAAGAAGAAAAAAGACAAGAAAAAAGATAAGAAGTAATCTGATCTTCTAACCCTTTCACCTTTCTCAACTCTACAAAAAACAAATCCAAATTTACTTCTAACCTGGATGATGAGCAGGCAGTTTTTCCTTTGCCCAAATTGGGCATTGTGGTAGCCCTGATTAATCCCAGGGTTTTTGATGTTGGTTGACAAAACAATCAGGGATTTTTTGTCAATAGTTACAGCAAAAATAAAATCCTACCCATCCAATCTTTTTTAGAACCAGTCACTAGTCAGCTGCGAGCCTTCTTTCAAAAAAGAGTATAATTTCATAAACTACATAAAAGGCAGGACAGAAACTATGAAGATTTATATCACCGGCATCAGCGGTTTCCTTTCGATCAATCTGGTACGCTATCTCCTGGCGCATGGCTACACTGATATCAGTGGCATTGACCTGGTCGATTTCACCTACCCCGAGCGCGATCAGATCCAGTTCCTGCAGGGGGACATCCGTAAAGAGGCCGATCTACGCAAGAGCATGCAAGGTGCCGATGTGGTCATTCACACCGCTGCCGCCCTGCCGCTCTACACCCCCGAAGAGATCTACTCCACCGATGTGGTCGGTACACGTCTCGTTTTGCAAACTGCCCAGGCATACGGAGTCAAACGCGTCATCCACATCTCCTCCACCGCCGTGTATGGTGTCCCCGATCATCATCCGTTGTACGAGAGCGATCCGATGATCGGTGTGGGCGATTACGGCAAAGCTAAAATCCAGGCTGAGCAGGCCTGCCATCAGTTCCGTGAGTCGGGTTTATGTGTCCCCATCCTGCGGCCCAAGTCCTTTGTAGGACCCGAACGCCTGGGTGTATTTGCGATCTTCTACGAATGGGCATCCGAGGGCAAGAACTTCCCCAATATCGGCAGCGGCAACAACCGCTATCAGCTATTGGATGTGGAAGACCTGTGTGAAGCTATCCACGCCTGTATGACCCTGGATGAGGATGTGGTCAATGACACCTTTAACATTGCCGCCACCGAGTTCACTACCATGAAGGGCGATTACCAGGCTGTCCTGGATGAAGCCGGCTTCGGCAAGAAGATCATCCCCTTCCCGGTTGGCCCGGTGGTGCTGGCGCTGCGTGTGCTGGAAGCGCTCAAGCTCTCGCCGTTGTATCCGTGGATTTACGAGACTGCCTCAAAGGATTCGTTCGTTTCCGTCGAGAAGGCGCAACAGAAGCTCAACTACCTGCCGAAGTACTCCAATAAGCAGGCGATGATCCGCAACTATCACTGGTACCTGGCTAACCGCGATCGTCTGCAAGCTGAGCCCAGCACGGGTGTGACACACCGCGTCCCCTGGAAGCAAAAAGCGTTGAAGTGGGTGAAAATCTTTTTCTAGGACGCAAGTCGCAAAGGTACCGCAAAGGGAGAAAAGAAAGATGGGTGTGCTTTTTTATATCCAATTCACCGGTTTTAATCCCAGAGAATCACATGAAAGAGCAGTTGAGCTGTCATTTTCAGTCAACATTTTTTAGGACTAGTCAACACAAACTTTCGTCTTGAGACTTTCAACTTTCAACCTGTAAGTTTATGCGATCAGTTGAAATCGCCATCATTTTCCACCATAATAAAAAACTTGGAGGAACAATGGCAGATCTGAAGTCAACCCAAAATGATGCAGATGTAGAAGCATTTTTAAATACCGTGGAACACGTAGGCAAGCGTGCCGATAGCTTCAAGTTGCTGGCGTTGATGCATAAAGTAACAGGTCTCGAGCCCAAAATGTGGGGGGACAGTATCGTCGGCTTCGGAGAATACCATTACCGCTATGCCACCGGTCATGAAGGTGATGCCGCTCTGGTAGGCTTTTCCCCGCGCAAACAAAACCTGACGCTTTACCTGATGGGTTGTTATATCCAGCCAGATGACAAATCCTATGATGAACTCTTCAGCAAGCTTGGAAAGCACAAATTGGGAAAATCATGCCTGTACATCAACAAATTGGCAGATGTGGATATGGGGGTATTGGAAGAATTGGTACGCAAATCCTTCAAGAACATGCAGACCTATTACCCTGCCTGATTTTTAAATACCCGTACGGGCATGGTCCAAGACCTGCCCATGTTTTTGTGCCTGCCCCGATCGCTCAAGAGCCCAACAGCACCACAGCGATAATCACCAGCACAATCACAGCAATCACTCCCACAACCATCCAATTAACGGGTTTTGATTCAACACCACTCGATGGTCGCTCTGGCCGGGTCAACAACTCGCGGTGACAGTAATAACAGAAGATCGCCTCCTCGGGCAAACTCTTGCCACAAAACTTACACTTCTTCATTTTCTGTTCTGCACTCATGTTGGCTCCCATTACCCGGATTGTACTTTGATTATATCCCAGGACAAGAGCATTCTTTACACCATAAACTTTAATAATTTTACGTTTTTGCGTACCTGTCTTTTGCCGTCAACAGTCAGCGGTGAGCTGTCAGCTAAAAAGGAAACGGAAGCCCCACCCCTTCCAAAGTTAACAAGGCCTGCTTGCGCCACAATCCACCGGCATAGCCCGTCAGGCTGCCATCCGCACCGATCACGCGGTGACACGGTACCAGAATCGCGATTGGGTTGCGGGCATTCGCATTCGCCACCGCCCGGCTGGATTCTGCGCTCGAGCGGCCAACTTTGACTGCCAACTGACCATAGGAGATGGTGGTGCCATAGGGGATTGTCAGCAGCGCATCCCACACCTGGCGCTGGAAGGTTGTCCCACGCAACAAGAGTGGCAGATCAAAATGCCGGCGTTTCCCCTGAAAGTAACGCGCAATTTGCTTTACCAGCTCATCCAACAACGCATTCCTCTCGAAGGAGATATTGTCCGTTATACCTTGCTTAGTTGCCAGAGCACGCTGCTCGTCCTCATCCAGCGGATTATCCAGGAAGTCCAGGCGCACAATTCCCTCCTGCTCAGCGATGGCAAACAAAGTGCCTAACGGGCATTGAAACTGCGTGATATGGTTCATCATTCATCCTTTGAAAGTGGAGATCGTCCATCCATCACATTTCTGGTTTGATTATAACGTTTCCTAAAATAAGTGGTCTTTTTGGTAGGCACCATGGATTCAAATCCATGGATAGCCAGAATTCAAACCTTTTGAAAAAGGTTGGAGAATCCTTTTCAAAGGATTTTTGGTTTTTTTATCCTGTGAATACCTATCCCGTGGATTGATTCATAGGATAACGCAATCATAAGACCAGTCGTTCGCAACAATCTTGGTTTCCCACTACACCG
>JAHYJK010000009.1 GCA_019429225.1 Anaerolineaceae bacterium
GACAGAGGTGATACTCTGAGCAGTGGCAACAAAATCCTGCTGAGAAAAGATCTGAAAATCATCTGCTCCCAGATCGGTGCGATGACGGGTGCGCAGGATCTGCGAGATCTCATCGGATGCCTGGTTGACCAGATCCGCGCTGACAGCCTGTACGAGGATAAAATCCACGCGATCGCTGGAACGCCGGATCAGGCGGGATTGGGCTGTTGAGAAAGGTATGATGACAATATTGTCTTCACTACCAAAAGCGCCGCCACCGCGTGGGGTTAACACACCAATGACACGGAATGGTTGTCCTTCGATACGGAGAGTCTCTCCGATTAATCCATCACGATGCCCGAACAATTTATCCGCGACTTCCACACCAATGACGGCTACAGAGCCACGCCCGAGGATATTTTCCTCACTTATAAAATCGCCTTCCAGTAATGAGTAATTTCGCACCTCTAAATATTCAGGTGTGACCCCATTAATGCTGGAACTGATGCTCTCTCCACCAGAGGTTACCGATAAATTGGAACTGATATACGGTGCCACCAACGCGACGGATGGCGCTTGAAAAGGATCTGCGATAGAATCCGCATCTCCACGGGTTAAGGGCTGAGGGTTACGTACATTATCATTGCCACCACGAAATACAAAGAGTAGATTGGAACCCAGACCACTGATGGATCCGGTGATGGTGTTCTGAGCGCCACTGCCGACTGCCAGCATAGCGATCACCGCGGCTACACCAATGACGATTCCCAAAATGGTTAACCCGGAACGCATTTTGTTGGCGTTCAGAGACTCAAGTGCTTCGATGATTGCCTGTCCGATGTTCATGCAGGCACCTCCTCACCAACAACCTTGCCATCAATGAGGTTAATAATGCGTTGTGTCTGCATGGCAATGCTCTGATCATGTGTGACGATGATGATCGTTGTTTTCCTGGTTTTGTTGAGACTCAGGATCAGATCCATGATTTCCTTGCCAGATTTGGAATCCAGGTTGCCGGTAGGTTCGTCCGCCATGATGATGGCTGGATCATTGATGAGTGCCCGGGCGATAGCCACACGTTGTTGTTGACCACCGGAGAGTTCAGTGGGTCTGTGGGTAACACGATCTCCCAGTCCAACCGCGGTGAGGGCTTCAATCGCCTTCTGCTTGCGACCTTTGGTGATACCGCCATATCGTAATGGTAATTCTACATTCGCCAGCGCTGATTGACGCGATAACAAATTAAAACTCTGAAAAACAAAGCCGACCAGATGGTTACGGGCAGCGGCTAGCTGGTCATCGTTCATCTGTGAAACCTGGACACCATCCAGAATATAATCACCTTCCGTGGGACGATCCAGGCATCCTAAAAGATTCATCAAAGTTGATTTTCCTGAACCGGAGGGTCCCATGATGGATACAATCGAACCACGTTCAATATTAAGATCGACACCATCCAGTGCACGGACCTCAACTTCACCCATCCTGTAAATCTTTTTTAAATTACGGGTTTCAATTACCCAATCATTCATTGTTACCTCTAGAATCCGCCACCAAAAGGTCCACCCTGAGGTGTGAATTCAGTAGGCGGGTTGAGTACGATCACATCACCTTCTTTGATTTCACCTTCCAGTATTTCACTTTGCAGGTCAGATGTTGATCCAATCGTTATATCGACAGGGTTGGGAATCAGTTCTCCTGGTTTAAGAATGTAAACAACTCTTTGTCCTTCTCTTAGCCGTACAGCGCGGTTGGGAATGATCAAAACATCCTCGATTTCACTAACAACAATATTCACAGCTGCCGTCATGCCGGGACGAACAAATTCATCGGCGTTGGTAAGCTCAAGCGTAACCGTGAAATTGACAATACCTGCCGTAATATTAGCAACCTGAGCAACCTGAGTGATAATCCCTTCATATTCTTTGTCATTGATCGCATCAAAAGTGATACGGGCTGGCATCCCAATTTTTAAGCGATTGATATCAATTTCTGGAATTTCAACATCCACCAATAATCGTGATAAATCATCGATACGAAAAGAAACAGCTCCCGGAGCAATTTGGTCACCGGTTTTTGAGCGAACCTCAGTCACTGTTCCATCAAATGGAGCGCGTGAATTGATCAGATCAATCGTTGCTTCGATGGCAGCGATGCGAGCCTCAGCAGCGGCAATGTCATCAGGATCCGGTCCGTCTTTGAGACGTTCCCACTCGCGCAACGCTTCATTATATTGGGCTTGAGCCAAAGCGAGATTTCCATCAGCAATTTCAATTTCTGATTCATCTGGCAATCCCTGAGCATAACGCCAGTTTGCTTTTGCACGATCAGCCAGTGTTTTTGCAGCAGCCCATTCAGCAAAAGCAGCTGCCCGTATGGGGTCATCCTCCGGGAGATGATCGACATTGTCGTAACGTTTTTCCCATTCTTTGGCGTTGTTTTCTGCCACAATATAATTGGCATAGGCTTCATCGATGGTGTTTTGTGAAGCACGTTGGTACTGTTTTGATTCTCGGCGTGTTTCTGCTTTGTCGAGCGCATCCGTTGTATTGGCCAGGTTCGCCTGAGCCTGCGCCTGTGCTAAGGTGGAATTTATGAGTGTATCAAGATTCCGTTTTGCGGTCACCAGGTCAGCTTCTGCCAGAATAATGTTTTGAGAGAGGGAAAATTTCTTTAAAGACGCAAGAATTGAATCTGCAGAAACTGTTTCTCCCAAATCATAATTAATGGTATTAATCTGGCCTGTCGTTTGCCAGCTGACCAATGCAGTTTGATTGGCGCGCACCGTTCCAGTAGCGCCTACGATAGCAGTCAGGTTTCCGCGTGAAACGGTGATGGTTTGAAAAGTGGATGCCATATTTTTGGCAGCATTATCCTGCGCAAATCGCACCCCAAAATAGATACCCGTTCCGATTATGGCGAGGATTAAAATGATTATGATTGTTTTCTTCATACTTCCCTTCCTGAACAAATAAAAAATCCAAACAACCATTAAAGAAAATGATTGTGGATAATTTGTTATAGATATAGTTTTTAAGGCTTGGTTTTGATCCCCTTGTTTTCAATATCTACTTGTGATTTTCAGGAATCAAATTTTTTCCTTGTTTATTGTAATCCTATTTTAAAAGTGCAATCGTTAGAAATTTATTAATTACATTCGGTTCAGTGGACATCCATGTTAAAATTATTGCGATAAGAATACCATTAATGTGTAAACGACGCACTCAATTGTATAATGATTGTATAAAGTATGCAGAGAAATGTAAAAGTCATTGGAAGGAATATTTTTTGGGGACTATTGTTGATTCTTATCCTCAGTAACAGCGGCATGCCTTCCTTAAAAACCAGCGAAATTGTGCGGGTGGAAACCCGTTGGATGGAGTTTGATTATGTCTCCTGGACTTTAGAGACATTAATGAGAAAAGCTGCTCAGATTTCATTGGGTACGCACCGGTATTTGAGCGAAGAACAACAGAAAGTCATTACTTTAAATTATTTCGATTTGATTAATGAACAACGGCAGTTGAGAGAAGTGATCAATCATATTTACGCAGATCCAGCGATTCTTAATCCACAGTTTCAGGCGGAACCCTATCTGGATAGACAACGCCAGGTTCAGGAAGAATTGCGCCACGTTGGCTACCTGTATGAAGCCATATTACAGCACCAGGTATCTTATGTAGCCGGTGACAAAAGCCTGGGCTTCATTCACCAACCAATGCCACCTGTGCAATACCACACCACCTCCATGCCGTATGCATTGATTGTGTCTCCCCGGGACATCATTCGCCAGGACGCAGATATATCCTTGTTGCCAGATTTGACACTGGATCAGATTGTTGCTCTGGAAAAGGCTGTTGAAGATAAAATGAATGTGTCTGCTTTGGTGGTTCAAATCGGTGGTGTTGGCGTATATCCGACCATGGTCATGGAGACCAGCAGCTTAACCTGGTTGTCTGAAGTGGTTTCGCATGAGTGGGTCCATAATTTTTTAACCTTGCGCCCATTAGGGATGCTGTACGGTCAGACACCTGAATTACGAATCATCAACGAAACATCAGCCTCGATTGCTGGTAAAGAGCTGGGGAGTGCTGTGATTGAAAACTTTTATCCCGCATTACTACCGCCCCCAGTTGCAGCGTCAACATCTGTGGCAGAAGTAATTGTTGAGGAACCCCAGGATCCACCTGCCTTTGATTTTCGGGCTGAGATGCATGAGACCAGGGTTACTGCAGATACCTTATTAGCAGAAGGAAAAATCGAAGAAGCAGAAGCTTATATGGAAGATCGACGTATACTATTTGTGGAAAATGGGTACAATATCCGGCTAATAAACCAGGCTTATTTCGCCTTTCATGGGGCCTATGCTGACCAGCCAGGTGGTGCTGCAGGTGAGGACCCGGTGGGAGAGGCGGTAAGAAATCTGCGCGCACAAAGTGAATCGCTGGCAGAATTTGTCCGAAGGATTGCCTGGGTTACTTCTTACGAGCGGCTACAACAACTGGTTGATTAAGTCTGATTTCAAATAAGGATGATTTTATTTACAAACTAAAAATCATCATCCATTCCACCACCGAAACCACCACCCATACCTGGATCCAGATCATTTGCCAGATCAGGCAGATCACGTTCGATGTCTTCCGGTGACTGGCCTTTTTCCAACCGATTTACCACCTCATCAAATTCGGGCGGCATATCTTCTCCCAATTCACCGGACATCTTACGCATCATTTTTCCAAGCGCAACGGGGTCATCTTCCAACCCTTCCAGGCTGGATGGATCAGAGAAATCATCCAACCGGTTATCTTCGGATTTTGCAATTCTGACTCTGCCAATTTTGCGGGTTACTCGCTGGCTACCACAGTGTTTACACACAACGGTTTTATTACCATATTCCGCATATGTCATGAATACATCAAAGCGGCGTTTACATTCCAAACAGCGATATTCATAAAGTGGCATATGAGAAAGTCCTTTTTACTCAAGTAATTTTACTGAACTTTTACTCTTAATTGGTTTTCACCAGCTAAAAGTTTGATGAACAGCTTTTATCTATTATAATTTGTCTATTATAGAATCAGAAATATTTTGGCAAATTTGATTCTTTCAGATGAAATACGAGAAATCAAACAACGAATGTTGAGGTCCAATGAGCGATAAGAACAGTATATCTTTTGACTTACTCAAGCCCGAACCATTGCTGATTGTGCTTTCTGGACCTTCAGGTGTAGGCAAAGATGTAACCTTACAGGCATTGAAGAAACGCAATATACCCTTGCACTTTGTTGTGACGGCAACCACACGAGAAGCCAGACCGGAAGAAACACATGGCGTGGACTACTTTTTCTATAGCAAAGAAGAATTTCAAGCCATGATCGATGCAAGTGACTTACTGGAATATGCAATTGTATATGAGGATTACAAAGGAATTCCCAAAGAACAGGTGCGCAAAGCCATGCAAAGTGGACTTGATGTTATCCTGCGTGTGGATGTGCAGGGCGCAGCAAAATTAAGAGAATTAAATCCGGATGCGGTACTCATTTTTCTGTTACCCAGCAGTGTGGAAGAATGGCATGAGCGCCTCAATAATCGCCAGACGGAGACTGAAGAAAGCATGAAAATTCGTTTGAACAAAGTGAAGTGGGAATTGGAATATCTGCCTATTTTTGATTACATGGTGGTAAATCGTCATAATTGTTTGGATGAAGCTGTGGATACGATTATTGATATCATCCATGCCGAACACCACCGCACCATTCCCAGAAAGATAACCTTATGAATGTAATGAAATTCGAAAAAACACCTGAGAGCTACTCCTCAGCACCTCCTCCACCGCAGCCATCTGTGCGCGTGGAAGTTGATAACCCGGCCTCTACACCTCTGGTTACCTATGTCATTCTGGGTGTAACCGTGGTAGTTTTTCTGGCACAGTTACTGACTCAGAATACCATGGGAATTGATTTGCCTGCTGCCTACCTGGCGAAGTATAACCAGTTGATTCTGTCAGGACAATTATGGCGGTTAATCACCCCGGTGCTGGTGCACGGTAGTATCGCTCATATTGGCTTTAATATGTATGCATTGTTTATATTTGGCAGAAATCTTGAATACCAATATGGACATGGTCGCTTCTTTTTGCTGTATTTACTGAGTGGATTTGCCGGGAATGTCGTTTCGTTTGTATTAACGCCCAATCCTTCATTAGGTGCTTCGACCGCTATTTTTGGTATGTTATCTGCGCAGGGTGTTTTCATCTATCGCAACAGACGCTTCTTTGGCAGTCGAGCCCGTCCCATCCTGTCGAATATTATCTTTATTCTGGGTATCAACCTCGTACTGGGATTAAGCCCCATGATTGATAACTGGGGGCATCTGGGTGGCTTGATCGGCGGTCTGGTTTTTGCCTGGACAGCTGGCCCCCTGTGGGAAATGCGGGCTGAGTTGCAAGGTTTTCGACTGGTGGATCAACAGGAAAAATGGCAGATTCTCATGGGGGCATTAATCGTTCTTATTGCGTTTTCTGCCTTGGCGATCATACAGTGGTTTTAATGTTTGTTTTGGATTAATCTTAATATTTTGGAAGAAATTACATAAAATCTAATTACTATTGTAATAATAATGTCAGTTTCAGTTAGCATGTTTTGATTTCTTGCGACAATTTATGGCAGGACATTGCATTTGAGCAAATTCTGCACCTGATCGTTTACCTTTTCTTTATCAGACGAGTATTCAGTAATTGCAAATATTCTTTCCCAATTGGAACAAATGAATGGTTCCATTTTTTCCGTTGCGAAGTAAGCCTTTTCAATGAGATTGTAGGTCTGATTCCAATCTTTTAGATGGGCATACGCTTCAATGAAGGGTAAGTATTCGGGGCCATAATTGGGTTTCATGTCTTCGTTTTCTGCTATTCTCCAATAGGATACGACGTCACCCCATCTTTCTTCTGATCTGGCTAAATCTGCAATTTGGAAGTAATAACACCATTTTGGTGTGGGTTCTTCTCCAAAAATATCGATTGGAACGGGTCGTTCTTCATTAAGGATGAGACCGGTTTTATAGGTGTCAAATAATTGATTTTCAACATCCAACATTAGCGGTTCATCTTTATACACATTGTTCAAGACCTGAAGGCAACCACGTGCAGGTTTATAAATGACAGGGAGTGCAAACTCCATACTGGAATTAAATCTCAGGTTACGAAATTGAAGATCAATATCCTTCTGTTTAGGGTATATATCCTTTGTGAAATCAATAATGTCATCGGGGCCATCGAACCACCAATATTTCATTTCTTCACTACTATAACCAGTTGCATACAACACATTGGTGGCGTAGGCAATTTGATAATCGGAACTAAACTGGAAAGGCGTATACGGCGAGAGAATGAAGGTTCCTTCTACCAGCGCTGGAGCACGCCATTTCAATTGCCAAAAATAGTCTTTTGCATATTGCCAGGTTAGTGAGTATGTTCTTGCGGTACGTATTTGTAATGATACAGATGCCATTAAGAACAGTGCCATAATGATACTAAAACCTGCATTTCTTTTCTTTCCAAATATCCAGGATATGATTAACACAAAAATTGGAACAGCTCCCAACACAATACCAAACAAAAAACGACTGGACCACAACCCTTTGATCGCCTGACGACCTACAGCCCAGATTGGCAAACCACCCAGCAGCATCGCGATCAGACAAAGGGAAAGAATTAAAAGAGGATATGGTTCAGTCTCACTTTCTGTTGATTTCTTTTTGTTATTCCATTGTTGCATGAATATCAATGAAACACCAGCCACAAGGAAACCGACCAGCCATGAGAGAATGGTTGTCTTGGCATGAATATCAATATCATCTGGAACAATTGTTTGGGACCAAACATATAGGACAGCATAAACAAGGTCCTGCATGATGATTTCAACTTGCTGAACCAAAACAACCAGCGGGTTTTGCTGAAATGAACTCAGGATTGAAGGCATATTTTTGACCGTCATTCCTTCTTGCTGGATCAGGGGTAATACTGACATTCGAAAGATTACGAATAGGATAAAGACCAATAAGTAAGGTAGCCAATTCAGAAAAGCTTTTTTAATTGCTGTGGAAGTAATGGTATTCTCTCTTTTAAAGATGTATAAAAGAATCAATAATCGTATTAATTCCAGACCGGTGAAGTATTCGATAATCAACATTTGCAGCATCGCTAAAAATAAGGAAAAAACCAGATAGATCTTGCGATGTTTTAGTTCCTGTACTGCTTTAATCATCAGCCATATCGAAACACTGAAGAGAAGAAAACTGATGTAATGAACCATGCTGGTGCGAATGACGAATTGACGGGTAATTCCCGGATACACACCTAATAATAAACCGATCCAACCAATCTCTAACAGGTTCTTCGGCCAAATGCGCAGAAATGATTTGACAATAAAGAGTACGGCTGCCCAATTGATCAATAAACCTACCAAATGCCAATTAATGGGTTTTGTGCCCACGAGTGGATTGAACAAAAAATGAATTATTGATGAAAATGGACGATCAATCAGGAAGTATCCCCAAATTTGGGGAAAGCTAAACAGTTGCTTTTGTAGTAAAACGCCTTCCCAGTCGTCATAATAAAACCCGAGGTTGGCTACCAGCAGTTTATGGGCTACAAACATAACCAGTAGCAAAATTACAGCATACAAAGGAAAACCAACTACTGGATGTATCCATTGGATGATGTGATGGTAAATTTTGTTGATTGCAGATTTGAATTTCGACATAAACCCTCGGAAAGAAAGGATGAATTTCCAATTATATACTAGAAATCCCGTGAAGATGATTTATACTGCCAACATGACTTGTTTCTTTGTCTCGATAGATAACTAAAGACTAAAAACAGCAATTAAGCATTATGAAAAAACTTGAACGATGGTTATGATATGCAATTCTTTTCCGAAATTTGAATTTCAGTTATTTTGGCAATGCTGTTGCAGATGGATATAGCGAGTAGAACATTTCAGGATTAAATACCAAAAAACAAATTCTCTTAAACAATCAAAATCTGATTCACACATAATTATTGAATTGAAAAGGTTCCCAGAAATGTAAGATTCGATTAGGAGTTTTTAAATTCATTAGGATGAATTCATGGAGTAGAAATTTCCTTTTTAATGTAGAGTTGTTTTTTAAATTTTGAATAATAAGATGGTAATAGTCCTTTTATAAAAAACCATGCCAAAACATATGACTCAAGTTAGATGAATCGAACAATATTTTCCATTACATTTAATCTTGAAAAGTTTTGGAGGTAATAATGGAAAAAACACAGGAACAATATCCTGATATGAAAATTCTCAAACCCTATCTGGCGCCTTATACCAGAGCGAGCACAAAAAAGGCGATTTTCCAGATCGTCAATTCGGTTATTCCTTATCTGGCTTTGTGGGGGTTGATGATCTGGAGTCTACAATATTCTTATTGGATTACCTCAGGCCTGGTCATTATTGCCGCTTTGTTTTTGGTGCGGATTTTTATCCTCTTTCATGATTGTGGACACAATAGCCTGTTTCCTTCTAAAAAAACCAATCAGATTGTGGGTTTTTTCCTGGGTGTTCTGGTATTTACACCCAGTGAACAATGGTGGCGGTCACATGCCATTCATCATGCTTCCAGCGGGAATCTGGATAAACGTGGCGTAGGGGATGTGATGACTTTAACGGTTGATGAATACTTATCTAAATCTCGTATCGAGAAATTAGGCTACCGTTTGTTTCGTCATCCATTGGTGATGTTTTTGTTAGGACCGATTTACATGTTCCTGATCAGTCATCGCATTCCACATCCCAAACTGGGCAAGAAAGAAACCCAATTCCAAATTTACCATAATCTTGTTCTTTTAGCGGTCATCCTATTTATGGGTTTGGTTCTGGGTTGGAAGGAATACCTGATTATTCAATTACCGGTTATCTGGTTAGCAGGTTTGATGGGAATATGGTTATTTTTTCTACAGCACCAGTTTGAAGGCGTTTATTGGGCAAGTAGTCCAGATTGGAATTATGTTGCTTCTGCATTAAAAGGCGCTTCCTATTACGAATTGCCAAAATGGATGCAATGGTTCAGCGGAAATATTGGATTTCACCACATTCACCATCTCAGTCCTAAAGTTCCCAATTATTATCTGGAAACGTGTTATGAGAATGGGGAAGTTTTTAAGAATAATGTGAAGAAGATTTCCTTTTGGGAAGGTTTTAATTCAATCGGATTAGATCTGATAGACATTCAAAACAATCGCTTAATTCGTTTCAAGGACTTGAAAAAACCTTCTATTGCAAATTAAAAAAACAGGAAACGATCTCCTGTTTTCTTAGAAATTTGTTTAAGAAATGATAGCCTGGAAGTTTTCGATTATTCAATGAACACTTCGACGCGTTCTCCATCTTCTTCATCAAAGACATCCACAATCTGGCCGATTTCTCCACTTTCGAGGAATTCATTAATGATACCCGGGTCAATTCCATCGACTTCAGGAGCAAACTTCATACCCATTTTTAAACCTGCGCCGACCAATCCAATTGGTAAGCGAACGTTGACCCGTGTTTTACCTGTGTCCGTATCTGTTACGCGAACACGAAAAAATTTTCCTGATCGATACCCTCCTCCTCCTCGATCATAAGAGGGAATAGGAGGATTAACTGGTGTTTTAGATTCAGCACCTCTTGATCCTAATGCTTCTAACAACTTTGCAGCCTGATCTGCATTAATCACACCTTCCTGTAACATGGACAGAATTTTGATTCTTTCTTCTTGGGTTGTCATGGCAATCACTCCTTATTATTCGGTTTTCTTACCTGCTAATTGAGCCTGAGCTTCCTCTGGGCTGATTTCACCACTGGCTAATGCATCTAAAATACGCATTCTCTCTTCAGC
The DNA here is from genome assembly GCA_019429225.1 of Anaerolineaceae bacterium. Taxonomy (GTDB): domain Bacteria; phylum Chloroflexota; class Anaerolineae; order Anaerolineales; family Anaerolineaceae; genus UBA6170. The sequence goes on from JAHYJK010000009.1 coordinate 10,888, forward strand.
TGTGAATTTTACGGGTTCATCTGCTTTGGGTTCAAACCCTAATAAACGCAAAATATCTTGCAAACGATTTCTCAATGTGGGATATGAAAGACTTAGTTCTTCTTCCATGCGATTAAACCTGCCCTCACAGCGAATGAATGTCATTAAAAAATGCATTTGTTCTTGATTAAGCACGTTAAATGGGTTGGCAGTTGGAGCAAAATGTCCCTGGATGCTGGTATCACAATTTGGGCAATATAAACCGGTTACCTCCAGATCACTACGGCACATAGGGCATTGGGTAGGTAATTTATTCATCGAACCTCCTGAGATTTCTCATTACTTCTCTTGGTTATCTCGCAATCTCCAATATTGTAAATAAATATTCTTAATCATACATTTCTTTTTATAAATATCTTATCATAAAAAATCAATTTGTCAATAATAAACTTTAATAATATTTAATATTTTGTGAATAATATTTAATATACTTAATTAGACTTCTAATTATTCTAAGATTATTAACAAATTGTTAAAATTAATCTAAAAATTTTGAATCGTGATATACTGCGATTGTTCCAAGCAATATCCAACGGCAATAAATTGAGGGAAGTTATGAAAACATTATTAATTATGCGACATGCAAAGTCGAGTTGGAAAGAACAGGAATTGCCCGATCATGACCGTCCACTAAAAAAGAAGGGACGAAAAGATGTTGCCAACATGGCAAAACTAATCAAGAAAAAGGCTTTGGTTCCTGATTTAATTCTCTCATCGACAGCCATTCGAGCGAAAGAAACAGCTACCTTATTGATGGAGAAGTTGAATCTTAAAGATCGGCTGGAGTTGGTTGAAGATTTTTACATGGCAGAGCCAGAAACATATATTCAAAAAATAGCCACTGTCCCAAATAAGTTAGAAATATTATTAATTGTTGGCCATAATCCAGGATTAGAAGGACTGGTTATGACTTTGGGGGATAAAATTTCCTCTTTACCAACCGGGTCGATTGCAAAAATCTATTTATTTATTGATAAATGGAGCGAGTTGACAACTGAAACGGCTGGTGAAATAAACAAATTGTGGATTCCAGAAGATTACCGATAAGTGCATTGAGAAGCTGAATTTCAGCTTCTTTTTTTGTCTCAGAAAATTAAAAGAAAGATCAGTATTCTACCTGAAATAATTGCTTGGACTTATATACTAAAAAATTTAGGTTTGATAATTTCGTTTCGATGATTTTTCTTTGGTAACTTTTCCTCATGTTATACTGGCTTCAAGGACAAATATGCTTTATATCGTTTCAACCCCGATTGGAAATTTAGGCGATATATCACTTCGCGCCATTGAAACTTTGCGTTCAGTGGATTATGTAGTCAGTGAAGACACAAGAAAGACCGGTATCTTGCTGAAGCATTTTGATATTCACAAGCCACAGATATCCTTTCGTGAAGATAATGAAAAAAGAACCTTACCCAAATTAATGGGATTATTAAATGCGGGAAATCATATTGCCCTGGTTTCGGATGCTGGCACTCCTTCTGTCAGTGACCCCGGGTTTACATTGGTGCGTGAATCGCTGGCAGCAGACATTGAGATGACTGCCATTCCTGGCCCGACAGCTTTAGTCACAGCGTTGGTGCTATCCGGTTTAGCGGTTCATAGTTTTACATTTCGTGGATTTCCACCTCGCAAGGCGGGTCCTCGGAAACGATGGTTGGCCATTGATTCTCAATCGCCGCATACACTTATTTTTTATGAAAGTCCCTATCGATTAAAAGCATTTCTACTGGATGCTCTGGAGGTCTTCGGGGATCGCCCCGCTGCCATTGCCAATGACCTGACCAAAAAGTTTGAAACGATGTACCGCGGTACACTGACAGATTTAATTGAACGGTTTAATACCGAATCTATTCTGGGGGAATACTGTGTTGTAATAGCTGGTAAAACGGACCCACCTGAAAATGAGGAAGCTTAATTCATCGAGAAAAATTTGAACCGGGTATGATGATCGTAATAATCTTCACTTTCTGCTTGTTTTAGTTTTGATACGACCAGGTACGTACCCGGTGTCATCAGCGCTTCGATACCAACTTTGAAAATGTAATTGGTGAGCACCAAACTACCCCAAATGACCCAGGGGAAAACACCTAATAACGTTGCAACCGTTACAAAGATCAAGGTATCAAATCCCTGTCCGATTAAGGTGGAAGTGATGGTCCGGATCCATAGGAAACGACCTGCTGTTTTTACTTTGATTTTGGCCAGCGTGACCGAATTGCTAAATTCACCCACCACGTAAGCTAACAAACTCGCGATCACAATGCCACCGGTGCTCATGCCACCCAGGATTGAGTCGAATGCGCTTTGACCAGCATATTCCTGCCAGGCTGCTTCTCCAGGGAGGATTTTAACGACCGCCAAAACCAGTGAACTGAAAGCCAGGGCAGCAAATCCTGCCCAGATAACACGGCGTGATCGACGAAAACCATAAACCTCGGTCAAGACATCTCCAAAGATGTAACTGATGGGGAACAGAATAGTGCCAGCATCGAAAGCCAGGGGAATACCGAACAGACTAACGCCCCAATCAACAATCTTGGCTGAAGAGGCGATATTGCTCAAGATCAACACGGTCACAAATAGGACCATGATCAGATCATAATAACGATACATTCTAATTTTTTCAGATTCCTGGTTCAAAATTATTCCTTTAAAACATTTTCTCGCATTGCATGATGGTACTCGAACAGCCGCCAATTCTACTGCTATTTGATGATGTTGACCAGACTCTTCGAGTAAAAAGATCAATTGTACTCATTGGTTATATAATAACAAGAATGGGATAATTGTAACTTAAAGCCGTATGAATCACTTTTTTATTGACCCGCAACACATTCAGGAATCGAGAGTCCAATTTCCAGCTGATGTTTCACACCAGATCGTCAGGGTTTTACGTTTGAAAATGGATTCAACGGTCATGGTTTTGGATAATCATGGCCAACAATATGAAGTCAGGCTGGAAAAACTGGATGCCCAACAATGCATTGGAAAAATCGTGCAAACGCTGAAAATTGAGACGGAACCGGAAACCAGATTGCATTTAATGGTAGCTTTGACTCAGCGTGAGAAATTTGAGTGGATTCTTCAAAAATGCTGTGAGATTGGGGTTCATAAAATCACACCCATTTTGAGTGAGCGGTCGTTTCAAATTCCTGTTTCGGATTTTCAGAAGAAAAAAGACCGTTGGGAACGTATATTGAAGGAAGCCGCTGAACAGAGCCGCAGGGGATTGATCCCAGTGTTAAATGTTCTGGTGCCAATTCAGACAGCATTGTATGACCCGGCTCCTATCCGATTAATCGCCTGGGAAAATGAACAAAACAGACGATTAAATGACATTTTTCCAAACCAGAATTCTGCTGAGATTTCTCTGTTAATAGGACCAGAAGGTGGCTTCAGTGAGCAAGAGATTCAGTCTGCACAATCTAAAGGTTGGATACCATTCAGTCTGGGGAAGCGTATACTTCGCATGGAAACAGCTGCCATTGTGGCTTCGGCGTTGATTTTGCATTACTGTGGGGATATTTAATTGTTTGTGATTTTAATCAAGATTGTGAATCAATGCTCGTTTGGGCATTAAGTTTCTTATTCTTTCGCCGGCAGGTTTTCCACGCCCTAAAACTCTTCCCGCATAATCACGCATAATCAAAAGAGGGGCATTTTGTCTGTCTGGATTTACAAGATCCTCCCCCCGCATCCAGGAGGAGAGTTGACCATCTTCTACCAGGTAAACATTATCACTTGCCAATCGACCAAAGCGTGAGACAAATTCATGTGAGAGCAGATATTCATTATCTGTAACTTCGGCCAGTGGTAAACCAAGTAATTGAACCGGTAAATCTGGAAAATTTTCAATGAACTTGCCTGGAAAACAATGCAGGTTGTTTTTGTATTGCCAGATTTGCCAATCATATTGCTCGATCAGATCTTCCAGATGGATACCGTATAAATTGTATATTTGCTGCAGTAAATCTGCCTGTTGTTTTTCAGGATAAAGAAACCAGTTGGCGGATGATAAAGGTCTTGATGGTGGTTGTTTGACTTTGCTCTCGATCTCATTTACTTTAGTCATTCGGGCTGCAAAAAATCCTGCTGTTCCAAATCGAAATGGCCAGATGCGTGCTGCGTTTGCAACCTGGGGGTTGAATGCAAATTGTTCGAATTTATCAATCGCGGGGGCAGGTTTTTTGAGAAGATCCTCGATCGGGTCAATCTGAATTTGATGGTGAAATTGATTGAGTATCTCATCCAGCACCATTTCATTTTCTTCTACTGTCAGTGTACAGGTGGAATAGACAACCTGACCACCTATTTTTAAGGCGTTTAAAGCGCTTTCCAGCAGTTTGCTCTGGCGCCTGGCAAGGTTATTGATTTCTTTCTGAGTGATGGATTTGATGGCATGCGCATCACTCTCCCGAAGACCTTGCATGGAACAGGGAGCGTCCAATAAGATGGCATCGAAGGTCTCCGGGAACCAGGAACCAAAATATTCACCCGGGTAGTTAGTAACAGCCACATGACTGCTGCCCCAATTTTGAAGTACGATACGCAAGGCGGTCAGGCGTTCACGGCTGGAATCATTGGCGAGGATCAATGCCTGGTCATTCGTGCGGCTGACCAGATGGGTAGTCTTACCACCCGGTGAAGCAGCCATATCCAGAATGAGGGGGTGGTCCTCAAGTTTGGTGAAGTCAAACAATTCTGCGGGTAACATGGAGGCAGCATCCTGAATATAGTAATGCCCTAAACTGTGTTCGATGGTTTTACTGATGGCTGATGGGGAAGCGGTTATCCAGTATCCTGTATCACAAAAAGGCACAGGTTTTAATTGCCATTGGTAGTTTTGTGCCCACTGGTTTACCACCTCAGGATGATCAACTTTCAGGGAGTTCATCCGAAAGGATGGGTACAAAGGCTGCTCCAACTCGTTCATCAATGCCTGAACTTCTTCCGAATGTAGCATTGGTAGGAATCGTTCAAGCATGGCTGCCTGAGGTTTCTGTGTGTTCTCCTGCTGTTTTTGTTTTCTTTTTGCCATTATGGAATGATTGTAACCGTTTTAAACATGAATGCTATTTTCTGATCCAGAAGATTAATTCATTTTCGACCTGAAACTCTTCAACCGACCAATTCAAGTCTTTCAGGGTGTCATAAACCAATCTGCGATGTTGAACCGATTTATTGTGGCGCATGGTCATGCTGGATGCCGGTAAGGAGACCAGCAGATGTTTGACTTTTAATGCCTGCCAGAAATTGCGATTACAACCACGTTGGCGTTGCTCAAAGCGATGAGCTTCCTTGAAGAAAAAGGCAACGTCTGCTTCCATTTGAGGTGGGTGGATTAATATATCCTGTTGAAAGGCTAAAATAGGTCTTTGTAATAAACCAAAAAATGTGTTGATGAATTCCACCCTGGCATTGATGATATCAAAGGCAAAATACTGGCAGTTTTGATCAAGATTCATCCAGGGGAGACCAAATGGATGGTACCCGCAGGCCAGATCAAGTATGGATCGCGGTTTTCCAACCCTGGAAAAAATTTCCTGATAAAAAACATCCAGGAAGGGGAGGCGTTCCTGCGTGGAAATATGACTTTTGAGGATTTGTGTACAGACGTTTTTGATTGACTGTTCATCCTGCTGGAAGGCTTTTTTAAGATCCTGAGTTGCCTGACCATAATCACTGTCACCCAGATAGCCTGCTACGATGTTGTGGAGCTTCTTTCGCACCGCTTTGTGCAAATCCTGAAGCCGTTTATGGTGGGGGGATTCCTGGATGTAGAGCGACTCGATTAAATCCTGAGGAATATCGATTGCCCGATATTTTGGGGATCGTAAGATTTCCTGAACATATTGCTCGATTTCGTCTTTGGAAAGCGTCAAGCGGCTCATTTTTTAATCAAAAATGCCTGTTCGTTCGGGAAAGAAAAAGTCGAAACATTCCAACCGGTGTTGTGTAATAAAGTCTGGAAATGCTCGCTATAGAACTGGCGCATGCCTTTCTTTTTTCCTGACAATGAGACTGCAGGAAAGCTCACCAACAAATTTTGACAGGGTAAATCCTGGAGGATCTTGGCACCAATGTTTTTATCGATTTGTTCCAGGCAGGGTATGGTCTTTAGCACCAATCCAAGTTGAGCTTTTTCCTGTGGTACTTGTTGTGTGAGATCACAGCAGAATGCCTTACCATGGATGTTGAAATGTTCAAAAAAAGCATTTAAAAATTCAATTTGATCCACGTAGATATCGCAGACTATTAATTGAATGGAAGAGGTGACTGGCATCCATGCCAATGCTAAAGGATTGAGCCCACAGGCAACATCCAGAATGGAGTCGATAGGGGAGAGAGAAGAGAGAGTCTCAAGAAAAAATTGATCAAGAATCTGCAAGCGTTCGCGGGTGGAGGCATGATTTCCCATGGTCTGGATTAAAAATCTTCTTACTTCCGGGTTATGAATATCCTGTGGAAGACTTTTCATTTCAGAATACAAACGCTCATAGTCGATACCCTGGGGTTGGTACGCTGAACCGACCTGATGGAGTTTGTTGCGTATAGCTTTTACAGTATCTTTCCAGGATCGACCTTTTTTCAGTTCGTTTCTGGCAATATTTTCAATCAAATCAGGATGAATGAAGCGATATTTTGCGCCATCCTGGACCTGTTTGACCATTTTTTCTAGTTGTTCATCCATGGGTTATTTTTTGAATCCGTTCGGTTAATTGAGTCATAAAACGTAAATTATGAATAGTTGCCAGACGTAAGAACAGGCTATCATTCATCTTAAATAAGTGATGCAGATAGCCGCGTGAGTAACGGCTGCAGGCCAGGCAATCGCATCCTTCCGTTAGAGGTCCAGGATGTTTGATGTGCTCCTGGTCGTTGATATAAAGATATTTCAGCCAGTTACCCGATAATCCCGCCTGGGGAGTGTCCTGATGATTGGCGAATTGGTACAGACGTCCATGACGGGCATCCCGGGTAGGCATGGCGCAATCGAATATTCCGTAACCCAATTGATAGCAAGCCAGCACGTTGTAAGGATGACCAATACCCAATGCATGCATGGGATATTGCTCGGGAACTAAATCGCGGGTGTGGGTGAGGATATCTGTGAGTAAGTTGCCTTCGCCGTCCAGTGGCCAGCCACCATACCCATAACCATCAAAACCAATTTTCAATAATTCATCCGCACAATGTTTACGTAAATCTTTGAGACCACCACCTTGAATGACACCAAATAAAAGTGGACGGTCTTTGTCATTTAGCTTCTTTTGGGAAACGAGTTTGTCAAAAGTCTCCCGGCAGCGTTTTGCCCAGGAAATGGTGCGCTCCACACTGAGTTCCTGTTCTGCATCCGATGCATCCACATGGGTGCAGTCATCCAGGCAAATGACCACATCGGCGCCATAGGCCAGTTGTAATTGAATGCTCTTTTCGGGTGTTAGTTGAAATTTTCGGCTGGACCCTTCGGGCTGAAAATTGATTCCTTTGGGCGTCATATTTCCGAATTTTGGATTCTGCCGGATCAGAGAATAGGCCTGAAATCCGCCCGAATCGGTAATGATGGGGCGCCTCCAGCCACTCATGGCGTGCAATCCACCCAGCGATTGAATGGTGCTGGTACCTGGTTTCTGCATCAGGTGGAAAGCATTCATAACGACAGCCTGGATTTTTGCCTGTTCCAGATCGACACTATCCACTGACCGAACCATACCAAAGGTAGCATCTGGCATGAACACCGGAAATTCTAGGTCCCCATGGGATAAAGAAAGCGAACGAACGAATGGATAGAACATACTTAGATTATGCCTGAAGAGAGATCAGGCGGCAAGCGATTCCCATCAATTGATTAAATGATTGCTTTTATTCCGGTTATCATCATGGAGAATCCCACGATGATTAAAAGGATGATGATCAATCGCCCAATTGTTATTTTGATCGCTGGCTTCAGATATCCAATGGTTCCGAAAAGCGTTATCCAGACCATTGTCGCAGGTATCATAGTTCCATAAAATCCTAAAGCGAAAGATATGCCACGTAAGGGAGAAATTTGCCAACCGGTTAAAATGGTAGGAACACCGATCGTTGCCCAAAAAATGTAAACATTCGGATTTAGAAAATTCATGGTGATCCCTTTTAGAAATGTCACCCGCTGTCTAATTTGTGGAACATCCGATATTGAAATTTCATCTGTCCTTTTTGTTGTTTTATAGGCATCCCAGGCAAGGTATAAAATATAGAAACCCCCGATGATTCTCAAACCATGCGTAAACCAGAGTGGCAGCTGTGAAAGCAGAAAGAATAATGATAGCATGACAGGTCCATCGGAACCAAGGGGAATCAATGCCAATGGAAGTGTGCGTTTCCATCCAGAACGGATGATTTGGGAAAGCAAAAAAGCCTGCATAGGTCCAGGAAGGACTGCAGCATATAAACCGAAAACAATTCCCTGTGTCAGAAAATACATGTCGTCAACACAGGGAAAGGCGGGATTTTGTTAAATGATAATTGCTTCAATGCTCTTCATCTTTAAAGTTTAGAGTTGGCAATTATTATACTTCTAAATTATTGATGCCAACCAACATAAGAATCCTAGTCCAGACGATATTCCAGTTCAATTTCATCATGGATGGGTATACCAAAATAACCGACCGTCGGAATTTCTGGTTTTTTCTCTCGGGCGCGGTCAGTGGCTCCAATGTTGATTTTCGTCATCTTAAATCCCCTTTTTTGATAAAAGCGCAAAGAGTAGATATTATCATTGGTGGTAACCAGAAATAACCTTTTGCAACCCACGTTACGGGCATGCTGTTTCACAGCTTCAATCAATGCAGCACCAATCCCAATACCCTCGCGTAAAGAATCCAGAGTGACGATTTCACAATCATCTCCATCAAAATTGTAGGTGATCAAACCGAGTGGTTCATCAGAGTTATGGGTCACGGCTATAAATCCTGGCAGATCATAGGGATGGAACACAGTATCATGAGAGACGACGATCTCTGCACCCCATTGAAATATAAGCCACCTTTTAATCCATTCCCGATCTTCTTTTTGAACATTTCTAATTGAAAATAAATCCATGATAACCCTTCTTTTCTAATCATGCTCGTTAATGAAGCTGACAAATTAGAGCGCTTGGACTATACTTTTATTGTACAAAGCAATGATGAAAATTGAAATAGGCATTTTTTTGTTTCTGATTTTTATTATGAAAAAAAATAAGGAAGGGATCCAAAATGTTAGAAATTACTCAAGAAAATTATGAGAATCTGGTACTAAAAGCGAGTATGCCTGTGATCATTGAATTTGGTGCTGTATGGTGTGCACCCTGCAAGCGGCTGGAACCAGAATTAGAGAAACTAAACGATGTGTGGAAAGATAAATTCGTGCTCGCTCATATCAATGTTGACCAGGATCCTGATATCGCCATGCAGTATTCAGTCATGAGTGTACCCACAACAGTTTTGGTTAAGAATGGGAATGAAATGGAAAGATTCATTGGTTTTAAGCCATTAGGAAAGATCATTGATCTTTTTGGAAATTTTATTGAAAGGTAAGGTTACCAAATGACCGATAAACAACAAAAACCATATGGACTCTGGGAGAGTCCGATTACTGCATTGAGTGTTTCACAGGGCATCCGACTAAATGAAGTGCAATGGGATACCAATAGTGAATTTCTGGTCTGGCTGGAAGGTAGATCAGACAGAGGTGTTCTGGTGGCCAGTCAGGTTGGTGAAGCTGGCGTGGACCTGAATGGAGAAATGAGCTGTCGCGGTGGGGTTGGATATGGTGGCGGTGAATTTGTTGTGCAAAACAATCTGGTGATCTTTGCTGGCAAAGATGGACGATTATATCGTCGCGAATTAATACCAGAAAAAGCAAAAGCGATTACGCCGGCTTATGGTTCAGTCGCTGCCCCGAAAATTTCTCCGGATGGCAGACATGTTATCTATGTATTCTCGGATGGCGAAAATGACGTATTAGGGGTCGTGGACACATCCGGGGTTCAATGGCCACAAAAGCTGGTACAGGGGGCTGATTTTTATATGCAACCTGTTTGGCATCCACATGGAAAAATGATTGCCTGGGTGGAATGGGATCACCCTAATATGCCCTGGGATGGAACCAGATTGAAGCTTGCTTCTTTGGAGGTCGATGAACTCCCCAGTATAAAAATCATCCAGACAGTGGCTGGAGATGATGAAACCATCATTTTTCAACCTGAATTCTCTCCAGATGGACAATGGCTCAGTTATATTACCAGCGCAGGAGAATGGGATGCACTGGTCTTGGTAAATTTGGACACGATGGAAAAGCAGGTCGTTTACCAACCACTTGATTTACATTTGATGGAACCAGCCTGGATTCAGGGTGTCAGAACCTATGCCTGGAACACAGATAGCCAATCAATATTCTTATTACAAAATCAATTCGGTTCCAATAGTCTCTGGCGACTAAACGTATTTACCAAAGAAATTAAAAAAATTGATACCGGTATTTACACCTGGTTAAGACAAATAAGTGTTTCTTCAAAGGGTGAAATTGCTTTGATTGCTACCTGTGCCAGCGTACCGGCACGCATTATCGTTGGGGATGGCAATTCGTGGCGCGTGGTAGCCAGAAGTTCCGCAGAAAATATTTCACCTGTTTATTTATCCTCACCACAGTCAATTTCATGGCAATCAAAAGATGGAGTGGAAGTTCATGGATTATATTACCCACCTTCCAATCCAAATTCCCAGGCAGAAGGTGTGCCACCAGCGATCGTATATATTCATGGGGGACCGACATCACAGGTGACGGCTGGTTTCAGTGCAGCGACTGCTTTCTTCACCTCACGTGGATATGGCTGGCTGGATGTCAATTATCGCGGGAGCACAGGTTATGGTCATTCCTATAAAAAAATGTTGAATGGTCGTTGGGGAGATGTGGATGTCGAGGATGCTGTGGGGGGAGCCAGGGCATTGGTGGAGCAGGGTTTGGCGAATGAAAAACAACTGGTCATTCTGGGTGGCAGCGCAGGTGGTTACACGGTACTGAACAGTCTGATTCGTCATCCTGGTGTCTTCAAAGCCGGGGTGTGTAACTATGGTGTCTCAAATTTGTTCATGCTGGATATGGATACACATAAATTTGAAGCGCATTACACTGCTTCGATGATCGGGCAGCTTCCTGCAGCGGCTGAGAAATATCACGCCTGGTCACCGGTCTACCATGCGCATAACATCCGCGATGCACTGGCGGTATTTCAGGGGGCGGAAGATAAGGTCGTGCTACCAAATCAATCTGAGGTCATTGTTGATAAACTTCGCCAACAGGGTGTTCCCTATATATATCAGTTATATGAAGGAGAAGGGCACGGTTTCCGCAAAAATGAGACATTATTGGATTACTATCAACGAGTGGAGCGATTCTTGATAGAAAACGTGTTATTTGCCCCGTAAACTTGTTTAGATGAATGAAATTTTCACTTGAAGAAAAAAAGTGACCTGGAAATACAAACAGGTCACTTTTTTAATCGCCTGTTTACTTCACCAGCGATTGTGCGATCTCTCTTTCCATTCCAAGCAGTGTATGCATTGTTTGCGGGAGAACATCCTCAAGGGAGACGGTTTGTTTTTCCTTTTCATGGCGAATTTTGAATTCTACCTGTCCCTGTGCAAGACTCCTTTCGGCAACAGTAATGCGTAATGGGATCCCCAACAAATCGGCATCGTTGAACTTTACCCCGGGACTTTCCTTGCGATCATCAAACAGGACTTCTATGCGTGCTCGTTGTAATTCCTGATACAGGTTTTCAGCAAACACCTGTGGTTGATCTGTATTTTTGGAAGGTAAAACGACCAGATGAACCTGGTATGGAGTGAGGGAATTGGGCCAGATCAGTCCATAATCATCGTTACCGTGCTCCGCCACACCTCCCAGGATGCGCTCAAGATCAAGCCATGCTGAACCAATAAAGATTGGTTTGAGTTCTCCCGATTCGTCCTGAAAGTTGCAACCCGTTTCCGAAGACATTAAGGTGTCCGGGGAAGTGATTTTACCCACTAAGAATCCGGATTGTTCTGTAAGAGGTTGATTGCACTGCGGACAGGCATCACCAGTTTTCACAGTTGTGATATCAGCAATTATCTTTGCCTGGAAATCACGACCGTAATTGACATACTTGAAATGGTAATCGGTTTCATTCGCTCCCGCGACCAGATTGGGAGAATTCGGAATCAAATCATCCACAATGATCAGCGCATTTATTAAACCTACGGGAGAAGCAAAACCAGGAACTGCACCAATAGACTGAATTTCTAAATCCGAGGATGGACGTATGTACCATGCGTTAATCACTCTGGCAAGTTTGCTTTCATTCAAGTCCATATCTCCTCGCACAATAGCCATAACCACTTTTTCAGTTTTTTCACCGTTCTCTATTATGGTGGCCGTCATAAAAACTGCTTTGGCGGTTCGTGAGGCAGGAATATCCAGAAAATTCGCCAGGTCTTCAATGGTTTTCGTGTTTGGCGTGTGGACTTTTGCCAGGGATTCGAATGGTTCGGGTTCGGAAGGTTGTTTCACAGCCCTGCCAGATGCTTTGTTTACAAGATATCCACATGATTGACAATGAAGTAATTCGATATCTCCCTGGGGGTGCAGGAAAAAGAATTCAGATCCTGATTCTGGTTTGGGTTGTTGGTAATCAAATTCGACCGTTAAAACTGGCAATGTGCAGCGTTTAAATACATTCTCGAATGTCTGAATCAGTCGCTGATATTGTTGGGTCGCGCTCGACAGATCTTTATCCAGGAAAAATGTTTCCAGCCTGGTCACGGATCTGGTAGACAACAACCCAGTTCGGTTCTGCCTTCCATTCAACATCCTGGGTTGAATCTGATACAGGAGTCTGGGCAATTGCCGATGTGAGCGGATAGTATGCTGGATAAGATCTGGCAGATAATGATGCGCTGTACTGGTTAAATACATTTGATGAGATGAAGAATCAGAAACATCCTGCATATCAACATCCAGAAAGGAATGGACTGATCTTTTTGCCAAAATTTCTGCAGACAATAATGATGGAATATTCACTTCCTGTCCATTGAGGCGATTGAGTTCCTGCTGAACCATATTTTTTATTTTTTGAAGGCTGCGGGTCGCCAATGGATTGAGAATGAAAAAATTCGTAGCAACCTGGCGAACATATCCAGCACGTAATAAAAAATGATTTCCAGGCGTGATTGCATCAGCGGGAAGTTCACGCAGGGTTTGATTGAACAGTAGTGACATGCGCATGATGGCGTCCTATTCGTCCAGCTTTAAGTAGATACGTTTGTTGATCTTCCCTTTGGACTTGTAATCAACAATATGAGCTTTACCAATTTCTGAGGTAGAACGAACATGGGTACCGCCATCTGCCTGAAGGTCAAGCCCCACAAGTTCAATCGTGCGGATTTCGTTAATTCCCTCCGGTAATAAGTTAATTTTAGTGCGGATCAAATCAGGGATCTGGAAAGCCTCCTCCCGGGGAAGAATCTGCACACGAATGGGATGATCTTTCTGAATTTCATTGTTAACCGACCCTTCGATGACGTGAACCAGGTCTTTGCTGAGAGTCTCAAATTCAAAATCCATTCTCCCTTCCAATGGATCCATGTTTCCACCGGTCACCAGAGCACCATAATCGCGAAATACCACGCCACAAAGTACATGCATGGCAGAGTGGGTGCGCATCAGTTGATAGCGGCGACCCCAATTAATTTTGGCACTCAGACTTGTTCCCGGGCCTGGGAGGTTAGCATCTGGATTCAAGGTATGCCAGACCTGGTTGCCTATTTTTTTTACCCGAATTACATCCATCGAATGACCATCCAGGATGATCCATCCCATGTCGTGGGGTTGACCACCACCACCCGGATAAAAGGCAGTTTGATCCAGGCAGATAGCATTAGATTCTGGATCGATGGCTGATACGACGGCTTCAAATTCCTGCAAATAACTATCTTTTTGGTAAAGTAATTTGGTCATAGTTTCTCTCTGTTCAATGGAATGAATGTATTTTAGCATACCATAAGATGCGATCTTCTTGAGTGATCAGTCTTATTTGAATGAGGCTTAAAAAATAAGAGGACATGGGGATTTGTCCTCCTAAAAAAAGATGATTGCTTACGGATTATTTTTTCATCAATAAATCATTGGTGAATGCTTCACTGACATCAATCGGTTGCATGGTTTCGTATTCAACCAATAAATCAACCAATGCTTGCCATTGCTGCAGATCATGCCATCCAATTGTAATTTCAGCGGTGATCGGACTGCGCAGGTCTTTTAATTCGGAGTCCAACATAAAACGCATGTGGTCCCGATCTGTTTCCGGACCCGCATATTTAAGTACAAATTCAACTGCTTCATTAGGATTCTTTTCTGCGTATAAAATCCCCTCAATCGCTGCATCCAGGAAACGAGCCAGTATGTCGGATTGAGTGGCTAATGTTTCCTCGCTGGTAACATAGGTCAAGCCAATGGAAGGAATGCCATAATCAGCTGCGTCCCAAAGATCAATTTCATACCCCCACTGCTGCATCATATAAGGCTCATTGGATTTGTAGACAGGATATACATCCACATTTCCTTCCGTCAATATGCGGGGATCGAATCCAACATTCACTAATTCGATTTTTTTTAGGTCAGCTCCTGCTGCTTGGATTAAGGCAAATAAATCGGGTGGGGGTGTACCTTTAAATCCGACGATGTGATCTTCCCAATCCAGGGGAGATGTGAATCCACTGCTCTTGAGTGCCGCAAAAGCTTGCTGCCCTGTTTGCCCGATTAATCCAATGGACACCAGAGGTAATCCTGGTTCTGATCGACGTTTGAGCAGGACAGCAGCATCCTGGGTGGTCACCTGAACTTTTCCCTGTGAAACCAATTGCAGATGCTGCCCTGAACCGGGTGAATGTTCTATGGAGACATCCAAATTCCGTGCGGCAAAGAACCCTTTTTCCTGTGCGACATATACTCCGACGAATGGTAAATTTGCCTGAGGTTTATAACCTGCCATGAAAGTCATGCTATCGATGGTTGGGGTCGTTGTGGGGCTGGCTGTAGGTAAAAGCGGAGTACAACCAGTCAGAAAGATGATGATAAGGATGATGAGCAATGATGATGAGCGCTGTAACATAAACTCTCCTGAAATTAAGAATTGGTTTGAGCTGGTTGCCAGAAAACAGCTTTTGCTTCAGACCAGGTGATGATGCGATAAATGATCATTCCCGCGGCTGCGAGAATGAAAATAGCTGCAAATAAAAAGGGTAAGTTTAAATTGGTGTAGGCCAGCCACATGGTGCGACCTAATCCTCCGGATGCGCCAGTCCATTCAGCGACAACGGCGCCGATTAACGAAAGCGGACCTGTGATTTTTAATGCGGTAAACAAATACGGGATAGCAGAAGGTGCGCGCAGATAACGGAAGATCTCCCATCGGCTGGCATTCCAGGACCTAAATAAATCGTAGAGAGCTGGATCCACGCGTTGCATACCACTGAGAACATTGATTAATACGGGAAAAAAGCTCATCAGAGCTGTAATAATAATCTTGGGTAAAACCCCAAAACCCAGCCAAAGCGTTAATAAAGGTGCAATGGCAACCATGGGGGTGGATTTGATTAAAATTGCCAGCGTCATGACACCATCTTCAATGCCAGGTAAGAGGGTTAAAATGGATGCCAGAAGGATCCCGGCAAGAACGCCGATCATTAGACCCGTCAGTGCCTCTCCCAATGTTAAGAAAGTTGCCTGGGCGAATGTATCCGGATGCAAAAAGAGTGTCTGAATCACACGGGATGGCGCGGGTAACAAATATACAGGAGTACCGGTTAAGAATACACCTAATTCCCAGGCGAGGAAAAAAATGATTACGATGCTCAGCGTGATAACAATGGTTTTTCTGGATTGTTTATGCTGCATAATCGAAATTTCCGTTTGAATCCTGATGAAGTATGGATCGCAATTTGAATAAAAGTTCTTGAAAATTAGAATTATTTTCAAGTCGGGGGTGAGGAATTGCATTGGGTATATCCGCCACAATATGACCTGGTTGTTCAGAAAAAACCAAAATTCGGTCAGATAATTTGATTGCTTCATGGATATTGTGGGTGATCCACAATACGGTAGGAGAAAAATCTTTCCAGAGTGAGAATAATTCTTCTGTAAGACGTTCGCGGGTCAATTCGTCCAATGCCGCGAATGGTTCATCCATCAGCCAAATAGGAGCATCTTGAAGTAGTAGACGTGCTAATGCCAGCCTTTGTTGCATACCGCCGGAGAGGGTGTTGGGGTGCTGGTCAGCAGCACCTTCAAGCCCCACACGTTTAAGCACCTGTTCGACGCTTAATGGCTGTTGGCCTTTTCCCTTTTGAAAACGTTCTGCCAATCGAAGATTGCCTTCCACGGTTAACCAGGGTAAGAGAGCCGGGCTTTGTGCCATCCAGGCGACCTGTCCATTTTCTATAGCCTGTCTTGGATGAAAATTGCCAATTTTGATTTCACCTTGCGAAGGAACAATCAGGTTGGCAATCAGCCGAATTAAAGTTGATTTTCCACACCCGCTAGGACCTATCAGGGCTACAAATTGTTTTTGAGATATATCCAGATAAATATCTTCCAGTGCATGTGTGGTTTTACCGTTGAAATATTGATGAGAAAGCGATTGAATTGAAATCTGCATGGCTTAATTCTTTTCTGCTGCCAGGCCCATCCACCCTCTGAGGGTCTCAGGGAAGATGGTAAAAACGGTTTCCACCTGGTTGATAAAACGTTGTGGCGTATCCTGCCCCAGATAACGTTGGGATAGTTTACTTAACAATGATGTGCGGGTATCAATATCAGCATTGAGAACTTCTTTGGCAGAACCTCGCATCACGATCCGTCTATAAGGAGCCCATGGTTCATCAACAGTGAGAGAAACCTGGGGATTTTTGCGAATATAATCCACCCACTGACTACCATGCCAGGCAAGAATATTAAATTTTTTCCCATCCCATTCCTGCCAGACAGGTATGACATGCGGATGACCATCGGGTCGAATACAAGCCAAACGGGCAGTCCAGGGACCGATCAAGAATTGCGTGATTTGAGAATCATTCATCGTGGTGGTGGGTTGGAACGAAGATTGTTGATCCTGATGATAGGGGCTATACTGTAGAGCACCCAGCCGATATGAAATACGGGCAGCCATCGCTCGTAATTCCGGCATCCATTCATCCAGTAGTTGTTGGGTAGCCCAGCGATATTTTGGTACTGTAATTAATAATCCGGCGATTGGCTTGATACCGTCTGCACAGATGGGGACAGCTATTTCTAAATAATCATTATTTTCTCGTAAACTATATCCGCATTGAATTATTTGATTTTGATAGGGTGGAATTAAAATACGATACGCTGCAGAGTCATCGGAAAGTGGTTCGCCTACGGAATAGACAGCTCTGATGACTTGATCCGCCTCTTTTTGATCCAATAATAAGATGCCCTGAGGACCGGGAACTGCCAATCCAAGGGTTTCAGAAAATGTTTTACCGTGTAATTCCTGTTGAAAAACATTGATCAAAGTCTGGTAAGAGGGTGAATTTGACCCAGACCAGGATAACAAGCGAGGACCAGCGATATAGCGACCACGCGGTTCAGATTGATCGAGATAGCCGATATCTTTCAATTCTTTTAACAAAGTGAAGAGTGTGCTACGTGAAATTTTGGTTTGTTCTAGAATTTCCTGAGGACTTAAGCCTTCAGGATTTTGCATAAAAATTTCAAGCAGCGCTAATGTTCTTTCAATTGTGGAGGATAAGGTTTCTTTTTTCATAATGAAGTATAATATATTGGACTATAGTCCAGTATATCATACTTCTAAATTAATACAAGAGTTTTAAATGAAAAAGGCATCGTCAAAAACAATGCCTTTTATTATTGTTAAATAAGTAGAGATTATCTCAGGAAAAATGTTAAGACAATCAAAATCCCGATGAAACTACCAGCCAATATACCAATTCTTTTTAAATCCTTTACAACATATGAATAATCAGGGTTGAAATCAGTACTTGATAAACGATTTCTCGGGCTGTTTACTGCGGCAGCGGGTGTGTTTTCGCCGGTTCTAACAGTTTTAGCTTTTCGGTATTGTTTTTTTGCCATGGGAGACTCTCCTCAACCAAATTCTTCCCCATTCTGAATCAGAATAGGCGACCATATTTATACCACGTTTTTGAAATTATTGGTCTAGCAGAGTCGCGGATATCACCATTCGATGTGTATCAACCATGTATGGATAACAGGAAATCAGTGTTACAACCGGGTCAGTTGTGTGAGCCATAACCTCAACTTGAAGAGGGCCAACAACCTGCTGTTGTTGTACGACATAGGTGTAGGCGCGTTGATTGGTGTAAACAATTACTTCATCACCAGGTTGCAGTTGATCCAGATCACGGAATATTTCACCAAAAACATCATTGTGGGCCGAGAGAACCAGGTTTCCATTCTGCCCAGGATTGGTTGAATGAATGTATTGCCCAACACCTTTTTTGAGTTGTTCTTCACCGTCACCCATGACGATTGGTGCATCTACCGAAATAGCTGGGATGCGGATTCGAATTGCCTGTTCCGGGCTTGCGGTTGGTAACGGAAGGCTGGCCATTGCCTGTACATGAGCGCGAAGGTGCTCCGGTATTTCAGCCTCGTTGAACCGTACACCACCAGGATCAGTTGGAGGCGTGTGTCCGGATGGTAACACAACCGCCTGAATGATGGCTGTAGGTGTCAGGGTTGGCAAGGTCATAGAGGCGATTGCTTCCTGATTCAGATTTCGTAAGAGCCCAAAAATATTAAAGAAAATAAAAATCAAACCAAATACAGCAATCACTTCAATACCCACCAACATTCGGTCAAAAAAAGTACGTCTGGGTTTACGATCCGGCAGATAAGTTTCCAGATCTTCTTCAGATTGAGACACATCTTCAGATAGTAAACCTGGTGTTGCCGCTGGTTCTAAATTGACCATGCGGTTTGATCGGCGGTATTGAGATGGTTGACGTGATCTTTCAGCTCTTTGCTTTTCGATAATAATCTGGCGCAATTCCTGAATGGACATATCGTCAACAGATTTTTTTCTTTTTCCAGCCATAAGATCCTTTTTTGTGATTATACTCTAATTCATATCCTTTCGATAATAAGTGGCTTAGGTGTTTTTGGCGTGCAGCCGTACGCCAAAAACACAAATTGCCCCGATTTATAGAGATCATACGCTAATTCGGTCATCAATTTTTGAAATCCAGGTAAGAATTTCAGTGCAAGTTCAATACCTGGCAAATTTATCTAATTTGGATTTAATTGTAATTTATCCAATCATGCAGGGTTATAATTATCGTCATGAAAATAAGTGGTGATTTTTCAATCTTTCAAATGAATTTGGAGGGAGCATGCGCCGTTTCCTGTTTGGCATCATTATTTTTGGTTTACTGATTTCGTTTTCTTTGCCAGTCCAGGCACAATCTGAGATTACGATTGAAGAAATGCAGGTAAAAATCTGGCCTGAATACGATCAGCCATCGGTATTGGTTATCAACAATATATTCTTATCCGGTAATGTGAAGTTCCCGGCACGTGTTAATTTTAATATTCCGGTTGCAGTTGGTGCGCCACATTCTGTTGCTGTTCGGGAATTGGACGGGCAATTATATCTTTTGGATTATGATATGACGACTTCGGGAGAATGGAACCAGTTGACTTTTACATCTCCCTATGCGGAAATTTGGATCGAATATTATGATTCATCACTGGATCTGGAAAATCCTCTTCGCAACTATGAATTTAAATGGGTAGGAGAATATGCTGTTAATAACCTCTCACTTGAGGTTCAGCAGCCAATAACAGCTACCGATATGACATTTAAAGAAAGTATGGGGCAGCCTCGTGTTGGTACTGATGGTTTGACCTATTTCACCAACCAGGTAGGTGAGATTAAGGCTAATAAAAAAATTACCTTAAATTTGGAATATACAAAAACAGATAACACACTCAGTTCAAGCATGACAGTTCCTGTGCAACCAGTTACTCCATTAACAGAAGATATTACCATCCAGGGAAAGACTTCTTTTACTCAGATATTACCTTTTATTATTGCCGGAGCCGGTCTGGTGATGTTAGTGATTGGCGTACTCTGGTATATGAACAGGCAAAAAGAAATCTTACCAAAATCACGCCAACGTCATATTAGCAATAAAAGAATGCCCTCGCATCAGGAAGGGGAAGCGATATTCTGTCACCGCTGTGGCCGTCGGGCGGATTCTGGGGATGTATTTTGTCGATCCTGTGGCACAAAATTGAAAATTGAGGAATAAGTTTGTATTCAGATTCTGTAAAATCCTTCCCTTGATTGTATGGTGTATGGGATTTATAATCAAGACAAGAAATTGGGAGTAGATTTTGAATAACACATATCCGGAACAACCCATTGAGCAGGTTGAAACAACAGAAAAAAAGCCTAAATGGCGCAGCTTCTTTTTGGAAATTTTTCAAACGCTATTTTTAGCGTTGATATTTTATTTCATTATCGATAGCTTTTTCCCGCGTGTACGGGTGGAAAATATCAGCATGAAACCTACCCTGGAACCGGGAGAATTGTTACTGGTTAATAAATTAGCCTATGCAATAGGTAACCCACGTCATGGAGATGTAATTGTTTTCCATTACCCTGGGAACCCGGAAGAAGATTATATAAAACGCTTGATCGGATTGCCAGGAGATGAGATTAGAGTGGAGGGAGGATTGGTCTATATTAATGGCCAATCACTGGAGGAACCATACATTTCAGCACCACCATCTTATCGAGGTAATTGGGAAGTACCGTTGGATTCGTTTTTTGTGTTGGGAGATAATCGCAATCAATCATCTGACTCCCATAGCTGGGGCTTCGTACCAAAAGAAAATGTGGTTGGAAAGGCATTGATCGTTTATTGGCCGATTGATCAAATAAAGATATTAACTCACCCATTAGTTGTAAACGCAGCCCACTAAAGAGATAATGATGCGCAGGTCAATTCAAAAAAGTAAAGTGTTTTGCCCTTCCTGTCAGGTAGGTAATTATCATCTCAAGTTGGTAACTTATTATGCCTGGCACAAGAATGATTTAATTACAGTACCTGATTTTCCAAGTTGGGTATGTGATGTTTGCAACCGAATTGAATACGATGAGAAAGCTGTCAATCAACTTCGATCATTATTGGCTTCTTCTACAGATGCCCGGGTGGTGGAAAATGCCCGCAAGAAGCCAAAGTCCTTGCAAACATCAATAAAAAATCGACGACCCCATAAAACAAATAACAATCAATAATAAATCTGTTAGGTTGATATTGTTTTTATAAAAAAATGATAGAATAAATAAATTATTATTTTTGCTCATACCCTGGGGGGGCATGACCCAATTCTTATCATTTCTTTACCTGATCATTTCACTAATCACAATAACCTTCTTAATCAGTTTTGCTGTTTATGCCATTAGAAATCGCGTTTCTGTTGGAGCAGTTCCATTTGCTATTTGGCTTGGTTTTACCAGTGGTTGGTTATTTGTTCAAAACCTGATTGCATATTTACCTCAGGATTTGGTGTCCATTGGTCTCAGAATTGAGTTATTTTTATTAAGTTTTATTCCCGCAACATTTTTACTTTTCATCCTGCAATTTACTGCACATAAACGCTGGAATAATTCCTGGCGGCAGTCCATGATTTTTATTTTTCCTTTGGTGACCATTGTATTTGGATTAAATACCAAATTTGATGAAATGATCTGGAAGAATGTTGAACTATTTTCCTTCAATAATTTAAATATTGTTGATTTTAATTTCGGTAATTGGTTTTTTGTTTTTTGGATCTATTCAGTTATGCTTTATGGTTTTATTTTTTATGAAATCAACAATCATAGTAAATTGTCGATAAACATTGAAAAATCCCAGGCGATCATGTTTAAATTATCAGCAGGAATTTCATTTACCCTCAGTATATTGTGCTTGGTTCCATTATTTCAGCCAGAGATCTTAAAAATCACCGCGATCGGTCTTGGCATCAGTGGTATTTTAATTGGATTTTCGATATATCATTATCAACTTTTCGACCTTTCGCCGTTAATTTATCATTCTTTGTTGGAAAATATACAAGACGGTATCCTTGTGGTTAATAAAAGCTATCGACTACTACAAATCAATCGAAAGGCTAAAACGGTCCTCAATCTCAATGGTGATACAGTTGTTGGTGAAGTATTGCATTCGCTCCTTCCTGTGAGTTCACCCTGGTTGGATGCAATTCTTTTTAAACAAAATGATTTGGTTATCCGATCGGAAGATGAGCAGGAAACATATTACGAGATTATTTTCTCACCGTTATCTACTCGTAATCAAAATCCAAATGAACTCATTTTGATTCGTGATGTAACAGAATACAAAACCAGTAAAATGGCAGAACAATCTGTTCGAGAAATGGCAGAGATTCGAGCTATGGAGTTGGATGTTTTAAGGAAGGTAGCGGAACAACTCAATCAATCGGTCGAATTAAAAGATGTGATGTCAATGGGTCTGGAAGCAATTGTCTCATTGATTGGAGCTCGATTTGGATACGTAATCCTGGCAGATGAATTTGGCCGGCCAGGATTGGCAGGTTCTTATAAGCTTCCAGAGCCTGTAAAAGAAGCCTTTGATGCATATCCGATTTGCCCGGTTTGTAAATCTTTTGAACGCTTATTAAATGGTGAGTATCAGGAGCCAGTGACCTTCATGCCCTGCCGGGTATTGTTTGATGTTTCGATCTCTTATCCTGGTTTAATCAGCATTCCCTTGAAATTAGGGGAACGTCGAATTGGATTTCTGCATCTGGTGATGGCGCCAGAGGTTGTGTTTTCTGGTGATGAAATATCATTATTACAAACATTGGGCGACCAATTCAGCGCTGCAGTGGAACGCGCCAGGATGTATGAGAACTTTGAAAAAATGGCGATGATTGATTCATTAACCGGGTTATACAACCGGAGACAGTTATTTAATCTTGGACAAATAGAATTCAGTCGGGCCTGCCGCTATAACCATTCCATTTCGGTGATTATGCTGGATATCGACTTGTTCAAAAAAGTGAATGATGTATATGGCCACATCATTGGGGATCAGGTTCTTCAGCAAATAGCCAACCGTTGCCGTTCAGTGTTAAGAACATCAGATATTATTGGCAGATACGGTGGCGAGGAATTTGTCATTTTGCTACCCGAAACAAGCATCCATCATGCGCAGAATATTGCCAACCGCATGCGGTTACTGGTGTTGGACAGACCCATTATGACGGATCGTGGCGACGTGTCTATATCGGTCAGTTTAGGTATTTCCAGTATGGAAGGGGATTGTGACTCCCGGCTGGAATGGGTGATTGATCAGGCAGACCAGGCTTTATTAAAAGCAAAAGATTTGGGGCGTAATAGAGTGGTGATCTGGAAAGAAAATCAGCTGCCGTTATATCAAAAAATTGATAAACCTAAATAAAGCCCTTCTCTGGAAGAAAATTTGGACAGAATGATTGAATTATGTACGGATCTGTCATAAAATGGGTCTTGTTCACAATGAGATGATATTGAGGTATTTGAATGACAGATTATTCTTTGTATATTCCAGAAAGTGCGATGGCAATTGTTGCTCATCCTGATGATATTGAATTTTCCTGTGCTGGAACATTAGCACGTTGGGCCAAAGCAGGCACACGAGTGGGTTATTTATTATGCACCAGTGGGGATGTAGGTATCGCTACCCCAGGAATGACCCGTGAAAAAGCAGCAAAAATCCGAGAAGCGGAAGCCAGAATTGCTGCAGATATCGCTGGAGCAAAAGAAATCGTTTTTCTGGGTGAACCAGATGGTTTATTGCAGGCTACCCTGGAATTACGGAAGAAAATTGTTCGGGAAATCCGCAGGTTTCAACCGGAGGTGGTCCTAACAGGGGATCCTACTGTGGTTTTTGCCAGTGAATATTACATCAATCACCCTGACCATAGAGCAGCGGCAACTGCTGCTTTGGATGCTGTCTTCCCGGCAGCCGGACAACCGAATCTTTTTCAGGAATTGGAAGATGAAGGATTGCGTGCTCATAAAACCCGCAAGGTCTTTATTTACGGACAACAACAATCTGAGCTTTACCTCAGTATTGACGAAACCATGGAAACAAAGTTATCGGCTTTACGGGCACATAAGAGTCAGTTCCCCCAATGGGATCCTGGTGAGCGTGTAAAACAATGGGCATCCGAACGAGCGAAAGATAAAGGAATGCAATATGCAGAAGCATTCCGAGTCATTACGTTAGAGGATGATGAAACCTGGGAACGATTACGACATACACAAAACGGTATAGGCTGATTTTTACGTTTTATTCTCCAAACATCTCCAATAACAATGGATTAATCATTTCCCAGTTAGGTATGAGGATATTAGCTCCATCTGCAGTGATGGTGGGATAGACCATCTCACGGGTTATGGTTTGACTGTTGATCGTATCTGAGATGATAGCCCGTACCAATGCAACGCCTAATCGCGGGATTTCGAAAAATGGGACATTCGTATTGACTGCCTGTAAACCGGTCGTAATGATGAATGGGATCCTTGGCCAGGCGAGTGGATTGAGCATTTGTTTAACTGCGGCTTTTAGCATCATTTGCCCGCGCTGCATTCTAAAGAAATCATCACTACTCTGACGATCTCTCACAAATGCCAGTGCCTGGTCACCATCCAGTTGATAGGTTCCAGGTTCATAACCCGACATGGGCTCTTGAATTTCAATCTTGATGCCGCCCATAGCATTGACGATATCTTTAAAACCGTCAAAATTGAAACGGACGTAATAATTAACAGATATTCCAAAATTATCACGAACCGTTTGCACTGCAGCATCAGGTCCAGTGCCGGCAAGGTTTGCTTCAGCAAAGAAATGAGCCGTGTTAATGCGGTTCTCACCAAAATTCGGAATATTTACCCACAGATCACGGGGGATTGATAATAAATTGACATCCGGCTTAAGGGGAATCACACTCAATAGCATTATCGTGTCAGTTCTACCAACAAATGTTCCTTCTGGTGATCGATCGACACCCAGGATCAGTACATTGGTGCGGTAGGGAAATAGTAAAAAGCCAATGATGATGGCCAGTAGCGGAATTATCAATCCCCAAACACAACAACCACAACCTTTTCGCTTCTTCTTCGGTTGAATCTCGGGTTCACGTTGCAATGGTAACCGGGAATTGGAAAATTGAATGGGTTGATAATTGGCATTTTTATCATCATGAAAAATCGGCTGTGTATTCGCGAATGTTTCCATGGGTTGGGTCACATCCAACGACCGATCTCTTTGCTTTCGGATGGGTTGTGTATCTTCTTCAGAAAAATTTATATGTGGATTATTTTTATCCATCGTTTTCGTCACTCCAAATTTGTGTTGACAATGATTATAACCGGATTCAAAGTGGAAGAAACCGATAGGATTCTTTTATCAAGAGTTAACAAAAAAACTTGACAATAAAGGTAAAGTTAGATAGAATAAATTATCCCCCCCCTATGGGGAGGGGGTAAGGAGATAAGATGCACGACCATAAAGAAACAATTCAAAGACTAAAAATCGCTGAAGGACATCTCCGGGGTGTTCAGCGCATGGTCGAGGAGGATGCGTATTGTATTGATATCATTCGCCAAATTCAGGCAGTCCAATCCTCGTTAAATAAAATTAGCACCAGGATTCTCGAAGGACACTTACATTCATGTCTGATCACCGCTGTTAAAGGTGATGATCCAAATGAGAGAGAACGGGTGTTGTTGGAAATTACCGAGGTTTTTGAAGCAGCAACCAAAGTTTAAAAAATAGGAGATCAAATGACTGAAATCACATTTAACGTACCCAATATTTCTTGTGGACATTGTGTCCATACCATACAAACCGAATTAGTAGATTTAGAAGGTGTTAAGCAAGTAGTTGCTTCCGCGCAAACCAAACAGGTAACTGTCTCATTTGAACAACCTGCGGATACCGGTAAAATCAAAGCATTGTTGGCAGAAATCAATTATCCTGCGGCTGATTAGGTTTTAGAGAAAGTTTCACCAGAGTTTGAAGATCATCATGAAAGGAATATTTAATGGCTGAGTCAAAGCATGTTGTATTACCCATCACAGGAATGACTTGCGCAAATTGTGTCGCTTCTGTAGAACGAAATATTAAGAAAGAAAAGGGGATTAATTCTGCTATCGTGAATCTCTCTTCAGAGCGAGCGACGGTTGTTTATGATCCCACTCTGGTGAAACTCCCCATAATCTTACAGCGTGTAGAACGTGCAGGTTATGGGGTCGCAACGGGTGAGGCAGATCTATTCGTCCAGGGTATGAGCGATGACAATGACGCCAGACGTCTCGAAAAAGCCTTATCCGCTCAGGAAGGTGTACTAAATAGCAGTGTAATTTATTCAGCTGAAAAGGCAAAGGTTACTTATATTCCAACCATAATCAGCCAGCAGGACTTACGAAAAATTATCAAACAGGCTGGTTTTCAGGCAGTTGAAACCGGAGATTCTGCTGTCGATGCTGAAGCACAAGCCAGGGAAGCTGAAATTAATTATCAAAAAAAGATGCTGATCATCGGTCTGATCTTTACAATCCCACTCTTCATCTTTTCTATGGGATTGGACCTGGGCTTGATCAAAATAGATATGCATAGTAACTGGCCAAAATGGGTGATGTTTGCCCTGGCAACGCCGGTCCAGTTTTATGTCGGTAGGCAATACTACATTGGGGCATACAAATCTCTGCGTAATGGCTCCGCAAACATGGATGTACTGGTTGCCATGGGGTCCTCAGCTGCCTACCTGTACTCCATACCAATTGTCCTAGGTCTTTTGCCAGGTCATGTATATTTTGAAACCGCGGCTGTTATCATAACACTGATCAAACTGGGAAAGTATCTGGAAGCTAAGGCTAAGGGTCGAACTTCTGAAGCAATCAAAAAATTAATAAACCTAAGGGCAACAACTGCGCGTGTTATCAGAGATGGAAAAGAAATCGAAATCCCAACCGATGAAGTAACCATTGGAGATTATGTTTTGGTACGTCCAGGTGAAAAAGTTCCGGTGGATGGTGTAGTGATTGAAGGCAAGAGCACCATTGATGAATCCATGTTGACGGGTGAATCAATGCCAGTAGATAAGAAACCTGGTGATATCGTTATTGGCGCAACATTAAATAAAGTTGGACTCATTCGATTTGAAGCAACCAAGGTAGGCAAAGAAACAGCTCTGGCACAAATCATAAAATTAGTTGAAGAAGCGCAGGGTAGCAAAGCTCCCATCCAGAAATTGGTTGATAAAATTTCGTCTGTATTCGTACCGATAGTGATTGGCATTGCTGTCGTTACTTTCCTGGTGTGGTTTTTTGCTGTTCCTCCTGTGGCAGATGCAGAAATATCACAATTCACACGAGCGTTGATCAAGATGATTGCAGTGCTGGTTATAGCCTGTCCCTGTGCCATGGGATTGGCGACTCCAACAGCGGTTATGGTTGGCACAGGGCTCGGAGCTGAACATGGCATTCTGTTTAAATCCAGTGAAGCACTGGAACGTGCAGGAAAACTGGATGTGGTCGTTCTGGATAAGACCGGTACCATTACTCGCGGTCAACCTGCGGTTACCGATATTCTTGTTAAGAATTTTCCAGCGGGAGAAGAAGAAATATTAAGGCTGGCTGCATCCGTAGAAAAAGGGAGTGAACATCCACTGGGTGAAGCCATTCTGACCGAAGCAAACCAGAGAGGACTTCTCCTCAGCGATCCGCAAGGGTTTCAGGCGCAGGTAGGATCTGGCGTCACAGCGGAAGTGGATGGAAAAAGAATAGCGGTGGGCAACCTGCGAATGGCAAAAGAGATGAATTGGCAGATTGATGAATTGCAAACTGATATTCAAAAATTACAGGATGAAGCCAAGACCGTCATGCTGGTTGCGATTGGTGATGTAGTGTATGGATGTATCGCTGTGGCGGATATGATTAAGTCTGGATCTAAAGAAGCCATTGATGCATTGAAGGCAATGAACTTAACAACAGTCATGATCACTGGTGACAATCTACAGACAGCAAATGCAGTAGCTCAGCAGGTTCATCTGGATCAAATAATTGCAGAAGTATTGCCTGCTGATAAAATTGAGAAAGTAAAACAGTTGCAAAAGGATGGCGCAGTAGTAGCCATGGTAGGAGATGGCATTAATGACGCCCCAGCCCTGGCGCAAGCGGATGTTGGTATGGCAATAGGCACCGGTACAGATGTTGCTATGGCTTCCGCTCCTGTGGTTTTGATGGGTGGAGATCTAAACGGCGTTCCAAAAGCGATTCGTTTATCTCGTTTGACACTATCGACCATAAAACAGAATTTGTTCTGGGCGTTTATCTATAACATTCTCCTGATTCCTGCGGCAGCTATGGGATATTTAAATCCAATGTTGGCAGCTGGGGCGATGGCATTCAGCAGTGTGTTTGTTGTCACCAATAGCTTACGCTTGCGCCGGAAAAAACTGACTGTTCACTAACGGCGAATAACCAAATCCCGGCGCTCAATCTTTCTTAATGCAGCATGCGTGATTTTTGGAATTCCCCGCAGATATAGTTCCTCTAATCGCCGCATATCCCCGAGTTTTTTGATACTCAAATCAGTCAGACGGGTGCAGTAACTTAGATCAAGGTAGCGTATATTGCGCATTTGGATGATGGGATCTATACCATAATCGTTCAATCCACAGGCACTCAGGTTGAGGTGAGAAATTTGCATCAGTAAAGGAATAAAACGCATTCCTTTATTACCAACATTGCGGTTTTCGGAAAGGTTGAATGAAAATAGGCCATCCACATTCTGAATTTCTTCGATCAAGCCTTTGATTGTTTCATCTTTCAAATTTTTAATGCTAATTTCCGCTATCATGTCGACGGGAATATCAAAAAATCCAGGTCCTTCACCTAATTTAACCCAGTCTGAATCTATCTGGTTGGCTGGTTTGATCAGTATTTCTATGGGATAACTTGTTTCGATGCGACGATTTGGTTGTTCATTCATACTGGCATTTTATCATATTTGAAATTTCTACTTGAATCAGAATAAAAAACACATCCAGTTATTATTAGCTGGATGTGTTTCGTAATTGAATAGGGTCTATTTCAAGAATTTTTTGATTTCCGGAATTTGCCCGGCACTTCCTAATTTCTGATTCTTATCCGCAATAAATTTTGCATATTCTGCCATGAAAACTTTTCCTGGTGGACGAAGATCAAAATTTTCCGGGTGTTCCAGGAAATATTCGCGATGAACACGAGTCCAAACCAGACGGCCATCAGTATCAATATTGATTTTGGTAACACCCAGTTCTGCAGCCCGTTTGAATTGTCGATCATCAACACCTTTGGCACCCATTAGCTTGCCACCTGCTTTGTTTATGCGTTCAACTTCTTCCTGTGGAACTGAACTGGAACCATGCATGACCAAAGGAAATCCAGGTAATCGTTTTTGGATTTCGGATAACACATCAAAGCGTAATGCCTGTGTTCCGGAGAACTTGAAAGCTCCATGGCTTGTCCCGATTGCACAGGCTAAAGAGTCCACACCTGTACGTTCAACAAATTCTTTCGCCTGGTCGGGATCGGTTAATTTTGCATCAGCTTCATCGACAGCAACATGTTCTTCCACGCCACCCAATTGTCCTAATTCTGCTTCCACCACAATACCCTTAGCGTGAGCAGCATCCACAACACGTTTGGTAATCGCAATGTTCTCGTCAAATGGCTCATGACTGGCATCGATCATCACTGAGCTATAAAAACCACTCTCAATGCAGTCGTAACAGGTTTGTTCATCGCCATGGTCAAGATGTACAGCAAAGATTGCATCCGGGAAAATTACATCCGCTGCGCGAATGATTGATTCGAGGACGAATTTATCTGTGTATGAACGTGCCCCTTTACTGATTTGAATAATAAAAGGCGCTTCCGATTCAACACAACCCCGGAACAAACCCATTGTCTGTTCTACATTGTTGATATTGTAAGCACCTATTGCATATTTTCCATATGCTAAGTCGAATAATTTCTTGGTCGTTACAATCATAGGTATCTCCTTATAATATTTTATTGCTCATTATTTGCATTATTACACAGGTATTAACATTGTAAATCAATTGCCCAGGAAATTCCATTAAAAGTCGTTATTTATTCATCATTCCATTTGTTTTATTTGTTTATCAAGATTTAGTAAATGAATTTGAAGTTGACTGAGCTCTTCGTTTACCTGATCTAAAGATTCTTTTTCAGACCGGACAAACCGGGTATAGGGAGCGATAGCAGCATTAATTCTTTCTAAACTGCGGTCCATTTCATGGTTAAATTGGGTGTTCAATGTTGAAACCAATTGCTCACGAAGCATTTTTATTTTTTTGGTCAGTTCCAAATTGGCTTTTCTTCTTTTTGCTGGAATCACAAACAATCCCAATACGGCTATAGCGCTCGCAACCAAAATACCGGTGACATCAGCAGCAAGGGAAGATGCCAGTACGGCAATCAATGTACCCAATCCCACCGCGCCAACCTCAATGGCTGCTGCAGCTGCAACTGCGTTTTGTGCACCTTCTGCTATGTTGGCTGCTTCGATTTGATGATCGTAACCGTCTACTACTCGTTTTGCCCGATTAGCAACACTTTCAATCAGATGTTCCCGATTATATTGGAAGCTTGTGTTCAAGTTATCACCCATGATTTTGCCTTGATGAGCATTTTTGCGTTTATCCAGATGGTCCAAAACAGCTTGCCATTGGCGGAAATCTCTTTCAACCATCCAGTCAATGAGTTCCTGAATTTTTTCTTCAATTTGTTGAGGAACTTCAGCAATCACTTCGAGCTTGAATGCGTTTTGTATTTTTTCCTTCTTTAATAAATCCGGAATACGAGCAATTCTTAAATATTCTTCAAAGAAAATTTGTCCACGTTGTTCCATGGAATAGAGAATGTTTTCGATGTCTGCCATACGAAAATCAAAATCCTGACGCATATCTCCTTTATAGAAGCTCAATTGTCTTTCCACACTGCTAATGACGTCCCAATCCTCATTAAGTAGCTCTAAACGGGATTGAATAACATCCGCATAACGTTGGTTAAGATTTAATCCAACTCCGATTGGATTGAGAAATTTCAAGCGAATTCTTTCGGTTTCATCTAGAGAATTCTGAATATGTTTTTCCAATTCTTCAAAATGACTGGCATGCCAGAGATGCGGATTTCCCTTTTTAGCCTGTAATGCCAGTCTTGAGCTGACAGAGAAGATGTCTGGTTGAATGCCTAGCAGTGAGCGCATATTTTCGGTGATGAAATTTTCCACCTGGTGAACTTCTTCGTCATTTTGTAAGAGATCTACTTTATTGAGCACCAGTACCAATTTCTTTCCCCAATCACGGATTTGTTGTAAAAAAGCCCTCTCGCTTTCTGAAAGGGGACGATCAGCAGATGTTACAAATAAAACCAGGTCAGATCGTGGGATAAATTGACTGGTGATCTCTTCGTGTTTACGAACAATCGCATTGGTGCCTGGTGTATCGACAATACTGATTTCTTTTAGCAGAGGAATTGGAGCTCCAATCTCTAGAATATTTTTTTCCGAAATCGTTTCCTGGTAATCTTCATGATAGCGAATAATATTGATTTGGGTTGTGGTGGGAGTAACCCCTTCTTTCAGTAAATTGTCCCCAAGTAAGGCATTGATAAATGAACTTTTTCCTGCATTGAATTCACCGACAATAACGAGCAGGAACAAATCATCAATTTGACGAATCGACTGACCGAGAGTTTCTAAATCGGCTTTGGATGCTCCAAAACTGACCAAAGCCATTTGTAGATCATTCAGGAGATTTCTCTCAAGCGTCAATAAATCTTCTTGGTTTTGTTTGAGTATTCTCATTATTTATTCTCCATTACCCTATAGATCATACTCTTTGAGCGTAAAAAATACCAGTTTTTTTAAAAATTTCATGAACGAAGGCTGAAGAATTTGTATTGGTTTTTTCCCAATTGTTTGGCTCGATACATGGCTGTATCAGCTTTGTTGATCAGTTCTTCCGTTGTCGTTCCATCCAAAGGATAAATACTGATGCCAATGCTGGTTGTTAACTGGCAAAGGTTGCCATTGCTTCGGTATGGTTCGGCAATTGAGTTAAGAATTTTTTCAGTAATTGGTTTTACTGCTTCAATGCTGATAATATTCTCCAGCACAAGAATGAACTCGTCTCCTCCAAAACGTGCAACAGTATCTGCTTCACGGATATTCGCTGAAAGCCGATTGGCAATCTGAATTAATATCTGATCGCCAATCATGTGCCCAAACATATCATTAATCGTCTTAAATCCATCCAAATCCAGGAAAAACACAGCAACCTTTGTCTGGTTTCTTTTTGCATGCGCAAGTGCATGATTTAATCGATCGTAAAGCAGAGACCGATTGGCGACTCCCGTCAATTGATCATGGGTAGAAAGATACTCCAGAAAAGATTCATTATTTTTACGTTCGGTAATATCGATTATAGAGACAAAGATTTTTTCCCAGGTTTCTTCATATCCTGGTGCGATCGATAAGCGCAAAACAGTATAAATATTATTGCCCTGGAAATCTTTGTAATGGATTTCGCCAATCCATTGATTTTCACCTTCTGCCAGAGAAGCATAAATCGCACCATTGGTTGGAACAGATTCTGGAAGAATTATATTTTGGATATTACCAATCAAATCTTTTTTGGAAGCTGCAAGGAATAACTTTATGGTGGCTTGGTTAACATTGATTACTTTGATCTTTTCCATTAATTGACTTACGATGTCCTGATTAGATGAAAAGAATTCCTGAAAATTTTTCACCCCCATTGATTTAAAGCGATCAATTTCAATTTTAATTGAACTGAAATCTTCTTCCCACAATGAAATAGGGGAGTCTTCAAACAAACTACGATAGCGCATTTCACTTTCATGTAAGATTTTCTCAGCTTTGAATTGGTCTGAAATATCCCGATAAAGTCCTAAAACTCCAACCTTTTCATTATTTACAAATACAGGTACACCTAAAATTTCTACATGAACTCGACCACCGTCTTTTTGTTTACGAATGCCAACATCTGAAATTCTTATGCTATTCAATGCTTTTTCAGTTAAGGCTTTTGCTGCACAAAATTGATCCTCAGGTGCGATTAATGAGTCCAATTCTTGGGATAATGCTTCATTCTGAGAGTAGCCAAACAACTCCTCAAATGCTGGATTAACGGATTGTATTCTTTGATTATTGTCCAAGGTCACGGTTGCGATGGGGTTATTAATTACCAGGGAACGAAAATATTCTGCCTGATATTGAAATGCATGAGTTCTTTCTGAAATGGTTTTCTCCAATTCTTCTTTGTGAACCTGTAGGGCTAAATTAGCAGATTCCAACGCTTCTTTTGTAGCAATAGCATCCAAAATATTCCTGGAAAGAAGGAAGGCAACCAGTCCTATGACGATTAAGAAACCTACTTCTAAAATGTAGATTGAGTTAATGATTCCAACGCCCATTAAAGTATCATTAACAATGGCAATAAAAATAATCATCGTAGAAAGAAATAAAGGATGCCTGAACTTATTTTTCTGTCCCCGAAATTGCTGAATAACCAGAATTGTGATGATAAAGAAAGAAATTACACCTATACCGAAAGTGAATTGTGTGATGATCCCTGGGAGGCTTTCATTAATAATCTGCATATTACCAAAAAAGTTGATCAGGTGAAAATTACTTTTTCTAAGATTCCAAACAAGTGGCTGGAAAATAAATAATTGGGGGCTTATAGCAAGAATTGCCAGGACAATCCACACCCAGAAATATTTCTTCCAGAAAGCTACATTGAGATAGTGAATGACGAAATAGAAAAAGGATAAGATAAATAAAATTATTGATGCAATCTGCATCCTTTGAGATAAATTTGCTTCGATCAGCGTGGATGAATTATATAGCTCAGTGGTGGAAATCCCATATAGCATAACTGCAATGGCAGTGCATCCAAAGGAGATCTGAACTTTATCTATTTTTCTTGTCGATGAAATCAATAAAATGAATACGCCTAATGCTCCAGAGATTCCTGTGACGATAATGGGTACGACGGAGAGCAAGGCAATCATAAAAATATTTCCCGCGAGATTTTATATTGATTATGGTAAAAAATTATGCCCATGTAAAAACTTTCTTAATTATACAATACAGAGAAATTTCGAAATCCATACTCAATTAATGAAAATGTAAAGTGATTGATCAGATTAAGGCTTGATTGAAAGTTTATTGAGAGTTCAATTTGGATCTCATTGACTATCTTTGCTGTTTAAATAGGAAAACAGGTCTCTGATTGTTCAGAAGACCTGTTTGCTTAGTAGGTTAAAAAACGGATTAGATCTCAATGTATCGGTTGACACGCTGCTCAACAATCTTCAGGGATCCTTCCCAGAATGCCTTGTCACGAATATTGATACCGAACCGATGCGCTAATTCTGCAGCTGAACCCAGTCCAGTACTGGAAAGCAAATCTTTGTATTCAGGAATGAAGGAATCCCCCCTCTCCTGATAGATGGCATACAAACCGGTACCAAACATTAAACCGAATGCATATGGGAAATTATAAAATGAAAGATGAGCTGAATAGTAGTGCGGTTTCCATGTCCACATGTATTTATGCAGGTAATTTTCATCCAGACCATCGCCATATGTGGCTTTTTGTGCTCGTTCCATGATGTCACAAAATTCTTCTGCGGATAGATCCGATTTAACCCGGCGTTCAAAGACTTCTTTCTCAAAAAGATAGCGGGAGTAAATATCAACAATTACCTGTGAATCGCCATTCAGCATACCTTCAAGGATGGCTAATTCTTCTTCTTTGCTTTTCACCTGTTTGAGGGAGGCATTTGAAATGATTGTTTCACACATAATCGATGCAGTTTCAGCCATGGTCATGGGCGTACGTTGTTGCAATTGGGTGCGATTCGCTTTTTCCATACAATCATTATGAAAGCCGTGGCCAATTTCATGTGCCAGCGTTGAAACCTGATCCAGCGATCCATCAAAATTACTGAGAATGCGGGATTCTCCGGTTCCTGGAATATCCATACAGAATGCTCCCCCCATTTTGCCTTCGCGTTGTTCTGCATCGATCCAGTTGTTATCAAACGCACGCGCTGCAAAATCAGCAAGATCTGGAGAGAATTTTGTAAAATGGTCCAGAATAAATTCTCGTGCTTCCAGGAAGCTAAATTTGGTGTCCGATTGACCGACCGGAGCAAAAAGATTCCACCAGGGCAATTTTTCCTGGCCGAAGCGTTTTGCCTTTGCCTGAAAATATCGCCTGAACATGGGGAAAGAGTCCTGCATGGCAGAAAGCATCGCTTCAAGGGTTTCACGATCAATTCTGGCCATGTCGAGGGAACTTTCAACCGCGTCTTTACGGCCTCTTTTCTTGTTGAGGGTGATCACAGTGCCTTTAATGCCATTCAGCGCTGCAGCCAATGGTTCTTCGACCGATTTCCAGGCCTGCATTTCCTTTTCATACCCTTTTTTGCGAACTTCTTCTACAGGATGAGAACGCAAATTAATCAGAGCAGGACCGGGCAATTTCTTTACTTCACCTTCAATTTCCATTTCCACTGACAATTGGGAAGTGATGACACCCTGTAATTTCTCCCATCCGGAGGCACCACTTAAATTCAGCTCAGATGCGAGTTCTTCTTCTGCCTGGCTCATCAGAAATTGGCTGAAGTGGATGATTTCTTTCAAAGCAAATTCATGGTCGGCGACCGTTCCACCCAAAGAAATGATCTCATCCATCTTGGTGCTGATCTTTGATAGCCAATTTTTGAAGACCACATCCTGGTTTTCGAGACGTACGCCCAATTGTTCATATTCCGACATCAGGCGGGTAGCCAATTTGTTGTATGAATCAGTACTGATGAAACTGTAAATGAAATTGGCCACTTTTCCCACATGTGTTATTGTGAAATTGAGGGTATTTACATACTCTGATAAAGCCTCATTCAGCACTCGTGGATCAGTTTCAGGTGTAAGGGGAGCTAATTTTTGATGAAAGCAGGACACTAATTCGTCAATTACGTTTGATGTGCCTGAAAATGCCTGCTTAAATTCTTCTGATTCGAGACCAGGAAATATATTGGAAAGATCCCAGCGGGTTGGTTGATCATTACTCATGTGTTCCTCTTTTCATTTATGTGTTAATTTTCAAAATTTTTATTTGGGTTACCAAAAATTATACATCTACTTAATGATGATGCGACTGTTCCCATTGATTATCAGGGCCGAAATATTTCTGGATCCAAGGATATTTTTGATGACGGGTGGCCAATAATGCAGCCAATGCAGTTGTAATCGGAATGGA
The DNA here is from genome assembly GCA_019429225.1 of Anaerolineaceae bacterium. Classification (GTDB taxonomy): domain Bacteria; phylum Chloroflexota; class Anaerolineae; order Anaerolineales; family Anaerolineaceae; genus UBA6170. The sequence continues at coordinate 47,437 of JAHYJK010000009.1, forward strand.
TATGAATAAACCAATCGATCCAACCAACGTTCTCACAATTTCTTCTGCAATAAAGCTGATATTGATTAACATAGCTGGATCCTGATTACTGATTGAAAATAACAGCAACATCGGTAACGAAGCACCAGCATATGCAAGCACCAGCGTGTTTACAGTAGCTGCAGCATGATCTTTGCCAATATTCATGGCACGTTTGAACAGAAATCTAAAACTTAAAGATGAATTAGCAGCAAATAATTCGAAGACAGCTGATGCCTGGCTGATGACCAGATCATCCAGCACACCCAGGGCACCGATTAACATTCCAGCCAATAACAAGCCTTTTATGTTTATTGTTTGTGTCGACATTTGTGAGAGAAAAAGCGCGTTCTCATCTCCATAACCAGTCAGTCGGGTAAAATCAACAAAATAGCTGGATAACAAACCCG
>JAHYJK010000196.1 GCA_019429225.1 Anaerolineaceae bacterium
GACCTGGCCAGAGAGCTCTGCCACATCATTAGATGCTGCTGTCATCAGCGACAGTCCCTCCTTCGACCGCCTGGTCAGCCAGATTGTGATCAACCCTCCACCACCAGCAACTCTTGATGCAACCAAATCCAGAGAAGGATATCTGATTATCACCCCGGATGAGTTTGTTGAAGAAATGGCACCTTTTGTTCAAATGAAGGAAGAGCAGGGTTATTTAGTTACAGTTGCACCATTATCTATAGCCGGTTCAACTTCTTCGCAAATTCAAACATACATACAGATTGCATATAATACCTGGGTACCCCGCCCTACATTTCTATTACTCGTTGGGGATACGAATTTTATACCTGGTATAAAAGGAAATGCTGATTTTTTTGATAAGGACACTGATCTTTATTATGGAACCATGGATAGTGATTTTAAACCTGAAATTGCAGTAGGACGCTTTCCTGTCCGATCAGAATCTGATCTGAATAATTTAATATTAAAAATATCTTCCTATAATGATGGTTATCAATATTGGAATTCACAAATATCCTTCATTGCTAGTTGTGATCATTATTATGTAACAGAAGTATCTCATAATAATGTAATTGATGATTGGACTTCAAAACTTGAATATCCAACTTTTTTTCCTTTAGTAGATCCTTTACCTGGAGGTGACCAACTATATTGTTATACAAATTCTGCTCGGAAAGTAGATATTCTAAATAGTATTAACAACAATCGGGGTATCATAACTTATTCTGGACACGGTAATCCGATAGCATGGATAGAGCCGATTCCTATCAATTATTCAATTCTCTCAACAGATTTGTATTCACTTACAAGTTACAATTCCTTTTCTTTTGTTGCAAGTTTTGCTTGCTTAACAAATGATTTTGGAAATGAAACATATCCTTCAGTTTTTGGTGAGACATGGATGCTTTTAGAAAATAAAGGAGCCATTGCTTTTCTAGGTTCTTCTGATGAAAGTCTTTGGGGACAGGATGATGAACTAGAAAGAGCACTTTTTAATTCGCTTTTTCTGAATCCATTAAATCCCCCACCACTAAGATTAGCCATATCAGAGGCATTATCCAAAGTTAATTACCAATTGGATGGAATAGGGCAAGAACAATACTACTGGGAAACCTACAACCTCCTCGGTGATCCCAGCCAGCAACTTTGGCTCTTACCTCGAAACCTGTTCTATCTACCCATCATTTATAAGTAGTCGGTCAGCAGGAAGAAAAGTCTTTCTTTATTCGTTTATTCGTTTTTCATTCGTTGACGGCTTCGTATTCGTTCCTTATTCATTGACGGCTCTTTTCCCCATTTCCAAAATTACCCTGAGGGTTCGTTGACGGCTCTCCACCCCATTATTCCCCTCAGGCATGTTACAATCATCTTATCCAGCCTTGAGGGAATCCCTGCTCTTGAAAAAAACCTTAAGTATTATTCAAGCGAATCGTCTTTACCTGGCAACCATGTTATTGGTGGTCAGCGCTGGCGCATTCCTGCAATCACGCTCCTTCTCCTGGGGACTTCTACTGACGGAACTTCTTTTCATTCTTCTACCCACCCTGTGGATGTTGCGTCACAACCAAATTGATCTTCGCAAAAGCGGCGGACTCAAAAAAACAAGTTCGTCATTATTACTGGTCGCAACCCTCCTGGGCGGAGGTGCCTGGCTGGTAACCAGCCTGGTTGAAATCCTCATGGTTCAGATCACCGGTTACATGCCACCCACACCTGAAGGCATGCTGCCCTCTACTTCATTTCAAGCCGCGCTGATTTTTGTCGGTCTGGTCATCGCCGCACCTATTTGTGAGGAGATCCTTTTCCGGGGCACCATCCAACCCGCTTATCAAAAACATACAACACGCACCCTGGCAGTGCTGATTCCCAGTCTGTTATTTGCGTTTTACCACTTTCAGCTGCAGGGATTGCCGGCTTTATTACTGGTCTCATTTTTATTGGGATACACCTACTGGCGCACACAATCCCTGACTGTCACCATGGTGTTGCATGCTGCCAATAATTTTCTGGCTGCGATTGTAATGATTCGCGCTGGATTGTTCCCTACCCTTGAATTGCCATTTCCTTCACTGCCTGCCGGCGCTTTTGGAATTTTAATGCTGGTGGTTGGGTTGGTTTTATTACAACGACTGATCCCCCACCCTCAGATGCTTGTCGAAAGAGACAGTGAACCGCTCAAACTTTCCAGATGGAAGGTTCTCTGGCCAATTTTGCTGGCAGCACTGCTATTTATTGTGGTTGCTATTCAGGAAATCTCGCGGGCAAGAAACTCAGCAAGCCTGGTGTTGGATGGACAGCAATTGCCGGTCTCGGCCTTATGGGTTTATGAAATCCAGCATAAAGGCGACGAAAAAATTGGGGAGTCGATCTGCCAATGGCATCAAAGTGAAGTGGATGCCAATTTGAGTTGCAAAAGCACATATGAAGGCTTTGAAATACAAACTGGCAACAGTTATTTTTCATCGCTGGCTGGCTCTTCCAGCTTAAATGTTCAGTGGCGAACAGAGGATTTTCATCTGGTGAATCTGTTCCAGAAAAATCTGAATGACATATACCAGCATAGCTGGCAGGTGCAGGAACGGGATGAACTTCTGCAATTATCCCTGCAAGCTGAAAATCTGGCGCAGGACACTCTTACTTTTCCACCTCAAACATTGCTGCAGGAAGAATGGGCCTGGCGCTTGATGGGGCTTGATTTTGTCCCTGGAAGATCTTACAAGGTTGAATTTCTCATTCCACTCACCTGGCGCCAGGAAACCGAGGATAATGGCCCTCAGGTAAAGCAGGAAAAATTAACCATCACAGGGCCAGAAAGCATTAGCATTCCGGCAGGCGAATTCCAGGCCTGGAAAGCGACCCTCAGCAACGGCCAGACAGCCTGGTATTCCGTCGAGCAGCCCACTATTCTTTTACGCTTTGATGCGAATATGTTTAATTTTCTGCTTGTCGAAGGGGATTAAATTAGCTCGTAGCTAGTAGCTGGTAGCTGATAGCTCATTGCTGATAAGGATGGAAATTTTTTAAGATTTATTCTTTCTTTTAACTTTTCAGATACTTCGTTGGTGCATTGCACTTGAGGATTAACCTTCAAGTACCATCATGGAAGTGTGTATCCATTAACAATAGACCAAAAGTGCAATGCACCTTGAATCACATCTCACGAAAATACAAGGTGCAATGCACTTTTGGATTCTTGATTCACGAGCGCAATCCTCCATTCAGTGTGGATTTATCATCCCCAAGTGCAATGCACCAAAAACCAGATCGAATTCACAGATGCCCTAAGAAGCGTGACAAAGCTCAAATGTCACAGTAAAAAATCCTGAATCCTGAATCCAAAATCCTAGCACCTAACCCCTAGCACCTAACCCCTAGCACCTACCCCCTACTTCCTACCTACGTCCCCCAATCTCTGGGATACAGGAAGTCATATCCGATGGTGCGGTTATTGAGTTTACAGATCGGTGGCATGACACGCTTAAAGTGGTTACGCTGCACCTTTCTGACCACCTCATCCACAAATGCTTGCGAGAAACCCGCTTCCACACACTCCTGCGGGGTATAGCGCTCATCCACCAGCAGGAACAATAAGCGGTCCACTTCTTCATAGGTAAAGCCCAATTCACCTTCATCGGTCTGTCCACTCCATAAATCAGCGGAGGGTGGTTTGGTGATCACTGCTTGCGGCACCCCCAGATCGTGCGAAAGCTGGCGCACCTGGGTTTTGTACAGATCCCCCAGCGGATTGATGGCACAGGCAGAGTCACCGTAGATGGTGGTGTAGCCCAATAGGATCTCGGTTTTATTGCCGGTGCCGACCACCAATCCGTTGAAAGCAGCAGATTGGTCGAACAGCACCACCATGCGTGCACGCGCCATGATATTCCCCTTGCGCATATTATCCATATCCGGAAAGCGCTCGATCAACGGATCGACCATCTCGGTGATCGGGATGGTCAGGCTGTTCACACCGGTGGCGTCAATTACACGCTGGGCATCATCCAATGAATCCTGCGACGAGCTGCGATAAGGCATACGCACGGCCAGAACATTTTCCGGTCCCATCGCCCGTGCAGCCAGGAAACACGAGAGCGCTGAATCCAATCCACCGGAAAGCCCCAACACGGCGCGAGAAAATCCAACCCGGGTAAGCTCACTATGAATGAAATTACTCAGAATTTGAGTGGCTAATTTTGTGTTTATCGAAAGGTCAATCATCTTATCCTCCTTTATCGTCCGGAGGGACGTCTATCCTGCATTAATATGCGGGATAATTCCCGCTGTACCAGCGCTGTGCGTTCATCTCTTAAGAGTGGTAGACGGGTACGGGTGCGATGTAGCTGGTTCAGGTCAATCTCACAGAATAACAATGTCTCTTCATTTTGAGGTGCACGTGCCAGCACATCGCCATTGGGGTCATACACCATGGCGCCACCCCAAAAATGTAAACCATCCTCATGTCCCACCCGATTGGTATGAGCAACAAATGTTGTAAACATGCTGGCATAGGCACGATTGATATGATCCACCCAGCGCGCTGAATCGACCTGGGGTTCATCTGAAAGTCCCCGTCCTGGCGAGGCAGAACTGAATATCAAAACATCCGCGCCATCCTGCCAGAGCAGGTAAGGCACCGAAGCATGCCAGAAATCCTCGCATACCAGCATGCCAAAACGCCCAAAGCGGGTATCGAAAGCGCGCACGCTATCCCCCCAGGCAAAAAAACGTCCTTCATCGAAAAGGCCATAAGTCGGTAAGTAAATCTTTTGGTGCACATGCACCACCTCCCCACCCGAAAGATACGCAGAGGCAATGTAAAAACGGTTGCGTTCATCTTCCTGCACAAACCCCACCACCAGATCAATTTTTTGGCTCGCTTGCAATAACTTCGAAAAGACCGCATCCTGCGCATTGGGACGCATGGCAACCTGTGGCACCATATCCTGCAATAAATATCCAGTCATAGAAAGCTCTGGAAAAACCAGAAGGTCAGCTCCCTGTGCTAACGCTTGCTCGACCAATTCCAGATGTTTGGCTAAATTTGCCTGGACATTACCAAGAACTGTGTTGATTTGGGCTAATGCGAGTTTACATTTCATAAGCACCTGTTTCTCCAAAAATTTCTTGCTAGCTGATTCTATCCCAGAAAAGAATGCAGGTGAAGTTTTTAATCCGGAATAGTTTTCTTGATCGATTTTCGAATAAAAACCAGCCAGATGAGCACCATCGCCCACAACAAACCTATTAAACCAAACCAGATATCCCAATACAACCCCAGCGATTCTGGTCTGTGATCTGCGCGTAAAAATGAAAACAGGAGTGTGTGGATAATAAATATCAACCAGGTCAATGCTGCCTGCCCGCCTGTCTTATTTTTAGGAAAACGGGATTCCAGCAGAAAAAAAACCAGGAATAACGATGTGGCTGCCATCCATTGCAAGGGAAAGCGCGGTAACAATTGAAAGCTATCGTCCATTGTCCTGGGCACCCACCAGGCTGCCTGCATCAACGGACCATAGCCACTACCTGAGATCCAACCAGCCAGCCATGCCATGATCGCCAGGGGCGGTAACATCACCAGCAATCGATCGGCGACCATCAGCCAGTTCGTTCTCTTTGCCAGTGCCAGAATAAAAATGGTAATCCAGGCTCCTGATACAGCCCCAGACCAGACCATACCACCTTCCCGCAATCCAAATGCCTGCCAACCGAAATCAACGATGGCAGCCGGATGCCAGATAAAGTACGCCAGCCTTGCACCCAACCAGGCACCTGCCAATATCCATAGTCCTGCCAATGCCCATTGGAAGTCATCCCTTTTTTCCTGCCCTTGCACAATCCGCCAGATCGCCAGGGACGCACCAGCACCTACCAGAAACGCATACCAGTTCAATGATTTTCCTCTATCAAAAATTATGCCTGTCATTCGCTGACAAGTCAATCAACAATTGGGGGAAATATGAATTTTTTACAGGTTTAATTTCCCAACATTAAAATAACATTAGAAATGTTAAAAAAACCTCGAAAGAATTATTTCTAGAAAAAACTATTTTCTCCCTCATTTTTACCCAAACACGCAGGATTCACATATCGATTGATTGACTCTATGAGTCAATTTTTGAGTCATTTTTCACGATTTTTGACTCAAAAACCTCCCTTTTTAAGCAAATTGAGTCAATTTTGACTCTTGCAATTGTGCTCCTAAAAGGGAGGGTTTTTTCTTCCGATAATTACCGATTTTTAAATTTCATAGAAACTTTTATTTCGAGGATTTTCTATTGAATAAGTTGCGTGTTTTTGACAAATGCTCATCCGTCCAAAACACGCACAAATCCTGATTTATTCGTATTTTAATGCGGTGACCGGTTCCAATGTGGCTGCTCGTAAAGCCGGATATAATCCGGACAAAAAACCAACCAATGTCGCAAACAGGATGGCAAACAACAACAACCACAATGGCGTATCTGCTGATAATCCAGTTGACATATAACCCTGTTGCTGCGCCTGGCTGGCGAGGAACTGCATCGAAATCACATTCAATGCATATCCACCAATCCAACCTAATAGAGCTCCTCCCAGACCGCCTAAAAAGCCGATTCCAGCCGCTTCCCCCAGAAAGATGGTCAGAACATCGCGATTGGTCGCTCCAACCGCTTTCATCAAGCCAATTTCACGGGTACGTTCCAGAATGGCCATGGTCATGGTGTTGGCAATCCCAATGGCTGCTACCAGCAACGCGATCGCACCGATGCCACCGAACACAATCTGCAGGATCACAAAGAAGCTGTTGATGCCTTCCACAGTACTTTGGGGTGAATATGCCATATAGCCCATATCGTTAATCTGCTGAGTAACATCCATGACCACTTCGGGACTCTCAGCACGAACGATCACATCGTTGTAACCATTTTTATTGCGGTTGATGCGCTGTCCGTT
>JAHYJK010000197.1 GCA_019429225.1 Anaerolineaceae bacterium
ACATGATGCGAAATGCAATAAGCAGTCTACTAAAACTTTACCCCAATCCTGAAAATCCCAGTTCTGACTTTTTAGCGCAAGAGGTGCAATGCACTTCTGCCAGACTTTTCACCGGATTGATTATGCAAAATGGAGTAGATTTCGGATCTCCAAGTGCAATGCACCAGAATCACAATCATGGTCAATCAAATTATCACAAAAATCATAGTTCAGGGTTTTTTGAGGATCATCGCACCAAAAGGAAATAAGGTACCCAAAGTACATGATAGGCGAAGGGGAGGATGGTGGGTCGCGGACCCCCCACCCTACCACCTACCTAATAATTCGCCCGCAAACTCATGCCCTCATACAGATACGCTACTTCTTCCTCATAGCCATTGAACAACAGGGTCGGGCGGCGTTGCAGCTCGCCGATGCGGCGTTCGGTAGCCTGTGACCAGCGCGGATGGGCAACATCCGGGTTGACGTTGGAGTAGAAGCCGTATTCGCGCGGGGCGATCAGGTTCCAGAAAGTGTGGGGTTGCTCAGCCACCAGCTCGATCTTAATCAGTGATTTTCCACTCTTGAATCCATATTTCCAGGGCACCACCAGGCGGATCGGTGCGCCATTGGAGGGTGAAAGCGGCTCATCATAGATCCCGGTTGCCAGGATGGTCAGATCATTCATGGCTTCATCCAACCGCAAACCTTCCTGATAAGGCCAGGGAAAATTCGCATCCAAGCCTGGCATCTGATCAAAATCTGCTATTGTCTGAAAGCGCACAAACGTCGCTTCGGCCGTCGGTTTGACCACATCCAGCAATTTGGACAACGGGAATCCCATCCAGGGAATCACCATTGACCAGCCTTCCACACAGCGCAGGCGATAGATGCGTTCTTCCTGTGGGAATTGATCCAGGATGTCCTGCATGCTGAAGGTGGTGGGATTTTCCACCAATCCATAAACTTCTACCTGCCAGGGATCCGTCTTGAAATCTTTTGAGACGACGTGCACACGATCTTTACTGAGTGAAAATTCATAGTAATTGTTGTAGGTTTTGATTGATTCAAAATCAGTGAGCATATCAGACAGGATAATCTTTTCTTCTTCAGCAGTGGGAATCACACCGGGGGCACAGGCTGCCAAAACTGCAGCCCCTCCGACCAATGATACTTTTGATAAAAACTGCCTGCGGTTCATATATAACCACTTTGGCGTTATTTCAGATCGATCTATTTCTTTCATCATTTACCTCTTTTACCAATAAAAGCAATCAGGTATTAACCTGTATTTTTTTGTATGTAATTCTATTAAACCAATAAAGATCTGCTAACGGTAGTATTTGTATAACAGCTGTACGTGTTTGAAGGATTTCTAATAAATAATTAATAAAATTTCTAAATGAGAAAAAAGCCTATCCAGTTGTATGCACAATCAGGAGATCAACACAATGGTAAATTAAACTACGCTACATCCATTTCAAGTAGGGTTTACTATAATGGATTGAACTGTTTCATAAGGCATATCCACAGCATGGGCTGTCAGGGTTTTGAAAACCTGTTCGCGTAACTCAAATTTTTTCTGCAGGTGTAAGCGTTCATTTTCCAACCAAACTCGCAATTCCAAAGCAACATTGTAGTCATTCAGTTGGGTAACAACAACACTCGGTGCGGGTTTGGACAGATAATCCGGGTTATCTTGAACCAGTGAAAGCAGAATGGACCGGACTCGATTAAGATCTTCATGCGCTCCGATCGTTACAGCAATATCCAGACGAATATTGGGAAAATTGGTATAGGAAGTGACTGTTTTGTTCATCACTTCTGCATTGGGAACCGCCAGCATTTTTCCATCAGGCGTTACTACCCGGGTGTTGCGCAGGGAGATGCGGTCCACCCGACCATATTTTCCATCAATTTCAATCAGGTCTCCTATGGTAAACGGGCGATCGATGAAGATCAGGAGGCCGGAGATGATGTTGGACAATGTGTCCCGTAGCGCAAATCCAATCGTCAACCCCACAACACCTAATGAGGCCAGAACCGCACCGGTCTGGATACCTGTAGCACTGAGAGCAGCCAGAATACCGATGCTGAATACAAAAAATTTCAGCAGCGTTTCAGCAAAAGCAGCATTGGTTTTATCCATATTGCGCTGCACTCTGGGCATGAAGATTCTTTTAATGATTTTCCAAATCAATAAAAATAAAACCAGAACAATGGCGATGATGATGATGTTGATAAAAATTTCCGCAAATAGCACCCCCAATCTTTCAGGATCAAAAAACTCCTGTAATCGGGCGATCAAATTGTCGAGCAGTGCTCCCATTTTGTCCTCCTTACTTGATCAGGGTTCAATCTCGTTATAAATAAAAAACAATCACTCCGCTCACAATACCCACCAGTAACATAAAAGAAAAAGCTTTGATGACCGGTCTGCGCAATTCCTTCGTTCCGGATACATACGCGATCACACCTTTGGTGATTGTGTTCACCAGGGCTGCGATGATGACAGCAGAACCTGCAACATCCAATGCAATCTGGGAGCGGTTCGCCAGTCGTGATAAACTCAGCGAGATGGCATCCACATCCGTCAACCCGGCCACCAGGCTGGTAAGATATACACCGGAAGTACCTAAATAACGTTGGGCATACTCCACCATTATCAGAATAACAGCAAAGAACAGACCAAATTTGATGGCTGTCGATAACTTAAGCGGATTGGTTATCGTAAACTCCGGGTGTACTGCTTCTTCTTTTTTGCGATCATTACGTTGTACGAAAAATATCGTGATCAGTCCGGTTAACAACATCAGTAGCAACGGGATTAAAACCTTCATGGCCAAAGGTGGATGGATGATCAAGATTAAAATAAAAATTCGTGGAAACATAACGGTGGATGCCAACACCACTGCATTGGCATAATATTTCGACATCTCAGGGTATTCTCGGCTGGCTGAAGAAAAGCTGATGGTGGTGGCAGTACTGCTGGCCAATCCGCCAAAGATACCGGTCAGGTTGATGCCCCGGGACGCACCTAAAAGTTTCATCATCACATACCCGCTGAAGCCAATGCCAGATACCAGGACGACCATCAACCAGATTTGGAATGGATTGAACAATCCCCAGGGATCAATGGTGCGATTGGGCAGTAAAGGCAGGATAACGGCTGCAACCAATGCAAACTTCAAGGTGACGTGGATATCCTCCGAATTCATATTGCGGATAAATCCATGCAGTGGACCTTTGAAGGCCAGTAACAGGGCTGTTACCACTGCCAGAGAAATGGCAACCAAGGCGTGATCACTCATCACCAGCACGCCAAACAGGAAGGTCAACAGAGCTGCCACTTCGGTGGTAATGCCGGTCTCGTGCTGCTTGCGATTGATTGCGCTGAAATAACTGACCGTCGACATCAGGATCAAGCCTCCCAGGGCCAGCGCCATCAGGATGATTCCAAAGTCAGCGATCAGATAAGCTGTGACAGCTCCCAATAGCGCAATGAGTGAAAAGGTACGAATACCGGCAAAATCGGGGGAATCCTCTTTTTGTTGATAAAACTCGCGCTCCAATCCAATCAATGCGCCAATTAACAGAGAAAAACCGAATCGCCACCAGGGTTCAAAATCTGAAATACTGAACATAAACACTCCATCATTGCTCTAGTTTGTATTTTTTATGAAAAAAGCTCTTTAGCAGTCAATAGGATTAGCATTTTTAGCCAGATTAATTGAAACCTCGCAGCTTTTTGGGTTTTATTCTAATGGCGACACTATACTCTTCAAAAAGATCTTCTATCGTTCGGTTCCACTCTTCCGTAGCAATGCGTAAATACTTTTTTTCATAACCAGGATCGGGTTTTGAACGATTTTTTTCAATAGTTGCTTCTCCTGTAAAAACCACCACATCACCACCAAGTGGACTGGCGCCTTCAAAGTTCAATGAGATTTTAGGGTTAAAGGTTATGTTTTTCAATTTTGATGCGTTGGGGGTTGTATAGATTAGAAAATTCTCCCCGCTCCAATAAAACCATACCGGGTTTGGTTGTGGTGTTCCATCTGATGACACTGTGGTAAGCCAGATCACTTTCTCATGTTCCAATCTGTCAACCACATGTTTTCCAAACTCAGAAGTAAAATCAACCATTCTGTAACTCCTTTCTCAGCAAATGCTTAAAGCCAATGGATTTCTATAAAGTTTTAAATTTTCTAAGGCTATTATTATTGATTCTCTCTGTTGAAAAATAGTCTCAATCGTATAATTAGATGTTTTCGCCTTTATAGACATAAAATCATTATACAAATAATGTTCTTCATTCTCAAATATTCATTCGAATGACCTTCATTATGATACAATCGCCTGCATGAGTGGAATTGCAATCGATGAAGTGGTGCGCAGTCGCCGCAAGACCATTGCCCTGGTGGTGCAACCAGATGGGCGGCTGGTGGTGCGCGCTCCCTTGCGTACCAGCCAGAAAATCATCGAAGCCTTTGTTACCAGTAAAGCCGACTGGATCGAAAAATCACGCCAATCGCAGGTTGCCCGGAGAAAATTTTTTCCAAAAAGGCATTTCGCTGCTGGGGAACTCTTCTGGTACCTGGGAAAACAATACCCTTTACAACTGGTGACCCCACAACGCCCGGCATTACAATTTCATCTGGCGTATACATTGGATGAAAAATTCGCTCTTCAAGCAAAAAAGCGCTTCGAGCTTTGGTACCGTGAGCAGGCGCGGCTTTATCTGATGGAACGCGTGCAGTATTTCGCAAATTTATACAATTTTCACTATCAGCAGATCAAGATCACCAGCGCCCGTACCCGCTGGGGTTCATGCAGTGCCAGGGGTACGCTCAGCTTTGCCTGGCGTTTGATTATGGCGCCACCCGAGATCATCGATTATGTAGTTCTGCATGAGCTGGCACACACAATTCACCACAATCACAGCCCGTCTTTCTGGTCATTGGTGCAGACAATGGTGCCGGATTATACTGCCAAACGAAAATGGCTTAAACAGAACAGCCATCAATTCCATTGGGATTAGAAATTCACGTAAGCCCCAGGCTGAATGTGCCGAAACTCGAACTGGTCCGCGCCAAAGTTGACCAGCAGCACCGCTTTACAGCCGGTATTGCGCAGGTAGGTGCTGGCTTGAATTTCGTCCTGGATATCCAGACTGGCCTGAGCACGCACCAACACCATCAGATCCTCAACCACAAAATCCACCCGCTTATGTCCGATGCGCTGCTGGCGATAGACCAGATCGATCCACAGATCGCGTGAGTATGGAATCTTCAATGCATCCAACTCGAGCCCCATGGCGCGCTGGTAAATCTGGATCTCAAACCCCGGTCCTACATTGGCATACACATTCTCCGCTGCCACCGTCACCAAGCTGGTGATATCGATCATCTTTTTGTTGGATACGTTTTGCAAGTCAAGCACTGATTCCATCGGGTTGCTTCTCCGTGTGATTGTTTGATACTGTAGTAATAGCAAGATTCTTGCCAGATTTTAGGGATTAGGGGGTAGGTGCTAGGTGTTAGGGGGTTGGGGGTCAGCCTGACCCGTCCTCCTCTAATCCCTAACACCTAGCACCTAACCCCTTATAATTCGACATCGAACATTATACAATCCCATTGCCCTTCCTTTCCCCATCTGATATTATTTCGATATCGAACGATTTTATTGGAAAGGATAATCGTATGAAAACAGCCGGTTTACATCACATCACAGCCGTCACCAAAGACCCACAAACCAATATCGACTTTTACCAGCAGGTGCTCGGGCAGCGCCTGGTGAAAACCACCGTCAATTTCGACGATCCGGGGGCTTACCACCTCTACTATGGCGATTACACCGGAGTCCCCGGCACAGCCATGACCTTCTTTGGTTGGTTGAACTCCGTTCCAGGCCAGGTTGGCAGCGGGGAAACCCATGCCGTGGCTTACAGCATCCCGCAGCATTCGGTCAGCTACTGGAATGCGCGCCTCAAGCAATTGGGATTCTCACCCGCACGCGTTGAGTCGCGCTTCGGGCATGACGTAATCCCCTTCGATGATCCGGAAGGGATGCGTATGGAACTGGTGGCTGAGGAAAATTTACCTGCGGTAGAAGCCTGGCTGGGCAGCCCGGTACCTGAAGAGCACGAGCTGCACGGTTTCTATGGCGTCAGTCTGTGGCTGGACGAGATTGAGTCCACCACCCGTATTCTGAGCGAGATTCTGGGTTATCAGCAGATCGGTCAGGAAGGCAACCGCTACCGCTTCCAAGTACCCGGCGATGCACCCGGCAAGGTGGTCGACCTGGTCCACAAACCTAACACCGGGCGCGGTATCTTTGGCGCTAGCTCCATCCATCACATAGCCTTCCGCGCCTTCTCGGATGAACACCAGCAGGCGATCCAGCAGCAGGTGCGCAGAATGGGCATCCATGCCACGCAGGTAATCGACCGCCAGTATTTCCGCTCGGTCTACTTCCGCACCCCTGGCGGCGTGCTGTTTGAAATCGCCACCGATCAACCCGGTTTCACCGTGAACGAATCAGCTTTGGACCTGGGATCCAAACTGGTGCTGCCACCCTGGTATGAAGCGCGCCGGGATGAGATCGAAGCCAATTTACCGCCCATCCAGCGTTCGTTGCCGCAAGAGGTGAACGCATGAGGGCATTGCCCAACCCACACCTCGCACAACCTGTACTCAGTCTGGGAGCACCCTTCAAGGATGCCCAGCAAGTGATGATCCTGCTGCATGGGCGTGGCGCCAGTGCCGAATCGATCCTATCATTGGCCGCTGAATTGGATGCCCCCGAGACGCATTTCCTGGCACCCCAGGCAGATCAATACCGCTGGTACCCGTACAGCTTCCTCTCCCCGCTCGAGCGCAACGAGCCGGATCTCACTTTCGCCCTGGAGCGGGTGGATGCCCTGGTCAAGCGCCTGCTGGCCTCCGGCAAACGGCTGGATCAAATCATCCTGG
>JAHYJK010000198.1 GCA_019429225.1 Anaerolineaceae bacterium
CACCATGGCAGGTTTCACAGGTGGTGATTTCTTCATCCCCATGTTTGAGTTCAAATTTATGCTGGGTGAGAACAGCTGGTGACCAGGCTTCAGAGGTATGGCAATACTCACAATTGGTGCCAAAAACACCGGTATGTAATTCCGGTTCTGCATGACAGCTACTGCAACCAGTCCCAATCCCTGCATATTTCTTCTCACTGTGACAATCGTTGCAGGCAAGCTCAGCATGCCCGGCCTGCAATGCAAAATAGGGTTCATGATCAAAACCAGTGATCATCCTGTCCTGACCATCATGGCATTCAAAGCAACTGATTCCGTACTCCTCAATATGCGCAGCCAGTTCGTCATGATTATCTTCGGAATGGCATTGCACACAATCAATCGTTTCGATGATGTCTCGTACTTTTGTGTGGCAGGTGGTGCAGGTGAATTGTTTGCCATCGATGTTGGTTACATGTGCTTTGATAGAAAATCCTGTCATGGCATAATGATCAATATTGGGAAAGGCAAACACGGTCAAATCAGCTTCATGCCCCTGATGCTCCGGGTGACAGGTCTGACACTTGGAGACCCCTGGCAAGCGACCATGGATGGTGTTGACATCCAGGCGATCCTGTTCGATCTCAAAATGACAATCCTGGCAGCGTGCATCCGTCACACAATGAACCGGCGCATGGCAGTGGGAACACTGTCGTTCCAATTCAGCATGTGATTTGACCCCTCCCAACATTACATCTTTGGTTTCCATGTTGGATAATTCACCCGGACTGAGCAGATAGGATGCGTAAGATTTAACATAATAAGCACCACTGGCAGCTAAGACGAGACAAAAAATGATAATTGCGCGCACCCACCGGCTCTGCCGGAACCACAATCGCTTAAGCATAGGCCTCCTTCCTGTGCTGCCTCCCCAGGCACTGTAAATTAATCAGCACATCATATAATTTCATGGATTCATCACCTCCACGGATGATGGATCAATACTCAATAAGCTGGCATCATTCACCAGGCTGGCTTTTTCTTCCAGACTTAATGGATATTTCAAGCCAGGATTTTCATCCATCAATCGCCCTGCTTCGCCTTCCACACCGGTGGGATGGCAGATCGCGCAATTGTCAAATTCTTTGATATCTTCCGCCAGATGCACTTCTTTCATTTCTTCATACTGGTGGTTATCATGGCAGGCATAGCAATCATAAACACCATATTTCACCGGGTGGCAGGTCTGGCAGGAAACCTCTCCCTCACCGCCATGATCCATCAGGAATGTATGACTGGTCAGTACAGCGGGTACCCAGGCGGTGGCACTGTGGCAACGGGCACAGTTGATACCAAACTGGTCAGCATGCATCTCTGGTTCTTCGTGGCAGGTGGCGCAATGATGCGGATCATCAATATCCTCCACATTCATAAAGGCTACCCCACCGTCTCCGGCTGCAACGAACGGCTGGCTGGCGCCCCGCACCGCGGCTACCTGTGCCACCACCATCCAATCGCCTTTCTGGATCATGGTGACGACTTCATTGAGTTGATAATCACTGAGAATACCACCTTCATCGATATGCCAGGAGGCCATCGCCCGTCCATGTGTGGCGCGGGCTATGGATTTGAACAGCAGATCCGAACGCGCCTCAATCAAGGCTTCACGATTCAGCCCCGGGATCATGCCCACACCTTCACCCGCATTGCCATGACAACCAGCGCAGTTCTGCACATAGATTTCAATGCCATCCATCATATACAGGTCATCCAGAACGGCTTTGGCCTGCTGCATGCGGTCCTGTTCCATAAATCCATACACCGGTAAGGCAATCACCAGGATGAGCAAGGCTACCAGACTGATTATTTTTGTTTTATCCATTCTATTCTCCTTCTCCCCCGCCTTAACCCGGGTAACTGACATGTTGTGGTAGATGTTGTTCGCGCACAATCGGAGCTGTGGTATCCACTTTCAGCATGCCCTTATCAAAAGAAACCGGAAAATAATCCA
The DNA here is from genome assembly GCA_019429225.1 of Anaerolineaceae bacterium. Lineage (GTDB taxonomy): Bacteria > Chloroflexota > Anaerolineae > Anaerolineales > Anaerolineaceae > UBA6170. Next base: position 1,991 of record JAHYJK010000198.1, read on the forward strand.
GCGCGCGGGCTACCAGTTTATTGTTGAAATCACCGGTTTTGGCAAAGGTAGCCGAATGACACGGGCACAGGAATTTCTGCTCATTTTCCATCCAGTTGACCGTGCAGCCCAGATGCGGGCAGCGCCGGTAAACCGCCAGAAATCCACCATCCTCGGTGGAGATCAGATAGAAGTTTCCATCTTCAATCTCCACCACAGAACCCGGTGTGAACTCTTCAATTTTGCCAATGGTCATGATGCCGCCAAATTCACCGGAGAGACTGCGGGATCGCAGAAACAGGATCCCGGCAGCACCCAGTTCAATGGCAGCCAGACCTCCCAGCGCTTTCAGACTGATGCTCAGAAAGTCCCGCCGGCTGACATTTTTTGATACACTTGACCCATCCTTTTCAGGATTTTGTTCATTTATTTTTTTCATGTCACTGCTCCCAGATGCTTAGAATGGCAATACGAGCGCCATATTCTGGCCGCGGAAGTATATGCCAACAATTGTTAATAGAATTAACCCGGTCATCATGAATGCGAACACGCCCAGCATGGCTTCGCTGTGGTTGGTCTTTTCATTTTTGAATAACAAACCGCTTTTCAAGAGGAAGTAGATCCCCACAAAAACGGAGATGGTGATCAGGAAGGGGATGATGCCCACGGTGATATTCGTATGCACACCCGGCAACCAGCCCGGTACGTCATACCAGAACTCATCCAGAATGACCGCTAACGGTACCAGATACACCGCCAGCAGCGATCCAAACACGGCTGCCCGTCTGCCAATGGCTGAGCGGAAGTAAATGCCGATATCGCGGAAATCCCGATCGATCCAGGGGGTGATCGCCAGCGCGACCACTGTCAATGCCAGCAAGGTCATCACCGCCAATGGATGCATGTGCAGCAACAACTCCTGCAAACCCAGGAAATACCAGGCAGCTTTGGCCGGATTGGGGGATACCATCGGGTTGGCAATCGACCCCAGCGGCGCCGGGTTGAACATGGCGTATAACCCGACCACCACCAGCACCACCATCCCGGCTGCCAGTTCAATGTTGACCAGGTGCGGGTTGGTGGCTTTGAACTCCGGTTTCTCGTCTTCCTTAAGCAGCGGTTGTGATATGCCGCCGTTTTTACGCACCTTCCACAGGTGGTACCCCAGAAAACCCAGCATCAAAGCTGGCATGAAGACCACATGCAATGCGTAAAAATTACTCAAGGCTGCCTGACCAACCTGAGGTCCGCCGAGGAAGAAGTTCCGTACTGCTGTCCCGAGCAGTGGAATGTAAGCCATCAAGCTGGTGCTGACTGTGATCGCCCAATAGGAGAGTTGGTCCCACGGCAGTAGATAGCCGGTGAAATTCCCTACCAGAACAATCACAAACAGGACCAAACCGATGATCCAGTTTACGCTTCTTCCCTGTTTGAATGACCCGGTCAGGAAAACCCTTACCAGGTGTAAAAAGCTGGCAATTACCAGAAAATTGGCTGACCAGTGGTGCACTGCCCGGATAAAGGAGCCAAACATCACCTCGGTCTCCAGTTGCTGAATACTGACATACGCGTATTCCACGCGCGGGTCATAGCGGAACATCAACAGCAGACCGGTCAGTCCCAGTAATAGCACCAGCACGACAGAGATCCCGCCCAGCCCCCAGGTGTAGGAGAAGCGCAAAGCTTGCGCCGGTACCCGGCTGGGGTGCAGATGCAGGATCAGGTTGTTGCGCACATGAGAATCACGGCTGGGTAGTTCAACTTTTTCGCCGTCATCCCGGTGTAACAACCTTTCTCGCAATGGTTTTAATATTTCCAGACTCATCGTCGTTTTCCTTTTCAACAATAGAATTTTTTACTTTAGAATATTTGGTAAAAACACTGTGAATATTTCAACATCCGGGATGCCTGGAATGCCCGCATAATAGGTCATGGCACGTCCAACACGCGAACCACTGGCTTTGTAGTTTGGCGCTCCTACAATCACATCCAGCAAGCCATCGTTATTGACATCCCCGGCACTGCTGACCGATGTGCCAAATTCAGTGTCGGCTTTGTTGCCATAAGTGCTCTCAAAATAATCACCTTTGACACCAATACTGCCACTGCTACCAAAAAACAGATAGACCGCGCCTTGTTTTTCATTGCTAACGGAATAAAATGGCACACCTACCAGAAAATCAGCATACCCATCACCATTCATATCTCCAGCAGCAGCTACACTCGCGCCGAACATGCTTCCAGGTTGAATTGAACATTTTTCCCAGGAAGGTGTCGTGACTAAACCACTGGAAGAACCAAGATAAAGAAATACACATCCCGCTGATTGGAAAGTACCTTCGATCAAAACCTTCTTATTGGGAGCACCTACCAGAACATCATCATAGCCATCATTGTTAACATCACCTACACCAGCTACCGTAGCGCCAAACGATGAACCACCTTTCTCATCCGAACCTCTCCATGAAAACGAAGACGAGAGCCCACTGTCAGAATTATGATAAACATAAGCATAGCCAACGTTGACAGGACGAGGTGCGCCAATAATCACATCGTCGTATCCATCCCCGTTCACATCACCGGCATTATCAACCGCACTTCCAAATAATGCGGCAGAATTTTCACCAAACACTTCCCAAACAGATTCTGTCCCCAACCCGGAGGCGGAACCCAGATATAAAGAGACTCTGCCATTATTGATTTTTTCTTCATTATTATAAAAAGGTGTACCTACCAAAAGATCCGCATACTTTTCTCCTACAGATTGATGTTCATTAATGTAACCACTAACCGCTGACCCCAATTTCGCATCAGCCTGATCGCCTAACAAACTCCAATCAGCGCTGTTCTTTGCAGTAAAGTTCTGACCTCCATAATAGACATAGGCAGCTCCTACTTTCGACTTTGTAATCGTCGAACCATCCAGCTGGTTATACTCACAGGCACCGATTACGATATCATCATAGCCATCAGCATTAACGTCTCCCAGGTAATCGGTCGCGCATCCAAACATCGCTCCCTGTTGTCCACTGCCCATTTTCCAATCGGGAAAACTCGACAACCCACCGCCGGAACTGTAAAATAAGAAGGCTGCCCCTTCCCGGTACAGTGTCAATGTGTGTTTTTGTGCCCCAACCAGTACATCCGCTTTCCCATCTCCATTCACATCACCCACACCACTGACCGCGCTACCCATATTTTCACCAGAATCCTTGCCATTGAAAAACCAGCTCGGATACGTCGATAAAATCGTAGTTGTTTCAGCATTTACACTGCTCAAGTGGGGTAGAGTAACAGCCATGGAAACCACCAGCAAGCTGATTGTGATCAGAGATAAGATTGGGATTCGGGTTTTTATTTTCATCATTACTTTCCCTGGGCGCCTGCCCGATCAGGTTCAGACAGGCGCCACTCATCATGGGACAGTGAAATTGGTTACTTTGTTGTCAATGGTAAGAAGATGCGGAAACCAGGTAGATCAGTTGCGCTGTAGGCAATGTATTTCTTTACCTTCACAATCTTCGACCATTTGGCAGGGTCGTCGTTGTCTTTAACCTGTAAGGCAAATTCGTACCAACCCAGGTTGTAATTATTCTGCCCTGACCAGCCAGGTTGCTGGAATTGATAACCATCCCAATGGCCAGACACTACACGGGCTGGGGCATTGCATTGTTTGTCCTGGAAGCAGTCAAAGCCCCTATCCTTGAATTCCTCCTGGAATTCAACTGGAACTGCCACGCCATTGATCGTCCAGACATACTCCTGAATTGGATCAAGGCTTTCGTCACCTATCTTATCAAGGTCACGTGCAGTTGCATACAGGCTGATGATTTGATCTTCGGTGACCCCATACACCTCTTGAGAGGTAGCAAGTATGCTCGCAACTGGCGGCAAGTTTACTGCAACTGTCGTGTCATCCGGGAGATACATTAACCGTCGGAAGATGATATCGCTATTGAAGACAAATTCTTCCTCGTGTTCAATACCATATTCATCCACCCAATGGGTGATTTCTTCTTCCCATTGGTTCCAGACTGCATACATGAAGGTACCACCCGGGTTGGCGAGCATGCCAGCTTCACCGGATAAAATATCCGATTTGTTTTCCAACCATGGCCAGCGATCGAGGACAAGATCATCTTTATCGGTCACATAATCCATTACTTCCCAGACATCACCATATACGGTTGCACGGCTGTAATACAGATCCAATGGTGTGGCTTCGCCTTCGGCTACGGTGGTGTTGTCACCGGTCTCATAGACCATGAAGAATTTGGATCGATCACGAACTGCATCATCATCATAAGGCAAGGTGTCACCATAGGTGTTCAAACCATACAGGTCAATAAACCATGCACTGATCGTCGGATAGAGCTTCATACCACCGGTGGGGCTGTAGCGTGGATCCAGGATGGTAACCTTGTTACCGGTCAGTAAGGAAACATTACGGCCCTGTTCGAACTCACCAGCGCTATAGGTCCAGGTCACAGGAACCGGTTCACCAATCTTGGTTCCATAGTAGTATTCCAGATATTCTGTACCTACGCCACCCAATGCAGCAGGTGTGGTTGTCCAGGTGAGACCACCGTCAAAGGAGCGACGGGTGTAGAGATTATAGTGGTCGTTACCGACTGTGTTGGAGTTCCAGTTGGGAGCCCAGGCGTACATCATCATCACAAAGTCGCCATCCAGGAAACCACGGTGTCCTTTGGCGACATCGTATGGGTTCTCCCAACTCTGGTCATCCAGGTCGTTGTCGTCCTCGCAACCATCTATCGTTCCTCCACCATCACACTGGCGCCATTCATACACTTTAGGTACCGCAGTTCCAGTGGGGTTGCTGCCATCATCATCAATCGGGAAAGCCGCAGCACAGGTATCAT
>JAHYJK010000199.1 GCA_019429225.1 Anaerolineaceae bacterium
ATGCGATGTAATCCTGCCTGAGAGAGAATATCACCATGGTCGGCGATTGCCAACCTCATTTCACGTCTGAAATAACCCCAGATCACCCCCATGGTTATTAACACAGCCAGTTGTGAGGCATTGTTATCTACGAATGACAGGAAATTCCAGTTTTCCACCTGGAATAACCAACGGAATGCATTTGCCAGCAAAATTCCCAGTACTGAAAGGCTGAAGCCAACCCCCAGCAGGGTTAACACGAAGAGCACGACCAGCCGTAAGGAAGAGAGGCGTTCGTTTTTTTCTGACAGGCTCTTTTGAATGACAGACCAGGCTTTTCCAAAGATTGGCAGACCTAGCGGTATCAACGCCAATCCGGTAGCCAGAACTATCTCTGGTACATGGCCAAAATCCTGGGGCATGGAAAAAACGTATCTTAGAATTTGCTGAACACCTAGAATCAGTAATCCCAGCCCATACAACATCCAGATGTAACGATGCAGACGACTGAAATCCACCAGATTTTCTTGATTCGTATTATTTTTCCAATCCTGTTGGAGAACGCGCCAGAAATAAATCAGCACGATCAGGTTAGCAGCGATGGCTATCAGATTATCAATGTTGGTTTGTGCACCACCCAGTGCAGCAGATGTTACCGGTAATCCCAGCCATCTGACAATCAAGCGATTGAGAATAGCCAGGACAGCATAGGTGATCGGAATGCCAGTTGCGAGAGGTGTTGCATACAGATAGAGCGCCCGAATGCGGCTGCTGGCTTCATCTTCCTCGCGGTGGGCATCACGCTGGACGGTTGTCCAATGCAACCAGAAGATGGGTACACCGACAGCAACAAAAGCGATTCCACCGGCCAGCCAATCCACCGCAGATGTCACGGCTGCTCTATCGAAAATTGTCCGCAGTAAATTAACCACTGCCCAGATGACAACCTGCACACTGATCAGACTGAGCAGGTAAAAATAAAACCTACGAATGGTTTTCATAATTTTTCTCCTGCTTTAGGGAAGCGGTTTAATAACTTCAGTGTACCAATTCCAGGACCAGAACGGATAAGGCATACTGACAATCTTCCAATTCCCGTTCTCCTTTTTTAGCTGTGCAGACTCATTGTATCTTCCAAGATTATTGAAAGGACCTTCATAGGACTGGCGTATGCTTAATTGAACGGTGGCAATTTCTCCATCCATGAATATCTCGCCAATGGTGATATTCACCTGTTTGGTTTTGTTGCTTATCCGTGATATCTCCTGTTGAAATAGGGAAAAACTGGGCTTTTCCGGATCATTTGGAAGATACGAGTAAGCTCGTTCATAGTCACGTTCCAATACACTTAGAATAAAATTGTGCACAACGCCATTCGGTGTATCATCCGGGCGGTATTCAGCCTGTTGCTGACGAACAAAAAACAAAACAAGTGCGATGATAATTAACACACCGATTCCAGTCAGTAGCCCATTCAAGAAACGATCATTTTTCATGGTTCATCTCCAGTTTCCAGCCAATTATTTAATGGCTTTTCAATCTTATTATAGGATTTTTCAAAGGACTTCACAAGTAATGAATAGAGCCTTTTAGTTCCCGCCAGAGTTAATCGGGAAGGGTGTTAATAAGGTTTAGATAGCTTTTTGGATAAAACTCATAATAAGTATCACTCATTGAACAGCATAATGTTTGGCTTTTTGAATGTACATATCCCGGTCAGCATTTCGTAATACTGATTGAAGGTCAGGATTCGATTCATTGGAGGCAAATCCTATAGCAAAACTTATCGGGTTCCGTTTCAGGTTCTGTTGATTAAATTCATCTATGATCTGTTTCAACCGACCAACCACTTTTTGTGCAGTATTTGTATTCGTTTCTGGTAATATGATGACAAACTCATCACCACCGATACGAGCAACGATATCATCCGGTCGGAAGGCCTTACGAATAACCTGGGCTGCCACTTTCAATTGTTCGTCACCTGCTGCATGTCCCTGGGTATCATTGATCTCTTTCAAGCCATTCATATCCATAACCAATAAACTGACGGGTTGTATCCTGCTGTTCTGTAAACGGTCAATTTCCTGCTCAAAAAATTGTCGGTTATATAATCCCGTCAAAATATCATGGGTGCTGCGGAACTCCAGGGCAACCTCAACTTTTTTGCGTTCGGTGACATCGATTATAAAATGCAGAGTGGCTAATTCACCTTTCCAATCAATGCGAATACCACTGGTTTCTACCCAGCGGAATGAACGGTCTTTTCGCACTATACGAAATTGATAGCGACCGTGAATATCCTCACCACTGACACGTTTGTGATAATTTTCCATGACCAAAGGGATGTCATCAGGATAAATAAACTTCACAAAGGACTCATTGATAAGTTCTTCCTTCGGATATCCAGTCAATTCGCTGGCGACCGGATTACTGAAAACGACCACGCGATTTTGTACCACAAGAATACTTTCAACCGCATTATCAATCAGAAGACGGTATTGTTCCTCAGACCGGCGAATTCGTTCCTGTGCCTGCCGGTATTCGGATATGTCATGCAAAGTGATCAGATTTCCTGTTATCTGGTTATTTTTATTCAATAATGGAAGTGTGCGCATCTCAAATTGATGCACGTCGTCATTTTTGATTTGAATTTCTGATTTTTCTGCGCTAATGTGTCGGTCCAATAAAGCCAGTTTTGGAACCTGAATAGCTGCCTGATGAATTGGTTGACCAACCAGAGCGGTTGTGAGACCAAGAATCTTTTGAGCGGCTGGATTGAAATCTACAATTCTATTATCTTTGTTCAAGACGATCACCCCATCAAGAATGACTTCCATCAAACGTGAATGAGCAATCGGAACAATATCCAACAACCCAAATCGGAAAAGCGCGAACATAAATAGAATTCCACTGGCTGTGAACAGAAACGGCGTCAGATCCAGACCCGGAAAAGGACTGAACCCCAGCAGGCTGATGATATTGCCCAACCAGGGGAGCGCCATGCCTGTTAACAGCAGCCTGGCTTGAACCTGAAAAAACAATTGGTTTCGGATGGTTTTTCGAAAAATCAGGAGACTTGCTAAAAGCAGGATGATGTATGTGTAAGCGATGAAAATCCAAAACCAAGCGCCACCATTTAAAATGGCATCGCCGGTTCGCATCCCATTGTAAAACAATCCGTGCCAGGGGTCTGTCCAAAGGATAATAATAGTCAGTATGGGAATGATCGTTAGTCCAATACGCACTCGTGAGGAGAGGATGTGAACCTTATCGATATACTCCAGTGCCAGAACCAGAAAGGCGGTGGGGGCGATGACCACCCCGAAATAAGTGGCATCCAACCAGAACAATTGAGCTGCTTCATCATGAGCCAGCCAACGGATTGCATAGGTCAGAGACCAAACTATCGCTGCTGACATCAAGATGAGAAGACTTCTAGCACCAACAACCGTGCGACGCTGCCAGGCGATCACTGCCACGATGGTGGAAATGAGGGCTGCAATGATTAATGCAACGGCGTATTGTAAGTCCATTTGGCGGTGCCCTGTATTCTTGTGAGAAACGCGCTCATGCGGGGGATTTTTTCAGATTAAACCCTGACTGTCGTTTTGTCTCGCAAGCCTCAAATAAAAAATTTGCAAGATCGATACCAAACTAGGAGATGGTACTTCAAAATTATACTGGAGATTATTACAAAAACCACAATGATTGGGTGTGCTTTAAAAATTGTTGACCACCTGATAGGTTTCCTATAAAAAACAATAACTTTTTGGTTTGGCACATCCTGATTTAGAAATTGTCTTTATTTTACAAAATAAGACTATTTTTGTAAAATAATACTTTACAAAAAGAATGGTTTTTTGTAAAATAGATTTATGACAATTTTCGAACGACCTATTTTTAAAGAGATTGCCAAAGCCCTTTCAGACTCAAGAATAATCGTCATAACGGGTATGCGCAGAGTTGGAAAAACCACCGCTGTACGCTGGTTGATGGATCAAATATCCACGAATAACAAATTGTTCATGGACCTGGAAAGATTGGATCAGCGAACTGTTTTTGAAGAACAAAATTATGATCTGGTACTGAATTATTTCAGAAACCAGGGATTAGATCTATCAAAACCTATGACAATAGCCCTGGATGAAATTCAATATGTTCCCAATCTTCCCAGTGTGATTAAGTATCTATATGACCACTATGGAATCAAATTCATATTAACTGGTTCCAGCTCTTTTTATCTGAAGAATTATTTCAGTGAGTCAATGGCTGGAAGAAAAATTGTTTATGAAATGTTTCCATTAAGTTTTGGTGAATTTTTAAGTTTTAGAGATGTTCCTTATTTTCGAAAACAATCATTTTCAGAAATGCTATTTGACAATCATGAGTATGAACGATTGAAGGCTCATTATGATGAATTTATCAAGTATGGCGGATTACCCAATGTTGTTCTGGAACCAAACCCACAAGTAAAGCGAGAGATTTTGAATGATATTTTCTCTTCATATATAAACATTGATGTGCAGACTCTGGCTGATTTTAGAAAAATTGGGGAATTACAACGCTTGTTGCAAATATTAGTCATTCGAATGGGTAATCGCATTGACTACTCAAAGCTATCTTTGATCGTAGGTATATCCCGCCCAACATTAAATGAATATCTTGAGTTTCTCGAAAAAACATACATTATTTATCAATTACCGGCTTATTCCAGTGTTGACAGGTCAGTAGCATTGGGTAAAAAATTATATTTTCGAGATAATGGAATTGCCAGTATTCTTGCCCATCCTGGTGAAGGTGCTCTGTATGAAAATGCAATCTTTAATCAATTGCGCAATTACGGAGAATTAGCTTATCTCTCTAAAGGAAAAGAATTCGAAATTGATTTTATTTTGAATGTTGAGAATTCTGAAGCAACTGCTTTAGAAGTAAAGTATCATCCCGTTGAAACAGATGAAAAGAAATTAAAAAAAATTGCGAATAAATACAAATTTAATAATTACTGGATTGTAGGCCGTTACCCTACACCAGGATTTGAAAAATTTGTTTGGGGAGGATCGATCTTCTAAATCGAATCAGGCTGATTTGGGATTTTCCAGCTCAGCCAACCAGTGTTCAAAATGGGCTTTGATATCATCTCTGACCTGTACAAACGTTGCCAATTTTTCCTGGTGATCGCCTTCGATGGCTGCTGGGTCGGGAAAGCTCCAATGGATTCGCTTGGCAGGTCCGGGGAAGATGGGGCAGACTTCGGCAGCGTGGTCACAAACGGTGATGACATAATCAAATTCCTGGTCAAGAAACATGGTCAGACTTTTGGAGTAGTGGTCACGGATATCAATGCCTATTCCGGCCATGGCAAGCACTGCATAAGGATTTACGGTTGAAGGGGTGGTCCCGGCGCTGAAGACTTCGAAGCGATCACCGGTTAGATGTTTTAAAAGACCTTCACCCATCTGGGAGCGGGCGGAATTGCCGGTGCAAAGAATGAGAACACGGGTTTTGTCCATGGATTCCTTTCGATTATTTTGATATTATAGCGGGTCCAGGGGGATGATAAAAGCCATTTATGAAAATTTAACCGAATGTTAAAATTGATTTTTCCGGGCAGACAGAAAAATTCTAATAGGTTGATCAGACAATCCCATCTCGATCGTTATGATACAATTTTTTTATCCCAAATTGGAGTTTTACCAATGAAACCAACTTTTGACTCTTACGATATCTTGATCGTCGGTGCAGGTCCTGCCGGTATTTTCACGGCATATGAAGTCAAACAATACAAACCCGAATCCCGTATTTTAATGATCGAAAAAGGCAACTCGATTGAGAAACGTAAATGTCCCAAACGCAAAACAGGTGTGTGCGCCAAGTGTGATCCGTGTGCTATCACCACTGGATTTTCGGGCAGTGGTAGTTTCAGTGACGGGAAGCTTTCGATCAGTTATAATGGGGAAGTCGGGGGAGATCTGATCAAATACATCGGTGCAGAGCCGTTTCGCAAGATATTGGAATACACCGATAACCTTTATCTGAAATTTGGAGCTGATCCGGAAGTGCATGGGATCGACACGGATGGTACGGTTGATATGATCCGGCGCAAGGCAGCCCAATCGCATCTGAAGTTGATCGAATCGGGAGTGCGCCATATGGGCACAGAAAAAGCCTATGATATTTATGCCCGTATTCAAAAAGCGCTGGAGGCATTAAAGATAGAAATGTGCTTTCGTACGGTGGTGACTGATTTTCTGATCGAAACCGATATGGAGGGACAAAAAAAGATTGTAGGTGTAATCACTGAAGAAGGATATCAGGTGCGTGGGGATAAGGTGATCGTGGCCATTGGACGCGAAGGCAGCGAATGGCTGAATAACATGTGCAAGCAATATGGGGTAGTCTCACGTAATGGACAGGTGGATATCGGTGTGCGTGTGGAAACGGATGCCGGGGTTACCTATGATATCGACTCAACCCTGTATGAAGCCAAGTTGATCTATTACACGAAAACATTCGAAGATCGCGTGCGCACCTTCTGTTGGAACCCGCGTGGAGAGGTTTCCGAAGAACGCTATGGTAATCTGGCAGTCGTGAATGGTCACAGCTATAAGGATCAGGCACTCAAGACCGGCAACACCAATTTTGCCCTGCTGGTGTCAAAGTCCTTCACCGAACCATTCAAGACCCCGATTGAATATGGGCGTTACATCGCCGAATTGGGCAATATGCTCTCGGGGGGCAATGTGCTGGTGCAGCGCTATGGCGACCTCAAACGTGGCCGGCGATCGACTACCTCACGTGTAGCCAAGAACATCATTCAGCCAACCCTTAAGGATGCCGTGGCGGGGGGTTTTAGCCTGG
>JAHYJK010000200.1 GCA_019429225.1 Anaerolineaceae bacterium
AAGTAATCGTGTCCACAGATACTTCAAGCCGGCTTGATACTCAAATTCAATTCGATCCTGCACTTCAGTGACCTCTTCTGAGATCGCTGTGAAGGTATGCGTGTGCTGCCAAAGCAACAGCGGTCCTTTTTCCTGGATGTCTGTAAACCCGCGCAACGGATCCACATTCACATGCCGGGCTGTCCACCGCACCGGAAAGGGTCCAAACCACATCGTGAATTTAGCGATCGATCCTTCACTCAGAGGTTCCAGATAATAAATCTTCACTACAACCGGGAAAGGTGTCAAACGTTTGAGGGCAGTGGTGCTGCTGTGAAAATCCGACACGGCCTGGATGGGCGCTTTCACACGAAATGAATGAGAAAAAATTTTCATGCTTTATTTCCTTCTAACTATCAATTTTAATTGATAAAGACCTTCAAATCAATAGTTTGTAAAATCTTTGTACATTCTTTTTTAGATTTGAGCTTTGGGTCCTGAGCTTTTTTCTTTCCCCTTTCAACTTTGGACTTTCGACTATCTCTTCCTTTCAACTTTGAGCCTTGAGCATTCAGCTTTGAGTAATCATGTAAAATAAACCAATGAACAACGATTCATTCTGGAATTTCTACTGGGAAACCCGCTTACAACACCTGCAGGGACAGGGCAAAGGTGAAGTCATTCTGCAGTCTTCGCGTTTGATCCGTGCAGCCAACCAACCAATCCGGATCCTCGAAGCTGGCTGTGGTGAAGCGCAAATCATCGGTTCCCTGGTGGATGCCCACGGCAGCCCGGAAGGAGAGCAGGCCAGCGTCGGGATCGATCGCGATCTGACCGCCCTGGCAGTTGCCCGGAAAACCTACCCATCCATCCGTTTTCTCACGGGTGATTTTACGGATACAGAATTGCTACAATCCCTGGGAAAATTCGATCTGTTATTGCTGGTCAATGCCCTGCACCATGTCTTCTCAGATGCATATGATCCCTCGATAGGAGAGATTGATGTGCCCAAGGGGAAAGCCAATCTGCACACCAGCTTTGCGACCTTGGCACAATCGGTCAAACCAGGTGGATACGTAATCCTCTTCGATGGGCTCGAAGCAGACATCCCACTCGACACACCGGTACAAATCCAATTTCAATCGCCTGAAGCCCAGGGTAAATTTCAGACCTTTGCCCGCGAGTACCTACCTTTCCGCATCCAATATCAACTGAATACAGGTGACAGCGTAACCCTCTCCATGCGCAATTTCACCCGTTATGTCACCAAAATCATCTTCCTCGGCAAACCGCTCTGGAAACGCGAACGCCAGGAAAGCTATCAGTACTTCAATGAAAGTGAAATGCATACGATGCTCACCCGGAATGGATTTGACATTCAGGAATTCCGGCTTTTGAGCGTGGATTACGACCACTGGCTGCAGGAAGTCAGGATTCTCACCCCGGGTGTGGACTTCCCACCTGAACATGTCCTCATCACTGCCCAGAAGACTGGATGAGACTATCAAAAATTGTTTATAATCAGTGCAATTCCTTGCTGTCTCACCCCATTTATCCGGAGTCCCCAACATGCCCTACAACCGCCTGAGCACGAGCAAGATCGCCAAAATCGTTGGCTGTCATCCCAATACAGTACGCATGTACGAAGCCTGGGGATTGCTGCCGCCGGTCCCGCGCGCTGCGAATGGCTACCGGCTTTATACTTTGGACCACCTCGATCAGATGCGCCTGGCACGTACTGCCCTGAATACCGCCTGGCCAGGCAAGACCATCCGAAAAGCCGCCTTTGAATTAATTCATCAGGCAGCCCGTGGTGACTTGGGAGGTGCACTTGAGAGTGCCTATCGCTATCTGGTGCTGGTGCAATCAGAGCGCAACGGCTTATTGGATGTCCCCAAGGATCCGCACAATCAATACCGGTTGTATGACGCTCCTGAACTGGCACGCGCACGTGTCATCCGGGTGCTACGCAACGTGGGTTACAGCTTGATGGCCATTTACCGCATGCTCGACCAGCTGGACGCTGACAGCTCCACCGACATCAAACACGCCCTCGACACCCCCCATCCGGAAGAAGATGTCTCCTTTGCAACCGACCACTGGCTCTCAACGTTGCAGGACATCGAACACACAGCCCGGGAAATGATCCGGATTCTGGAGGAATGGATTAAACGGAAGGGTGGGGAGAAGTGAATTTAATAATATGTTTCGGATGACTGGTGGATTTACAAATCCCCTGCCATCCACGAATATTACACGAATGGATAATTTTGGCAGGGACAATGTGCACAAGTCTCTTGTATCTGATTTTCATGACCGATCAAAATAATTCAATTAGAAATACCTATAGCAATCTTCTATTAACTTATTCAGCCAATCGTGTATTCGTCATCGTGCACTATTCGTGTATTCGTGGTTGTTATTCGTGGATGGCTTATTGACTTTTCCCTAAGTTTATCGTAAAATACCGATATAAGGATATACAATCATGGAAAAATACCCCCTCTCATCCGAAGATCAACGCCTGGCAGCCATGCTTAAAGCCCTCGGAAATCCCGTCCGCTTTCGTATCATGCGCATCATAGCCAACAACAAGATGTGCATCACTGGTGATGTGGTTGAATTTACCGATTTAGCACAATCAACCGTCAGTCAACATCTGAAAATATTACGAGAAGCAGGTTTACTCAAAGCAGAGGTTGAAGGTTCTGCTACCTCCCTTTGTCTGAACGATGAAGGAATTCGTTGGATGAAAGCCAAAATTGATGACTGGCTACCCGAATGCTGCCCAACGATCGATTTACGACGATTTGTTGTCAACCATAAGCAAGGTTTTTCAGGAAAATAAATCCTATCTAAAATTTTTTAAGTTAATCCATCGTAAAATAACGATAAAGAAAGGTAAACATCAATGCAATCTACGTCAAAGGCTTATTTCAAAGAAGTTGCTGAACAATGGGATGATCTGCGCAAAGGCTTTTTCCCTGATTCTTTGAGGGAGGAGGTTTTAGCAAAAGCATATTTACTGCCAGAAATGGTAGTTGCGGACATTGGTGCTGGTAGCGGATTTCTGAGCAGCGTTCTGGTGGAGCGCGTCAGACTGGTTCACCTGGTGGATGCATCCAAAGAAATGTTATCTCAGGCCCAAAAGAACCTTTCCACCTCCACCAATGCAGTGTATCATGTAGCGGAAGGCAGAACGATTCCCCTTCCCGATGCCAGTCTGGATGCTGTCTTTGCGAACATGTATCTGCATCATGCACCCGACCCAAAGGCTGCCATCCAGGAAATGGTGCGCCTGCTCAAACCGGGCGGACGCTTACTGATCAGCGATCTGGATCTGCATCCCCATACCTGGCTGCAGGAAGAAATGGCGGATGAGTGGCCGGGGTTTGATCGGGAACAGATTATGGTCTGGTTAAAAGCTGCTGGATTGGTTAACGGGTACATTACATGCAGTGGTGCCAATTGTTGTGGTACCAGTCAGACGGATACATCACGTACCGTTGAGATCAGCACTTTCATCGCTGTAGGTTCAAAACGTGTCAGTCGTAAAGCGGATGTCCAGCAATCCTATGGTGTTATCGCCGAAACCGGTTATGGATGCTGTGGCCCAGTTCAATCTTCGGATCCATTCCAGATTGTTCAGCAATCCTGTTGTTCTCCGCAAGCTTCAGAAAACAGTCTATATAGATTAGAAGAATTACGGTTTATTCCGGAAGAAGCTGGAGATATATCGCTTGGTTGTGGCAATCCTCTGGCGATGGCTTCCCTCAAAACGGGTGAGACTGTGCTGGATATCGGCTCCGGTGGGGGCATCGACGTCTTCCTGGCAGCCAATCGGGTTGGATCCGAAGGCTTTGTGATAGGTGTGGATATGACACCAGCCATGTTAAAGCGCTCGCGTGAATCAGCTCTAAAACATGGCTATACCCAGGTCGAGTTTCGTCAGGGTGATGCGGAAAATTTACCAGTCGATGATAATAGTGTGGATGTGGTCATCTCTAACTGTGTCATCAACCTGACTGAGGATAAAACACAGGCCTTCCAGGAAATCTTTCGAGTCCTCAAACCTGGTGGACATTTAGAAATCAGTGATGTGGTCGCTGCAAATAACCTGCCAGAGGAAGTACGCAAGAATCCCAACCAATGGGCTGCCTGTGTGTCTGGCGCACTGCCCGAAGGAGAATATCTGGATTTGATCAATTATGCAGGCTTCCAGAATCTTCAAACCAACCGCGAAAATCAATATGCCAATAATTCGGAAGCAACCTATTCACTGATCGTCTCAGCCAGAAAACCAGACAACCATTAACTGGATGCATTGAAAAGGAACGTCATCCATGCATTAAAACCAAACTGCCCGCTTGCGCGGGCAGTTTGTCTACCAATAAACTTGTCTGTACGAACCTAATCCATTAGGGGAGGAGGACTGTATCAATCACGTGGATGACACCATTGCTGGTGACGATGTCGGTGATGATCACTTCGGCGTCATTGATGTAGACTTTGCCATCTTCCACTTTGATACTGACGTTCTGTCCTAAGACGGTTTCAGCTTCACTCAGTGTGACAACATCGGATGCCTTTACCTTACCTGCCTCCACGTGGTAGAGCAGGATGTCGACCAATTGTTGTTTGTTCTCGGGTAAGAGCAGACTTTCTACGGTGCCAGCCGGTAATTTGGCGAAGGCATCATCGGTGGGGGCGAAGACGGTGAAGGGACCTTCTCCACTGAGGGCTTCTGCCAGGTCGGCAGCCAGGACGGCGGCGACTAAGGCTGAGAAGTCGGGGTTGCCAGCGGCGATGTCAACGATGGTGTTGGATGCTTCTACAATGGGTTCCTCTGTGGGAACAGCGGTTGGCACGGGGGCTACGGTCGGTTCAGCTGGGGCAGCGGGTGCACAGGCAGCCAGTACGAGTGCGAGGACGATAACCTGGTAAACGGAATGCTTTCATTTTTTGCTTTTCTCCTGTTATTATGGTTTGTTGTTTTTTCTTTTTGCTTATTACTTATACAAGAGAGTATGAAGTATCGACATAGTTTATATAAGTTGTGTATCGATTTTGCATAATGTTTGGTGATGGTTTGAGGTGAATTTGGCTAGATTTCAGTGGAAAATTCATAATTAATCTTTTTTATTAAATAGTTCTTATTTCAACGAAAAAAATTGTCGATCATATTCCAATGAAAACTTTTCAAACGATCTTCAAAAGGTTTGTGTTTAGGTATTAATTGGATACCTGTATTTTGTATTGATTCAATTAATGAGGTTCTTCCCCTCTGATAGGTATAATATCAAGATGCCATTGTGATCTTCGCTGACTTCTGCCTTTTCACATACCATTCATTCAAATACAAGGCAGCCACCGCTATACCCCCGCCTATCAGCAGATTTAACCAGTTTGCTTGCTCACCAAAGAAAAGTATCGAGACAACAATTGCCAGTGGAATTTTCAGATCGTTAAAAATTGCCAGCGTACCAGCATTAACCTTACGAGCACCTACATTCCACAGGAAGAAACTCAATCCCGAAGCAATCGCGCCCAGGTACAAAAGTACAACAATTTGCTGATTGCTGATCGTAAAGGTTTCCCAGGGGGTAAATACAGCTGCAGAAATGCCAGCTGTCAAAAAGCCACCCAGATACAGCAACCCAAATATCTTTAAATTATCATACTTCCCGGCCGGCAAGGTTGCCATCACTTCCCGGTAGTAGACCTGACCAAACGCAAAACCCAGGTTAGAGATCTGCACAATCAGGAATCCGGTCAGAACGTCCGATTGGATCACCCCACCCCGTCGTACAATCGCTGTGCCAATCACGGTCAGAACAGTCGCCAGCAGGCTGACCCACTGCATTCGTCTGTGGAAAGCATCATTGATCAGGGTCACATAGATTGGTGTAAATATAGTAAACAACGCCACCTCATATGCCTTCAGATATTGGAAGGAATAATTGTAAGCAATATACATGACCCCATACTGGATGGCACCAACCAGGATCAACGCTCCAATTTTCCGCCGAGATAAGCCTTTAATGCGAATGAAAGGCAAGAACACCAGCAAAGCTACCAGAATTCTGGCTGCAGCAATAAAGTTAGCATCCAGCCCCGCCAGTGCATTTTTGATCAAACCAAATGAAAAAGCCCAGATGATGGAGACAACCAATAAATAAACCATTATTCACCTTTTTAATCAGTAATGATCTCCATTATAAATGGAATTGACCCCATTGAAGGATTCAGGGAGGATTTTCAGGACAAATCGTGACAATCAACCCCCTAAAAAAAGATCCTTTGCCCGGCGAGAATGCTTTGCAAATTCATCTGGCAGGCCAGTGAGATTTCTGTGTGCGGCGAAAACCCACATTTTGAGCAATCGATATCCGCCCGATTCTTGAGGTAACATCCCTGGGTAATACTCCCATCCGGATTAGCATTATCGATCAGTCGGTCATTGCACCGCCAGGTATTACGTTTCAAGGCCTGCATTGCCGCAATGGAATTGAGAATAAGAAATCCCGCACGTTTGAGCTGAATAATCTCCTCCAGCAACTTCTCCCGCCTATCAAAATCTAAAAACAACTCATCTTTGTGGTTATAAGGATAATAGAATTGCACAGTCATCCCATGCACTTTGTGTTGCAAAAACCGAATCAATTCTGGAATCTCGGCTGCATTGACCGCATTAATCGTGATGTGAGCAAACAATCGTGGGTGCTGGCTTTTCTTGATATTCTCCATGATTCGGGAAAAGATCGGGGCACCCCGCAAAGCATTTTGGGTGGCTTCTAACCCATCAATACTCACC
>JAHYJK010000201.1 GCA_019429225.1 Anaerolineaceae bacterium
AAATCTTGAAGAACTACTATGCACTGGAATTAATGATGGCACCCTATGCCATCGGGCATATGAAAATCAGCTTTTTGCTGGATGCACTGGGTTGCCCCTTGCGTAATGATGAACGTTTCCAGCTCTATCTCACCAACACCCTCGAAATGGAGGAGATCAACCAGATCAACATCCCCGGGATCGGATCATTAAGCGAAGAGAGCCGCCTGGCGGGCAGAGTGAAGAAACAGGAACCCATTCTGGTCATCATGGGCAATCCCCCCTATTCTGGCATCTCCTCCAACAAGAATGAATGGACTGAAAAATTGTTGAAAGAAGACCTGGATGGTGCCCAGAGTTATTATAAGGTGGATGGACAACCATTGGGGGAGAAAAAACTATGGCTTCAAGATGATTATGTCAAATTTTTACGCTTTGCCCAATGGAAGGTCCAGAAAGCCGGCAAAGGCATTGTAGCCATGATTACAAATCATGGCTATCTGGATAATCCAACTTTTCGTGGTATGCGACAAAGTTTGTTAAAAACATTCGATAAAATATTTATTCTGGATTTGCATGGTAATAGTCAGAAAAAGGAAACAGCACCCGATGGAGGAAAAGATGAAAATGTTTTTGACATTCGTCAGGGTGTAGCTATTTCTTTATTTGTAAAGAACACAAAAGAACGAAATTCAGAAGTATTTTATTTTGATATTTTTGGAAAAAGACAAGAAAAATATGAATGGTTAATTTCCAACAGATTTAATGATAATAATTACAAAAATGTAAAAATCCAAAAACCAAATTATTTTTTTAATCAACATACCTCTATCGATATTAGCTATTACCAAAAATGGCTATCTATCGACCACATTATTCCAAATTATGTTACTGGTATAGTAACTGCAAGGGATAAATTTGTCATCGGTTTTTCAAAACAAGAAATCACAGAAAAGATGAAAATTTTTGGTGACCTATCTTTACCTGACGAATTTATAAAGCTTACATATGAATTAAATGACACTAGAGGTTGGAAATTAAGTAAGGCGAGAAAATTAATCAATGAGACTGATAATATAAACAGTTATATGAAAGAAATATTTTACCGACCATTTGACACTAGATTTATTATCTATACTCCTGTAATGGTTGACTGGGGAAGGTTTGATTTTATGAATAGTATGTTGCGTGAACCAAATCTAGCTATAATTCTTCCAAAACGTGTGGAGCACATAGGAAAATGGCAAAATGTTTTTATAACAGATAATATTTCTGAACATGTGGCTGTATCATTAAAAACTACTGATTATCATTTTCCTTTATACATATTTCAGAATAATGTTCAATTAGATTGGACAAGAAGCAGTAAAGAAACCAATATTAGAACCTCAATTTATTCATTATTAGAAGATAAATTCAATTCTATAATTTCTGGAGAATTAATATTTCAATATATTTATGCCATTCTCCATTCAGTCTTATATCGAGAAAAATATGTAAATTTTCTTCGAATGGATTTTCCAAGAATTCCATTTCCAAGTGATTATGAATTATTTTTAGAGATGGGAAAACTGGGAAGTCAATTGGTTGATTTGCATTTATTAAAAAGTACTCTTCTCGATCATCCAACCGTTAAATACCAGGGCTGCGGTGACGACCACACAATCTCCAAACCAGAATATTCGTCATCCGAAAAGCGTGTTTTTATCAACCCCAGCCATTTCTTTGAAGGAGTCGAGCCGGAAGTCTGGGAATATCAGATTGGCGGCTATCAGGTGATGAACAAATACCTGAAAGACCGCAAAGGTCGCAAGATGGACGATCCACGCCATTATATTCATATCGCTACGGCCTTACAAAAGACGATCGAAATACAGGAAGAGATCGATGCGATTTATCCGGAAGTGGAAAAGGATGTGATCGATTTTTCGTGATGGTTGGAATCGTAAAATTGTAGAACCTGCATTGAAACCAGGCTATTCCTGCTGGTAATTTTCTTTGTAATAGCGTATTCTTTCTTCTTGCAGCGCACTCGGGATCCTGAACCGTCACACCATTTTCTTTCATAAGTTGATTAATCTTTGTCAGGGGATTGAACAAGGTGCAACGCACTTTTGGATTCAGGATTCATCATCTCATTTTTCCATTCTGTGGATACTTATTTCCCCTAAGTGCATCGCACCAAAATTCGGGGGGTGTCAGGGACCGTCACCCTACAAGATTGTCCGCAGAAGCGAATGCACCAGTCAGCCGTCAGCGGTGAGCAGTCAGCGCTTTTTCCTTTCAACTTTCCACTGTCAACATTTTCCCCTTTCCCTTACAGCTTTTGCCTTTCAGCGAATATCCATTACAATTTAATTGTTACTTTTTCGGTTTTTCCCCGATTTAATAGATAGATCATGACAGATTACAGCAACCTTGAAGATTCACAGCTAATCACTCATGTGCGCCAGGATGCAAAGGCATTTGATACTCTTTATCATCGCTATCTGCCACGCCTGTATCGTTATTGCCTGCAGCGTGTCAGTGATACCCAGCAGGCGGAAGATATCAGCGCTCAGGTGTTCTTCGAAGTGCTGAACGGACTGATGAATGGCAAATATCATGAAAGCGGAAGTTTCGCAGCCTGGTTGTTCACCATTGCCCGCCGGCGGGTGATCGACCATTATCGTCAGCCTGAAGTTGAATCCTTGCCAGACTCGCATCCCATTCATCCGGAAATCTCCCGACAGGTGGAGGATTTAGATGAGAAACAACAACTGCTCACACTCTTGGGATCACTGGATGAAGAACGTCAGGAGTTGTTACGCTTGCGCTTTGCTGCGAAGCTGAAGTTTGATGAAATTGCTTTGATTACTGGACGCACCGCAGCCTCTGTCAAGATGGAAATTTACCGCACGTTGGATCAACTGCGTGATAATTGGGAACAAACCTATGGAAAATGAAATGAACCCCTCCCCCACAACGATTGAAACAAGCCTTTCCACTCTCTTTGCCAGCTCACAACCACGGAAAGAATTTGTGGATGACCTGGCTATGCAGCTCCATTTCCACTATCTGGGTCTCAAATCCAACCAAACCATAATTCAACCTCAAAGAGATCATTGGTTTCCTGGAATGCAGAATAAATTACGCGCCCGGCCGGCGATGTTGGTGCTGAGTGTACTGATCGCCTTGCTGATTCTGACCGGGATGGTCTATGCGGTTGGCCGGATGAGTGGATACATCCCTGGTTTTGGTTTTGCCAGCAGCAGCCAATCAGTTTACGTTTTAAGCGAACCATTCAAGATCGAACAAGATGGCATTCTAATTGATGTCGAACAGGCAGTGAATGATGAAGAACGTTTTTGGGTTAAGATCAGCCTTCAGCATCTACCTGAGGAACCAATTTATACAAATGCATTTTTGCTTTTTGAGGACGGACAAAGGGTTAAGGCTGAATTAGGGCAGAATGGTTTCTCGGATGGAACTGCTACGCTGGCTTATTCTTTCCCAAGTCTTCCAGCACAAATTAATGAAATCACTCTAATGATTGAGAATTTGTTAGCAGATCCAATTCACCTCCAAATCAGGTTGCGTCCTATTCAAGATGATGAATTGCTGCCTGCCTTCGATGTTGAAGGGTATCCCATGATGAGTGAAAGTCAATTTGGTTTACAATTGTCACTTGATTATGTTGCACCCGCCACAGACCGGACAATTTTTCAAGTTTCTTTACATTTTGAAGATCCCGGCAGTATGATCCTTGGGCAATGGACGGTAACTCTCACGGATGCGCAAGGACATATGTATCCATTGACCGAAATCACACCCGAGATTGCTGATCGGGGAAAAATTATTGTCTTTCAAACAGTTCCTTTTCAAGGAAATGAGACTTTGACATTGGCATTGATAGGTGTTCCACAGATTACCAATAAGATTAATTTATTCCGAGATTTTTCCACAAACCCTGGAAAATTTATTTTCAATCCAAGTCAGTCCCCACAAGTTGGCACTGTTTGGAATTTGGATGAAAGGATACAGGTTGGGGATTTTCAATTGCGTGCCGTGAAAGCAGAATTGACCAATGCCAGCGAACTTGTCTTTGAATTCGAACCAATTGGCGATGTTACCGGGGTAATGTTATACGCTGATACACCAGCAATAAAAGGAAGCAGTGGTGGATTCCCCGCCAATGGAAATAATTTCAGGAGTGCAATTACATTTTCAGCGCTTCCAAGACAACCATTTGAAATTCAAATTCGTTCGGTTTATTTCAGCGTTGCTGGAGAATGGCAAATCAATTGGACCCCTCCAAAAGCGCCTGACCCATCCACAGTTCAGGCATTGCCCACTGCCACAATCCCTGTTCTTCCCACACCGACCGATGCTACTTCCATTCAGGATGCACTCTATCTGGAGGTAAAACGCCTATCAGATCAATTCGATGCCTCCTTCCAACAGGGACCAGGGTGGGTGCATGTCATCACCGAGCAGCAGGCAAAAGTGGAAGAAGGGCAAATATTACCTCCACCATACTTAAAATCTGATGAATGGTATGAGATTGATGCGGATGGTAATATTCAACGATCTCTATACACTGAATATTCAGATAGCGGGACAATCATGCAACAAGTTGCAACAATCGGAAATTACTCGATCAACTTTACCTTTGGCGGTGGTGGTTATAATGAGATAGACCTTCGTAAGTTTACTATTGATCGATTGTATGAATCCTTTTTGCATGCCGATGAGGATAAAAGTGAAATCACCGGTGAAGAAGTTGATTGCCTGGAAGGAAAGCGCTGTCTTTTGATCAGAGTTCAAAATAATTTTGAACATCCTATGCAGTTTTCTGGTAATGAAAAAGCCCTCTCTGCGACAATTTTTAAAGTATGGATTGATCTTCAAACTGGATTTCAATTCAAATTTGAATCGATTTACCTTTATGATGATGGCAGTGAGGAAGTGAGAACTACAAGGCAGATGCTGTTGGTGGAAAAAGTAGACCAAGTTCCTGCTGAGGTGATTGGAATTTTGGATCGGGTGGTGTTACCGTAAGTTCTATGTTCCATGGATTGAAATCCATGGATACACAGATTCAAACCGAATGAATTCGGTTGGGTGATGTTTCCGGTGTATTGCACTTGGGGAAAGACCACTCAACTATCACCCTGGAAGAAGACATGATCAACCAGACATCCAGGAGTGCATTGCACGTACCCTGACGCTAGAAGGATCTCACTTACCTGTTTTTTTCATTTGTTCGCGAACCCATGAGAGAGTATCACCAGGTGTGCCTATTCTCAAACCACTACGGAAAGTGACTTGTGGATCATTCATAAAATGTTTGGTATTCAAAGTTACCAGATAATCGACATGGGCTTTGATTGCCGAAACCATTATGGGTACATCTGCAGCGTGGTCAATCCAATTTAAATGGTCTCTCACCTCTTCTTTTGACGGATCCTTATAAATGATCACGTTTGATTCTCGGATCATTTCTCGCGCTACATGAAGAATTTTTGGGATTTTTTTGGCAATATTGCGTTCTACCTCAACAATCACCTGTTCTGAAACAGAAATTATTAATTTACGATCTTCTGCTAACAACAGCAGTGCTCGTGCTGCTCCTTTGTCTGAGATAATTCCTGCGATCAATGCACTGCTATCAAAGTACAAATTAATCGGCAGCATAATGATCCTTATAGTAACGCTCACGTTCTTCATCCAATGAGTTCAATAAATCATCCAATGAAATATTTTCTTCCTGAACCAATTCGGCAATCTGACGACCTAAACGATTGACCTGAGAGATGCGCGGCGTCAACATGAATGCACCATCACCCAGATCAATCAAAGTGAATAAATCACCTTCATTCAAACTATATTTATTACGAATTTCAATCGGAACGGTAAGGCTACCCTTTTTCCGTATTTGGACAATATTTGAAGTCATTTTCTGCAATTCTCCTTTTCTGTTTTTCTGTTTTTCTGTTTTTCTGTAATCTAATTATAATTATTTTATCAAAATATTCAACGAGCAATCAAGTATAAATAGTAGAACGTGGCAAGCCATTTCAATTCATGCTCACACCATGGATTGAAATCCATGGATACAAAGGTTCAAACCGAATGAATTCGGTTGGTGAACAACATCAAAACCTGTTTCAACAGGTTTGATTCCTCACAGACTGTGGTTTCAACCACAGGACGTCATTCACAATTTACCTTTCCTGGTTTCAATTCACCACGGATTGAAATCCGTGGCTGTTAAATTCAAACCGAATGAATTCGGTTGGGTGCGGTCTTTGGTGCATTGTTATAATAGGGAAACCTACACCATTGCTACATGGAAAGAATCATATTGAATCATCTTCAAGTATGTTGTAGGGATGAAGGATCGGAGTACAAAACCTCTTGTGGAAAATTGTGTCAATTCTCCGATCCTTCATCCCTACCGGTCGATTGTCGATCAATTAAAACATCCATAGAGCTGGGGATTAACAGAAGGTGCAATGCACTTCTGGAGGATTGATGAACGGTGTATTTACGGTGATTGATGTAGGTTGGTTGGTCATCAAGTGCAATGCACCGGCGTCAGAAAAGGTGCAACGCACTTTTGGGTTCAGGATTCATCATCTCATTTTTCCATTCTGTGGATACTTATTTCCCCTAAGTGCATCGCACCAAAATTCGGGGGGTATCAGGGACCGTCACCCTACAAGATTGGCCACAGAAGCGAATGCACCAGTCAGCCGTCAGCTGTGAGCAGTCAGCATTTGGTCCACTGTCCACTTACTTTCCCCTT
>JAHYJK010000202.1 GCA_019429225.1 Anaerolineaceae bacterium
GCGGATAAAAACCACCGCAGGTTGAATGGTTTGAATCTGTTCCAAAGCTTGCTGATAGCAGCTTCGATCATCGACGATCGAATGGAACAGATCGGCAGCGAAGCGGTACAATTTTCGTGGGAAGGATCCGCGTAAATGCGCGGGCGCAAAGCCACACCAGCCAATTGGGTAGACCCGCCATCCCCCTTTGGTAAACACTTTGGCCTGACAGAGGATTTTTTCACGCACCCCCGGCGCACCTGTTTCGAGATCAAAATGTGGGGCAAAATAAACCAGATCTTTATGTGCCATGCGCTCCTCTGTCCTCAAAATGAATCTCACCACCCCCCCCGTTTAGACTGATCAGATATCCGCCCACAGGATCATCTGACCAGTAAATCTTTCACCGTACTTTTCCAGCCACCAAAAGATTGATATTTCCCATGAAGATAAAACTTCAGCACCGGCACAATTCGTTGCCAACGGTTTTTGGAAAGAAAGTCCAATCTCTCCCTAATACTCATCACCTTATGCGTGTCTTCAGTGATCAACTTTTCAACGGAAGATTTGGCACCATATTCCTCAATGAGGATTTTTTTATGTAATTGCAGCCACAGCGTCAGAGGAGAAAGTTCTGGTATACCTATAACCCGTTCGTCCTTGAACAGTCCGACAAGCCTGACGATGAAATGAAAGCTGGGGGGGGCAGTTTTGAAATGCTCCGGGGTCGTGACAAAGTCGACGTTCAGGTCGCCTGCAGCGGTTGCGTTAGTGCTATGCCGTCGATACAAGGCTAACACCGCGGGGATGATGCTTTTGTGTTGAATTGCACTGGCGCACTGATGCAGCCAAGTATCATGCGTCATTTCCGGCAGGTTGGGGATGGGCAAACAGAGTCGTAGGAAAGATCCTCTGAGCACCGTTGCCATCCCTGTCACAAAATGACGTTCCAGATCAAAAACTCCGCTCATCCTTGCGATCTTCGTCTGGCCGATCGGGCTGAGATCCTCTCTACAATATTCAAGGTCGTGTATCAACAGTTGAACGTTTTGATCGGATTCGAAGCAGGAGACGATTGTGGCAATTTTCTCGGGTAACCAGACGTCATCTTGATCACTGAGAAAAACATAATCGCCGGAACATAGTTCCAATGCCCAGGAAAATGCACGCACATAACCGATATTTGTTTCGTTACTGAATACCTTAACGGTAAAAGGAGCCGTTTCAGCATATTTATTGATGATCGATAACGTGTTATCCGTCGAAGCATCATCGCAGATAATCAGTTCATCCGGTTGCCGGGTTTGATCGGTAAAGCTCTGCAGTTGCTCTTGCAGATACCTTTCGCCATTATAGGTTGCGAGAGCAATGGAAACTATTACGGCCATAGTGTGCTTATTATCCCACATAACATCACAGAAAAAGATCCCGAAAAATGCTGCGCCAGGAATCGGAAAATCTGGCGTATCTACCGGACATTGCTTCGCGAAAAATCAATGGGTAACGTGCGAAGCCTCTAGACGTCATGGCCGTTCTTCGGTGGAAAAAATGCGTTTCAAATTCTTGCAGATACAGAAGGTGCTCTTCGAGTAATGGAGAGTTTTGTCTCTTCTGCAGCTGCAGAAGGGTTTTTTTCAGCGTCAGTTCTTGCAGACAGCGTTCTTCCCAGGAGGCAAATATTGCGGGCTGATTGCTTTTAAGCTCGTGATAACTGTCTAATAACGATTTTTTTTGGGAAGCTACTGGAGCTACTGGAGCTACTGGAGCTACGCCTGGAGCACCAATTTGTTGCTTGGGGTGTTGGCGATAATCGATCAGAGGTTCCGCAACAGCAATGCCGAGCCTCCCGGTTGCCGATGAAACCAGAGCCAGCCAGCCATCGTGTATCCATCGACAGTCCGTTGGGACAGGCATGGCTATTTTCCCCACTGAGGCCCGGAAAGCCATGGTCGCTCCGGTAACAATGCATCGTTCGATTAAACATCCAAACTGATCACCACGCAAAAAGCGGTCTTTGCGATCCCCATTAAAACCGACGGAGTCCCAAAGGCATCTGCCTAGCGGTTGCAGGTATTCGTCAACCAGGTTGGCATCTGAAAAGACATATCCCGCCTGGGGGTGCGCGCGCAATGTCTCAACCAACCGTTCAAGTTTATGTGGTTTCCAGATGTCGTCCTGATCGCAGAGGGCAATGATATCACCATGACACAGGGCAATTGCTTTTTCAAAATTCCTGGTTGAGCCCAGATTTGTTTCGTTTTGATGAATATGGATGGGAAAAGAAACAACCTTCGCAAAGTCCCGCAGGATCTCCATGGTGCCGTCGCTGGAGCGATCATCGCAGGCTACCAATTCATCCGCGAGCAGGGTCTGGGCTGCGATGCTGTCAAGTTGTTCCCGCAGAAATTGCTCGCCGTTATAGGTGCAGAGGGCGATTGAAATCATGTTGTTTTTAATCCTTTATTGAAGCTATTTGCAAGTTACTGTTCGTATTGAAAAAGGCCGAAAAACCTTAAATTTGGCGAATTTGACTCATTTAAGTATCCGTCAATATGCAAGGTTGTTTTAAATTTATTTCTATTTTTCAAGTAGCCTCACCAGGCAGCGGTAGTTTAGGGCAATTTGACCAGGCGTTTGGCTTGTTGCCCGATAAATCGCAAAAACCGAGTGCATCGCCAGCTCACTGAGTTGTATAGGATGATGATCTGTTGGTCACGCTGGGCTAATGCTTGGGTAAGATTATACATGGGGAGTGGGCACTGAGGCGACCATCTTAAAGTCTCATGTGCAGGTCGTCCCGCTACCTGAGCTTGTACTAACTCCTCAAGCTCAATGAAGTGAGAGAACTCTTTCTCGGTCATCGCAAAGCCCGCAGCGGCCAGAACGGATTGAATGAATTCGAGCCGAGAGAATATCCGGCCCGTCAGGTTTTTACCGAACTTGGTTATGGAATACATCATCATCATCAATCCACGGGATAATAACTGCCCCAACTCCACATCTTCACGAAGAGACCATTCCGTATCGATTATTATCGGCGAGCCGTCTGCCGTGATGATGATATTCTGGGGGATAAGATCGAAAAATTTGCCGGGTAGAGGTACTTTTTGCGAGCTAAGCGACAGTGTGGCTCCCGATTTTAGCAACAGCTGTTCAAGGACCGAAATATAGCGCTGGATAAATTCAACAACCTCTTCAATCGTCCATCCGTCGCGCGTCACGATTTGAATAAACTCCCACGACATTGGTTTGCCGTTGCTGTAGTTGTCCTTTTCAGGGCAATCAAATTCAATAAGCGGGTCGTCTCCAATCGGCCCAATTTGATGGTCGGTGCCGAGTCTTTTATATATGACATTAATGTTTTTATCGGCAGAGAGCTCGAATCTGGTCTCCTTACAGTAGTGCAATAAACGTTCTGTACTGTAGTGATACGCCAATACATCTGACTCAGCATGAGAATCAGAAAACGGTTGATTTTTCGGTGTGGCAATAACCAGGAATGAGTTGGCAAGATCTAACGCCAGACCATTTTTGAAAATATCAGGCCACGCCAGTTCAAGAGAAAAATTACAGTAGGATGGCAGCTGCGGATCTCTGCGCACACTTTGCCAGGCCAGAGCCGCCGCATCGAAATCCTGATTTGCAATGCCTTTTTCTGTCAAGATGGAAACCGGCAGCTTGTAATCTGGAAATGGTGCAAGAAATTCTGCTACTGCAAATCCCGTCTGTTTCAGCATGTCCGACAAAACTTTTCTGCCGAACGTTTTCGGTTGGTTCCTGCTGTAGCGTCCCTCAATGCCGTACATTGGTTGCCCTAGGTGATCCTCTGGAGCTCCGGCAAAATATTTTAAGCCGAACTGGTTTTCAATCGCCAGAATGAGCTTGCCGCCAGGCTTAAGTAGTGATCGAACCCGCGTCAACATTGCATGTGTCGGATTTTCATCAGCGGTGAATAAGTTGGCGTATTCAAGGACACCTATTAATGTAATAACGTCGAATTGATGATTACATTGAAATAGGTCAAACTTCTCGGCCACAACGGTGACATTTTCCAGGTCGCGGGTTCGAGATCTCGTTATGGCCGCTCGCCTTGGACTGCCTTCAAGGGCTAAAACGTTTGCGCCGCACTCGCCAAGGTAACGTGTGATGGCACCACAGCCTGCACCGATTTCCAGGACATCTGCCGAGAGAACTTCGACAAATGGTCGCAGAATATTGGCTCGTGTGCCGGACAAGTGATAGCGCGATGGCCAGTCCGTACAATGCTGGCGAAGCTCAGTCGACAGAACCGATAGGTCAGACGCTTGTTTAATAATGGTGGCAATACGTTGTTCAATGTCTTCGCCATCGCTGTAAGGGATGCCGTTATAGTTTGCCCTCGCCCAAATATGGGTTTGTGGATCAAGCGTATATTCTGAATTTTCAATAAAGTTTTTCATAAGTTAACCGTTTCCGCTTGGAGATTGAGAGTAAGGAGAATTATTTATATCTTCCCGTGGCGGCACGCCAAAAAGCAATCGTACCATTTTACCGATGGTTTCATTCGGCGGACCCAATAAGCGACATGTTTTTGATCCATCCGGATTTATTGAAGAACTTGCTAAGACTCTATCCATCCCAAAGAAAGACAATTTTCGAAGAACCACGGGAAAATTATGCCCCCTCACAGGAGTTTCCATTTATGTTTTATAAGTATCTTTGTTAATTTTGAATCGCTTTCATTGAAAATTTTCCCCGTTTTAAAATAATCCGAAGCATTAATGTCGATAGTTACTGCCCCTGCTAGATAATCCTGCATCATTCCATTAGCGTAAAAGGCGATGTTGAGAATGTACCGTCCTGGAACAAGTGGCATGCTTTCAGTTGAACAAGAAATCCGTCCCGTTGCCGGCAAAATTTCCGGAAGGTCACCAGCGATTTCTGTGTCAAGTCTTGAAACTCCAACCGTCATAAGATCATAAATACCTATAATAACTTGTGGATTTTTAATTTCACTTTTTGACTCGTAATCAATTTCAAAAATGAGTTTTGAACCTATAGGAAAGGGAGTTCCCGGGTTCCCTTGCTGATCTTTGATGCTAATTTGTTTTATGCGGATATTCCCCTCACCAGCTCGGTCGGTTCGGGTACTAACATCACCTCTGCTGGCATTGTCGGTAAAAGAAGTAAGATAATATTTGACGGAATCAGCAATTCCGCCATTAAAATCTACGTGTCCCTTATCCAAAATAACACCTGTTTGGCAAAGGTTTTCAACTGCCGCCATGTTATGGCTCACAAACAAAACCGTCCGTCCCTGTTTCCCGACCTCCTGCATCTTCCCGAGACACTTCTTCTGAAACTGCGCATCCCCGACCGCAAGTACCTCATCAACAATCAGGATCTCCGACTCCAGATGTGCCGCCACGGCAAAGGCCAGACGGACATACATGCCGGATGAATAACGTTTGACCGGGGTGTCGATGAACTTTTCGATTCCGGAGAAATCGACAATTTCATCAAACTTGCCGGTGATCTCTGCTTTACTCATCCCCAAAATGGCGCCGTTCAAAAAGACATTCTCGCGCCCGGTCAGCTCGGGGTGAAAGCCGGTCCCCACTTCCAGCAGACTGGCTATCCGTCCCTTGATCTTCACTTCACCTTTGGTCGGTGCAGTCACTTGCGACAGGATCTTGAGTAGCGTCGATTTGCCGGCACCGTTGCGACCGATGATGCCGAGGACATCGCCCTGGTTGACCTCAAAAGAGACATCGTTGAGGGCCAGAAAATGGGGATTTGAATCCTGATGAGAGTTGAGAGCTGAGGGATGAGCAGGGGAGGTTGAGGGATGATGGCTGAGGAGGGAGTTGGGATCTTCTTTGCCACGCAGCCGTGCCCACCAGCTTTGCAGATCGTGGGTGAGGGTGCCGTGGCTGACGGTTCCTAGTCGGTATTCCTTGCTCAGATTTTCTACGCGAATCACGGGCTGGGACATATGCATAAACCTTGTTGAGGGTTGAGCGTTGAGAGATGAGTAAAATCGGTTGATAAAATCGGTTGAGAGATGAGTAAAATCGGTTGAGAGATGAGAGTTGAATGATGAGAGTTGAATGATGAGAGAACCTGAGATTTTAAACTCAGCTCTCAACGTTTCTCCTCAGCTCATCGTTCCTCCTCAGCTCTCAACGGTCCACCTCATCCCTCAACAGTTTTCTTGTTCATCTCTGCTAGTTGCGAGCGGCGCAAAGCTGATAACTTTTCGGCGATGGTCTTTATTGAAGCGAAAACCGCCGTCAAATCATCTTCGCCGATAAAATCCAGGTCACGCGCTATTTCCAACTGGCAGGCAACCTCCATAAGAGAACCGTATGCTAACTGTGTGAAATGGGCTTGGTCTTTCCGGCTGGTTCTGCCGCTCCCTTCCGCTATGTTCGACGCGATGGAGATGGCAGCTCTGTTGATTTGTCCAACCAGACCGAACTTCTCCTCTGGCGGAAATCTTTTCGTGATGGAATAGATGTTTTTGACAAGCCCCTTGGCTAAATGCCAGACCTGTAATTTGTGGTAGACGAACTCAATCCTCAAAGTTCCACCTCATCCTTCAACGGTCTATCTCATCCCTCAACAGTTTCTTGTCCATCTCAACCGCCCTCAAACCGTATCCATAAAGCTTTTTTCGACCCGACTGAACATGATGATCCCAAGTGCTAGTACGACAATTGTCACCGCCAGACTCACTGCCAGTTGTGTGG
>JAHYJK010000203.1 GCA_019429225.1 Anaerolineaceae bacterium
CAAATTATCAATTTCTTTCATTTCAGTTTTCCTCCGATTTCTGAAATCCCCTGTTCAAACCTCTGATGATTAAAACCCATCAGAGGTTTTGATTTTCATATGGTAAAACCAGGGGCTCTTTTCCCTATCAATTTTAAACTATCCCTTTTTTATGATTTATTCTGAAAAACTGGTCTTAATACTGTTGACTTTTATATTAAAATTTGTTAGGATGTACGTACATTTCAATGATTCCCCGTTTTGAAAACCATGAAAATAATTGACAGAAGATCCCCCCTACCTTTGTATAGTCAGCTAAAAAACATCCTGCTCCAGGAATTGGATGAAGGAATGTATCCCCCTGGCTCTGTCCTACCACCAGAAATGACGTTGGTAAACAATTTCGGACTCAGCCGAGCCACGGTGCGGCAGGCCATTAAAGAATTGGAACATGAAGGCTATATCAGTCGAATTCAGGGAAAAGGCACCATTGTCATTCGTGAAAAAAGCTCCCTCAACCGTGGGTTATCCCAATTGACCAGTTTCACGGAAGATATGAAAGCCCATGGATACGAGACGGCAACCCAAATCCTCGATTTTGAAATTGTAAAACCTACACCAAAAATTTCGGATATGCTCAGAATTCCAATTGAAAAATCTGTCTTTCACATTAACCGGCTCCGAATGGTCAATAAAATTCCTGTTGCAATCAACACTTCCTACGTCAACCTGCCTCCTGAGATTTCTATGTCCCGAGAAGATCTTGAGCGTACCGAATCACTTTATACATTTTTTGAAATGAAACGCATTCCACTGGTGGAATCAGATAAAACCATTGAAGCCATTTCCGCCAGCGAAGAACAAGCCACATTATTAGGTGTACCAATGGGCAATCCATTGTTAAAAGTAGAAGGTGTTGTTTACACTTTGAATCATCGACCCTTAGAACACCATGTCGTCATCAGCCGAAGTGATATGTATAAGTATTCACTCCATTTGCTCCGGTGAAGAAGCAAACTAAACATTCGCCTGATTTGATTTCGGTTTTCTAACGAATTGAAAGGAGGAATATCAATAAGGAAGGAGAAAGTTCAAACTTGTATTAACTGGTACAAAATTTTACCCACAATACTTATTAAGGAGAATATGATGAAAAAACAAACTACTAAAGCCAGTATCTTTTATTTGTTTCTGGCTATCGTCCTGTTAGTTGGAATGGTTGGCTGTGCTCAAAAAGCAACACCCGAAGCACCAGTAGCTCCCGTTGAAGAGCCAGCTGCACCTGTAGAGGAACCGGCTGCACCTGTTGAAGAACCTGTTGCGCCCACTGATGTACCTGCTCCGACCGAAATACCTCCAAAAATCGGAGAAGGTAGAACGCTTGTTGTTGGTATTTGGGGCGCTGAACAGGAACAGATCGTTCGTGAGTTCTTAATCCCAGAATTTACAGAGATCACCGGCGCTGATGTAGAGTTGGTGTTAGGTGGTTCTTCCGACCGTTATGCCCGTATTTATGCCGAAGTGGACGCTCCCACAATGGATGTAGTTTATCTCAGTATTTCTCAAACCCAACAAGCATCGAAAGACGCAGTGATATTACCTCCAAATCCTGCCGGGGTTCCGGAGTTTAACAATCTCTACCCACAAGCGCAGGAATATGGTGGTTATGGCGTTTCCTTCATGTCCATCGGTTTGATGGTGAACACAGAATATGTTACCGACATGCCAAATTCCTGGTTAGACTTATGGAAGCCAGAATACAAAGGCAAAGTTGCACCTTTTGTATTCCCTGGCACGCAGGGAACAGCATTCCTCATCATGGCAGCCCGTGTCCATGGTGGTGGGGAGACGAATATTGACCCTGGATTTGAAGCATTAAAAGAACTCAAACCATTCCCTATGATTTTATCTGGAATTGATGAAACAAATCTGGCATTTGAACAAGGAGATGTATGGTTTACTCCTCAAATTCGTGGTTATGTTGAATCCTACAAATCACAGGGTGGCAAAGTTGAATTTGTAACACCGGAAGAAGGCACTCCATTGGCTATGAATGCAGCTTCCATACCGATAAATTCAAAGAATGTTGATCTGGCCGAAGTTTGGATAAATCTTCATTTAGGCCAGGCAGTTCAGGAAGCTTATGCCAAGGTTCTGTTCTACGCACCAACCAACAAAACGGTTGTTCTTGATGCTGACTTAGCAGCAATTATGCCTTATGGTGAGGATCAAGTAGCAAAATTGTTAATGCTGGATAATCTGACCATTTCCACAAATCAATCAGATTGGGTTGATCGTTGGAATCGAGAGATTTTAGACTAATCGATTAACATCATCACAAATTTACTCAAATTGGAGAGGACATTAGTCCTCTCCAATTTCTGAACGAAGTTTTGTAAAAAAAATTAATCTTTATAAAAATATATCAATTCTTTGAAGCATGATATTCTACTTAATATGGATGGTGTAATTGAATGGCTCAAAACACTCATAGAAAAAATATAACTCCTTATCTATTCATCACTCCCGGACTCCTCATAATAGCCTTTGGTTTCTTCATTCCAATGATCATGCTATTTGCTATTAGTTTTTTCAAAGGGATTCCTGGTAGTGGCTTGATTGACAGAACATTTACAATAGAGAATTACACTCGCTTTGCTGATCCTTATTATTTCAAAGTTCTTTTTGTTACTTTTAGAATTGCACTCGGTACCACCTTATTGTCTTTGTTGTTAGGTTACCCACTGGCCCTTTTAATTAACCGTACACGCGGATTTGCCAAAACCATTTTATTAGTCACTATTTTGACACCGTTGTTGACAAATGTAGTTGCACGAACACTTGGCTTGATGATCGTTTTGGGCAGACATGGGCCTATCAATCAAATTCTGGATTTATTGAGTATTCCAAAATTTTCCTTTATTCCTAGTGAACTTGGCATCATTATTGGTTTGACTCAGGTTTTTATGCCTTATATGATCATGTCAATTAACAGTGTTCTTTCGAACATTGATTTTTCTTTGCAAGAAGCTGCCCGAGACCTTGGCAGTAGTGCAACCGGTGCGTTCTGGAAAGTAATTTTTCCGTTGAGCGTACCCGGGATCATCGCCGGTAGTCTTTTTGTCTTTTTATTGAGTTTCAGTTCATATGTGACGCCTCGCTTATTAGGCGGTGGTCAAATTATGGTAATGACCATGTTAATTTATCAACAGGCTACTGCCCTTCTGAATTGGCCATTTGCAGCAGCAGCATCCTTAATTTTATTAGTTTTTACGATCATTCTGGTTACCTCCTACACCAAAATTGCTTCCAGTGGAGATCTCCGACAGGATGACGCAAAACAAAGTACGAAGAATTCAAAATCCTCCTGGAAAAATCTGAGCGATGGTGTGCGAGAATTCCTTTATTCCATCAATGCGTTCGTATCGCGTTCTTTGATAAAGGTTTCCATACTCAAAAACACATTCACAGCGATTGGTAAATTCTTCAGTTTTATCAGTCCATTCACATCAAAATTGTTAATTTTCTTAATAATTATTTTTATTATTCTACCTCTACCGCTTGTCATACTCAGTTCATTTTCAGATTCCAGTATGATAAGTTTTCCCCCGAAAAGTTATTCCACCAGATGGTATACTGGACTCCTTGATCGCCCAGAATATATCCGATCATTCCTGTTGAGTGTACGATTGGCTTCTTTATCAATGATTGTGTCACTAATCTTCGGTACACTGGCCAGTTTAGGGCTTGCTCGATATAAATTCCCCGGCAAAGAATTTATACGTTCGATTTTTCTCTCCCCTTTAATGTTGCCAGCGGTGATCGTTGGTATTGCATTATTGCGGTTTTTAGTAGAAATCCGTCAAACAGCAACATTTCAAGGTCTTTTACTTGCCCATTTAGTTCTGACGACTGCTTATGTTGTCAGAACGATATCTTCCAGCCTGGTTGGATTTGATAATTCACTCCAAGAGGCAGCCAGGGATTTAGGCGCCAGTGCTTTTCACGCTTTCAGAACAATTACCTTACCGCTA
Organism: Anaerolineaceae bacterium; assembly: GCA_019429225.1. Classification (GTDB taxonomy): domain Bacteria; phylum Chloroflexota; class Anaerolineae; order Anaerolineales; family Anaerolineaceae; genus UBA6170. Next base: position 4,014 of record JAHYJK010000203.1, read on the forward strand.
ATCAAACCAGGTTTGATCGTCGCTGCTATCTTCTCGTTTATCACTTCATTTGACGAAACGACAGTGAGCATATTTATTACTGGAGGCAGAACAATAACCTTGCCTGTCAGGATCTTTTCACAATTAGAATATGGATTAGATCCTACTGTCACTGCAATTTCCAGTTTACTGATTGTGATGGCTTTGATTGCAATAACAATTATTGGTAAAGTATTTGGTTTAGAAAAATTTAGTATCCGATGAGGAGTCGCAGTAAATGGTTAAATTAGAAGGCATTCATAAAACATTCGGAAAAGTCAAAGCGGTTGATGGGGTAAATCTTCAAGTTAAGAAAGGGGAAATGCTTTGTTTACTTGGGCCAAGCGGTTGTGGAAAAACGACACTATTACGAATACTATCCGGATTTGAACAACCCGAAGAAGGTAAAATAATTATGAGTGACAAAGATGTCACAAAATTACCACCTGACAAACGCCCAACCTCATTGGTATTTCAAAGTTATGCTCTTTTCCCCCATATGACTGTATATGAAAACATTGCCTATGGTTTAAGAGTAAAAAAAATACCATCCAAGGAAATTCAAAAACTTGTTATTGATGCGCTGGAAATGGTTGGACTATCTGGACTTGAAGAAAGGTCCATTCGGCAGCTTTCAGGTGGGCAACAACAAAGAGTAGCATTAGCACGTGGTCTGGTGATGAAGCCTGCTGTTTTGCTGCTGGATGAACCATTATCAAATCTGGATGCTAAATTAAGAGTAGAGACACGCATTCAAATCCGGGATCTACAAAGAACTCTGGGAATTACATCCATTTTTGTAACCCATGATCAGGAAGAGGCACTCACTATTTCTGACCGAATTGCAGTCATGAACAAAGGGAAAATAATTCAGATAGGCACGCCAGAAGAGATTTATAACCATCCTAATTCAGAATTTGTAGCTGATTTCATAGGAAAATCAAATATTCTTGATGGTAGCTACAAATCAGATATGGATGGAAAAGCCAATTTTGTTTTATCAAATAGCACAATTTCTATTCAGATTCTACCTGTAGAAAATATCGGTGACCAACCCAGGTTAATCTTAAGGCCTGAACAAATCCAAATTTCTGAAGAAGTAAATACAAATCCTCAAGTGAATTGTCTGCCTGCCATCGTAGAGCACATAACTTTCCTTGGAGAAATGATTTATTATCATGTTCGTCTAGAAAATGACGCCAGATTACTTGTCCCAGTCTATTATGCTTCCACCAGGAGATATAAAGAAGGTGATCAAATTTACATCAGTTGGGATATAAATGCTGGGAAAATACTTGTGAAATAACATAAACGGAAACTATAGCTAGCTTCCGTACGGATTAATTGATATTAAAGGAGAAAAATTCGTATGACAGAAAAAACTTACCGCGTGATGTGGGCTGAAAAACCCAATGAATTGGAATTACGTCACATTCCTCTCAAAGAAGTGGGTGCTAATGATGTTTTGATACAGGTGGGGAAAGCCGGTATTTGCCCCTGGGATCTAAGAGCTTATTCCGGATTATCCTCCTCAGTAGCATTTCCACGCGTGCTGGGCCATGAAATGGCTGGCGTGGTGGCAGCTGTGGGAGAAAATGTAAAATTCATCAAACCCGGTCAACGGGTAGCGCCGGATATGGGCGTCAAATGTGGTGTCTGCAAAGCCTGCCGCAGTGGTCGCGAAAATCGCTGTCAGAACCCGCACTTCCAGCAATATGGTGGCGGTTTTGCGGATTATGTGCGTGTTCCGGAAAAGAATGTACACATCATCAAAAAGGCATCTACCAGTCTGAAAGCGGCTGCTTTTACCGAACCACTTGCCTGTGTGGTGCGCGGCCAGAATATGCTGCGTCTCTACCCGGGAGAGGTCGAACTGGTGGCAGGGTTAGGTCCGATTGGTTTGATGCATTTACAGGTGGCAAAAGCCTTTGGAGCGCGTGTGATCGCTTCGGATCCGGTGCAGGAACGACTGGAGAAAGCTTTAGAGTTGGGGGCTGATTGGGTTGTTAACCCGAAAGAAACCGATTTGGCTGCTATGATCAAAGACATCACTTCCGGTTGGGGGATCGATGCAGCTGTAGTGACTGTTGGTTCTGCCCGACTGGTGGAATCGATAATACCCATGTTAGCTCCGGGTGGACGTCTGAATATCTTTGCTGGTATTTATCCCAAGGACCAGTTACAAATTGACCCCAACCTGATACATTATGGTGAATTCATCATCACCGGTTCCGCAGATAGCACGCCTACCGATTTTAATATTGCACTGAATATGATCGAAAGCGGTCAGGTCAACACCGAAACTTTGATCAGCCATATGCTTCCACTGGAAGAATTGGGTAAAGGCTTCGAAATCGTGAGGAGTCTCAAAGGTTTGAAAGTCATGTTAAATATCAACGATCTGGAGTAGTTTGCCTTGAAACCTTTTGTGCTGGCAGTGGATGTGGGTACTTCTTCCTTAAAAGCAGTCGTTTACGCTTATGATGGAAGTATTTTAGCCTCTGAATCCAGTTCTTATGATTATGCATCACCTCAGGCTGGTTGGGCAGAAGCATCACCACAGGATTGGCAGCAAGCCATGGAAGAATGCCTGACAAGATTATCCAAAATGCCAGATCTTTTACAACAAATTGAAGTGATCGCATTCACCGGGCAGATGCATACGGCTGTCCTGCTG
>JAHYJK010000204.1 GCA_019429225.1 Anaerolineaceae bacterium
CTCCCAAACCGATGGAGAACCCTTACCAGAAGCCCCTGAATGGAAAAGTTTTGAGAAATCTCCAGAGCTTGAAGACATGCTGATAAATTATGCAAAATCCCTATATATCAAAGTGGATATCAAAGACTTAAGCAGCCATGGAGGAGCGCAGGGATACAGCGCAGGAGGAGAAATTGCCCTCGACCCGACCGCCGGCACCAAAACCCTGATTCATGAAATCGCGCATGAACTTCTCCACCAAAATGTAAAATCCAAACTCAGACCACGCAAAGAAGTAGAGCTGGAAGCCGAAGCCGTCGCCTATGTTGTGGCCAGAGCACTGGAAATCAAAAACCTGCAATCTCCCAACTATCTGGCGCTTTGGGACGCAGACGGAAAGAAAATCCTGGACCGCTTAGACCTGATCCGCGAAACAGCAAACAAGATCCTGACCGCAATTTTTCCAGTAAAGTAGATAGATCGCCAAAAGCAGCCAGGTCAAATCTGGCTGCTTTCCAATTGACTTAATATGTATTCCGTAATATTCTTTATATTATTTTGAAGAATAAGGACTTGATCAAATGGCGATTGAAGTAAATAGGATTGTAAAAGGTCACCGGTATGACACAAGTATTTCGATCTTATTGGCAACTGATGAACAAACCACGAAAAAAGCAAAAACCACAACTTACCTATACAGAACAAAAAGAGGTTTGTTTTTTTATGTCAGGCAATTCAATGAAAGTGATAAAAAACCGCAGCTTGCCCCATTGACTAAGGTGAAAGCAGAAGAACTATTCAAAGAATTGCCACAAAAATATCAAAAATTAAAAGAAGCCTTTGAAGACCCAGACGACACAATAGGAAGACCTCCATTCTTTGAAAAACCTCTTATCAAGACTTCATTTTGGCTGAAAGAAGAAATGATAGCCTGGCTAAAGAAACAACCTGCCACCATGAGCGAAGTCCTAAGAGACCTGATCCAGGACGCCATGGACAAGAACCCTTGACCCAACCGCTCGCCTGGCTGGACGCTCCGCCCGCCCTTCGGGACGACCTCCGCGCCAGCCAACCTCGCTGCTAGTTGTTCCATTCGTTTCTATTCGTTCCACCTGCGAGAAAAAAGACATAACTAGATTCGTTTTGAAAAACAAATATTTTTTGCTATAATCTCAAAAGTTAAATCTAATTTCGTAAAATATTAATAAAATTTTACATACAAGCTTATTGTACAAAATAAAATTACGAAAAATTCTAAAAAACCTTGAACCTTAACAAACGAATATCAAAAACTAAGCAGTTCTTAGAAAGATTCAAGGTTTTGATATTAAGGATTTTTTGGATTGTTAAAAAAAGTCGGTGAAACCAAAATAATCATCAATTGACACTAATCGTTGATTATAGTAAAATACCGATCGTTCAGGCGAGGTAGCTCAGTTGGCAGAGCAACGGACTCATAAGCCGTGGGTCGTGGGTTCAAGTCCCACTCTCGCCACAAAAAGAGGTTGAAATGAGAGTTTCAACCTCTTTGCTTTAAGTGATCAGAGATGATAATGCTTGAATAATTTGATCATTTTTCGAATTTCAATTCGTATCTCTCTGCACGTCGAGGCAGCGGAGCGGTCAACCGGAACGCGCTTTTGAATGGGGGGTATGGCACGCGCCAGGGGGCCTTCGGAAAATGGCTTTGACTATCGGCCAGACACCTTCGGCGGAGGCGATCTTCCGCAGGTGTCTGGGAATGAGATTGAGATTAACTATTAATTAGCCCACCTTTTGTCCAGCGACGAGGGTCAAACAACCATAACCAAAAAACACACCATCTGCGTCTGCTTGTTCAAACGCCATTTGGATTTTTTTCACTTCTCCTTCTGTTACAACTTTCTTTTCAACAGCCTGGCATTCAAGGATGTCCAGAGACCAAATTTGCCTGGCAAATGTATAGTTTGTCACCACAAGAGGTAATACATCAAAGGAGACATTCATAAGCCCTTGCTTCTTGAATAACCGATACAGTTGACGACCTGCATACCCATTGTGGTATAAGTTATCAGACATAAATCGAGCTAATCGCCGTTCGATATCAATTTCGATTGTATCAATACCACCTGAACCCCAATCGGTATCCATTACCACCACCCAGCCATTCTCCTTTGTCACTCGTGCCATTTCTTTTAGAGCTATCGATGGATTGAGCAAATGTTGGAACAAGCGCTCGCTGCGGCATGAGTCAAAATAGCCTGTTTCAAACGGCAAGGAAGTGGCATCAGAGTGTTTGTGTTTGACCCAGGTACTTATGCCAGCTTTCTGGGTGCGTTGCTCGGCTTCCGTAATCATCGCTTCATCATAGTCGACGCCATAAACTTCCCCAGTAACTCCGACAAGTTGTGAAAGCGCCATGGTATCAATGCCAGGACCACACCCAACATCAAGCACTTTGTGCCCTGTTTGAATTTGCATGCGCGCATATGTGCGTTGTTTGAGTTGATTGAGAAACTCTCCAACAACTTGAAGATATTCAGGGTCAACATATCCTTTGGTTGTAGTCATGAAATTTTCCTCCTAATGCCAATAATTACTTGTACTGCATTATCGGTATGATGGGCGGATTATCGATTAATCAAGATGGAATCCTAATCGGCTGCAATTATGATAAATAACCAGTGTAAAAGAGATTTTATGTTTCAATAAAAGGTGGTTGTCTAAAATCATAAACCTGTAATCAAACCTTTTTTCCAATATAGCACTTTTCATTCAGAATTCAATATCAACCTTTCAGATACCAAGTCAAAAATTATAAAAACAGAAGCAATTCTATATTGAATCAGTATGAAGTAATGGTCTGTAATAACAGAGAAATTTTTTTGAGTACCAGATATGGCGTAAGACTTTTCACAACGAATAACACAAGTCCGAGTTGCTAATGAAAGAATGGGGTTGTTTCCAACGTGGCACGGGACACGATCGGATGAATTCTTAATCGTAATTGTTTCCTAATTCTTCTTCCATGAGTTCTTCATCGACCATCCAACGCAAGAATTCTCTTTCCTCATCACTCATAGGTAGGGGTGGATGTTTGGCTTCTTGTATTAAGTCGTAAAGAACAACCAGAAATACGGAAATCAAGACGATATACAAAATTATCATAAAGCCCATTTCTCCACCTCTGCCGAAAATAATTGCATATCATGGAAGAAAATTATGGGTTTCTTAATAGCAAGGTAGAATAAATTGGATTTAATAATTTTAATTACAAAGTCAACCTCCTACTCGTGCGAGGGCGCAGCCGAGTGGTCAGTTGGAGCACGCTTTAGAAATGAGGAGTTCATGCTGGAAGTCCTTTGGGAAACACATTGTCTCCCGGCTCGACACCTTCGGCTGTTTGTATGTTATTGATGGTGACTTCTTTGAACGTAAATTACCTCTGACTCGTTTAGACATTATCGAGAGAATAACCTCTATTTACGACCAATCCAACGGTGGACTGTCTTACTGTATTCCTGGTACTGTTCACTGAACCTGGAGGCAATATATCTTTCCTCTGGTGCTATGAGAATGTAATGGCAGGCAACAAAGGAGGGTATGAGAAGAATTAGACCCCAGGAAAGATGGAAGGCCAGTGAAATTCCAGCCAGAAAGAAAATTCCGCCAAGATAAAGGGGATTCCTTGAGATAGAGAAAACACCTGTAGAAATGATCTTTGTTGTGGGAAATCCAGGATCAGTTGGTTGGTTATACTTAGCAAACTCCCTGCGAGCAAGAACGACCAGGCTCACTCCCACAATGATGAGGATAACACCCGCGGAGATCAAGATTGGCGTGAGGAATCCGCGTGGAAATGGGATCGGTAAAACCAGCTGCAATGCGATTGCAATCAGAAAAGGAATCCCAAATACCACCTCGAAGATCTGCCACCAACGTTTGTGTGCGACACTATCCGACATTGTTCTTATATTCTCCACATAAAAATTTCTTTCTACGAAAAGCTGTAAAACAATTACAGGAATAATCCTATCCTGCGATTAGGCTCAAATGGTTATTTGTTTCTCACTCAATCCAAGTTCTATTCCACTGCCAACGGCAACCCACTGGCTCCACCCAATTCCCTGAAGGGATCGTAGACCTGTTCCATCTGATTGCGGAATTGTTTGGTGTACAGGTTGTAATATTTTCCACCTTTTCTGAGGAGCTGAGCATGAGATCCAATTTCAGCGATCTGACCATCTTCAATGACGATAATACGATTTGCTTTCTTGATGGTCGACAAACGATGTGCGATGATGAAACTGGTTGAATTTTTCATTAATGTTTCCATGCCCTGTTGAATCAGAGCTTCGGTGAGGGTGTCCACGGAACTGGTGGCTTCATCCATGATGAATAATTCAGGATTTGCTAAGACAGCTCTTGCCAGGCTGATGAGTTGTTTCTGCCCAACAGATAGCAGATTTCCGCCTTCTCCGACAGGTTCCTCATAGCCTTTTTCCAGTTTGGAAATGAATTTATGCGCACCGGCTAATTGGGCTGCTTGTTCGATTTCTGCATCGGTTGCATCCAGGCGACCATAGCGCAGGTTTTCTCGTATGGTGCCGGAGAATAAGTGCGGAGTCTGAAGCACCATACCAATGCGAGATTGAATACCATGCAATGAAAAGTCGGTGTAATCTTTACCGTTGATCTTGATTTTTCCTTTGGTCGGTTCATACATTCGGCAAAGGAGATTCACAATCGTGGTCTTGCCACCACCGGTTGGTCCTACCAGCGCAATTGTCTCACCAGGTTTGACTTTCAATGAAAAATCTTTTAACACTGGTTTGTTGTCTTCGTAAGCAAAAGTAACATTGTCATATTCAATCTCGCCAAAAATGGTGCCGGGATCATACGCTTCTGGTTGATCCTTGACACTGGGAACTGCATCCAGCAATGAGAATATGCGTTCACCTGAAGCCATGGCATGTTGCATTTCCGCAAACACACGGGCAAGATCCTGAATTGGCCACATCATAAAGGTCACGTAGGATACAAAAGCCTGAATACCACCGATGGTGATAATCCCATAATCGGCCTGTAAACCGCCAAACCAGACGATTGCACCCAGGGAAAAGGAAGAAATGATCTGAACTGTGGGCAGGAATAAAGCCGAAAGCCAGGCAGCGCGATAGGATGCTTTATACATATCCCGGGTGATGTATCCAAATTCTTCCAGATTACCTGCTTCACGTCCCAGCGCTTTGATGACACGCACGCCAGTGATGTTCTCGTTATAAGCTCCAGTAATTTTTGAATTCAGTTTCCGAACATTTCGAAACTGGGTCAATATCCTTTTTCTGAATTGTATGGACACATACAAAAGGATGGGGAGTGCAATGAACACCAGAATAGCCAATTTCCAACTGATGATTAACATGAAAATCATGGCAGTCACAATATTCATGAATCCCCAGGTCATATCGAGTAGACCCCAGGTGACCAGATCGGCAACGCGTTCCGTATCCGATGTAACTCTGGACATGATCCATCCCACCGGTGTACGGCTGTAGTAAGAAAGCGACAACTTCTGCAGGTGGTCAAATAAAGCCTTCCGTAAATCGTATCGGATCCTTTCACCTAATACTCCAGCCAGGTAAATGAAGAAGAACACAAAGATTGCCTGAACCACCAGTAAAGCCCCATAAATGGAAAGGATGCCAATCAGTGCATCTTTATTCCCGGTAACAATTCCTTCATCGATGATGCGTTTGCTTAAGTAGGTGAAAAATGAATCCAGACCGGAAACGGAGGCAATGGCGATCAGGAATCCCACTACCCATTTCCAATGTGGTTTTGTTAGCCCCAATATTCTCAGGAAGGTTTTTCCTGTAAATTTTGTTTGAAAATCCTCTTCTTCTAAATATTCTTCAGACATTGGCTATCTCCTTCTCAAGTTCCGTTTCAATTCGTGTCTGAATGTCGTAAATCTGCCGGTACATACCATCTACCTGCATTAATTCCTGGTGCGTTCCTGCCTGAACGATGCGGCCTTTGTCCAGCACCAGAATTTGATCGGCCTCCATGATGGACTGAATACGGTGGGCGATGATGAAGGTGGTGCGATCTGCCATTAGATTTTTTAATGCACTGCGAATTTCTGATTCTGTTTCGGTATCCACCGATGAGGTTGAATCATCAAAAATCAAAATTCTTGGATTTTTCAGCAAAGTTCGCGCAATGGCCACTCTTTGTTTCTGACCACCAGATAACGTCACACCTTTTTCTCCAACCATCGTTGCATAACCATCAGCAAAACTGGTGATCACATCATGTACTGCTGCGTTTTTGGCAGCTGTTTCAATTTCAAGTTGATCAACTTTTTTTCCAACACCATAGGTGATATTTTCCCGAATGCTGCGAGAGAAAAGAAATGGTTCCTGTTCCACGATACCAATCTGACTGCGCAAGTATCGGCGCGGATATTCATTTAATTCCACACCATCCAATAATAGTTGACCGGATGTGTATTCATAAAATCGGGGTAACAAATTCACCAATGAAGTTTTTCCGGATCCGGTTGACCCAAGCAGTGCGATGACCTGACCAGGTTTTACGTGGATATTGATGTCCTCCAGGACAGGTTCTCCTTCTTCATATTTGAATCCGACATTTTTGAATACGATTTCGCCATTCAGCTTTTGGGGAATAATGGCTGAACCTGTATCGAGTGGTTCGCGATTCT
>JAHYJK010000205.1 GCA_019429225.1 Anaerolineaceae bacterium
CAAATGGTAGCACCCTTCGCAAATCCGGAAGTCGTTGGCGTCAAAGGTGCTTATCTATGCCGGGAGAAGCAGCTGGTACCACGCTTCGTCCAGCAGGAGTTCGAGTATAAGTACCAGACGCTGGCGAAACTGCCCAAAATCGACTTTATCGATACCTACTCCGCCGCCTACCGCAAAAGCATCTTTCTCGAGAATGGCGGTTTCGATCCACGCTTCCCGGTGCCTTCGGTGGAAGATCAGGAGTTCTCCTTCCGCCTGGCGCGCAAAGGCTATCACCTGGCATTCCAGCCCACGGCCAAAGTTTATCACCGCCACGATCTCGACCTCTGGCAGTACATCCGCCGCAAATGGGGCATTGGCTACTGGAAAGCCTTTATGCTGCGCTGGTTGCCGGAAAAGACCCTCTCCGATAGCTACACACCCGCTTCCCAACGCGCGCAGATTTTACTGACAGCCATCCTTTTACTCGCGTTAGCCGGGTCAATTTTCTACCCACCACTTCTCTGGCTTGCGCTGGCAGCCTTCCTGATCTTTCTTGGCAGTGCTCTCTCTTTCCTAAAACTGATCCGGGATCGCGATCAAAGGATTCTTTTGCCAGCCGTCCCGCTCTTATTCGCCAGGTCTGCTGCATTGGGATTTGGTCTGCTGGCCGGGTTACTGTTTCCACCCAGGCTGAAGGTTCCCCTGCGCGCTGGCCTTACATTCATAGAGCGGCTTGCGAAACGTCTGCTGGATATGATTGCATCCATCGCCGGTCTGATTCTTTTTTCACCGATTTTATTGGTTGCTGGCATCCTCATCCGTTTGGATTCGCCAGGAAAAGCGATCTTCTCCCAGGAACGCATTGGAGAAAACGGCAAACCTTTCCGCATTTATAAACTCCGCACCATGCTGGTCGATGCCCAGGAAAAATTGCAGCAAGCGCTCGAGCAAAATAATATTCAACTCGATCAGCCTGCCTTCAAAATTCCGCATGATCAGCGGGTGACACGTGTGGGACGTTTCCTGCGCCGCTGGAGTCTGGATGAAATCCCGCAATTCTGGAACATCCTGCGTGGCGAGATGAGCCTGGTGGGTCCCCGTCCGGAAGAAAGCTGGGTGGTCGCCCTGTACAATGATCACCAGCGCCAACGTCTGGCGCTCAAACCCGGTCTGACCGGTCCCATGCAGGTCAGCGGGCGGGGTGATCTCGACCTGGAGAGTCGCCTGACTTTCGAATTGGACTATATCCAGCACTACACCTTCTGGCTGGATTTGAAAATCATCTGGAAATCATTGGGAGTTATCATCTCCGGAAAAGGTGCTTATTGATCGATCACATCGCTGTTTACATCAATAGACATCATCAAAAAGCAATTCTCATCTTCTTCACCCTCAGCATCTTTCTCCTTAGTGTTGGGATATATCAACGACTGTCCACCTCAGTTCGGATCGCATGGACGACGGAAAGCGAAGTCGAAACCCTCGGCTTTAATCTGCTTCGCGATGATTTGGCAGATCCAGGGAATGGGCAGAAAGTCAACCCGCAACTCATTCTGGCACAGGGATCGCCCATTTCGGGCATAAGTTACCATTTCATCGATCGCGAGGTTCAGGCAGGAAAGTCATATATTTACCATTTGCAGGAGATCATTACGAATCATGAAATCGTGGAATTGGAATCCATCGAGATTCGTGTCAAACCCAAAGGTGTTATAGAAATCGGAATTGGTCTGGTACTCTCAGCCATGGCTTTATTTTTATACATAAGAAAACAAAAACCTCATTCAGAGATCCAGGCATGACAGATTTTGAATTTCGTCTTCCCGTAGGAGAGTATTATCTGCAGATCACCTCGCAACATGAAAGGCTACATCAGAGCCTTGCCAGGTGGTATCAGTTTACTCAGAGTCCATCAGGTAAAAAATTAGCTGCCATTAAGATTGTGGTTACCGATGAAGATTACTCTTCGCACCCTGTTGAACCAGCTACAAAATGGGAAGGGAATCGTTGCCATTATATTGGTAGAGGTTGCAAGGGTATTGTTGAAGATCATGACCCAGCGATTCTCTGGATTAATCCAAACGTAGGTTTTCAATACATAGAACTATTTTTCAGGATTGTGACCGCGATTCGAATTTTCTCGCAGGGTGGAGTCATGCTGCATGCAGCCGGCATTGTGAAGAATCAATTGGGCTACATTTTCACAGGGTACTCAGGTGCCGGAAAAACCACCGTCTGCAGGTTATCGGAAGGCTACACAGTCTTGAATGATGATATGGTCATTCTCAGCACCAATGACTCAGGCTGGAAAATCAACGCCACCCCCTTCACCAATCCGACACAGGTCCGTCCCGGCTCTGGCAGCGCTCCCTTGCATAAGATCCTGTATTTGGTACAGGATAAAAATCATCATTTGGAAGATGTCCAAAATTCCATAGCTATAGCAAAATTATTAACCCATGTCCCGGTTATTTCCCATTCCCCGCTGCACTCATCCGCATTGTTGAGTCGCTGTATGGAAATAATCCAAAAAACTGATGTAAAAGATTTACATTTTCTCCCTGATAAAGGTTTTTGGAAACTCTTATGTTCAATTGATCAACCATAAAAGAAACTATCCGAGAAGTATCCATTTAACGAAGAACTGCTCGATAATGAAGAGCAGCTCTCTTTCTTTCTGGTTGAAAGAATTTTTCCTTACAATTTGGAATGATGTATTAAATACTCTGTTGAGCTGAAGAACGTTTCAGAGCAGATTGGATCATCAAAAATTCACCGATGTTGTCCATGGTTACCAGGCCAATTAATTGTTCATTTTCAAAGATCGGCACTGTGTGGCAACCACAGTTTTGCAATCGTTCGGATACTCGTTCCAGCATTTCATTCGAATCAGCTGTTATGAAGGATTGATCCATCACACTGGCAATATTGACTGTAGGACCATCCTTTGCCAGCCCCTGAACCAGGGCTGAACGTGTCAAAATACCGACCATTTCATCGCCTTTCATAACCGGGAAATCCTGTTGGTATCCGGTGAGAATGGCATCTACAGCGTCAGACAATCTCTGATTGTGATCAAGTGTTTGAAATTGAGTCAGCATGGCGCGTTTGATGGGGATACCGGAAATGGCTTCTTTGACCTGTACAGAACTGGATTCCTGACTGGCACCAATCCAAACGAACAAAGCGATAAAGATTAAGAAAGGATTGAAGAGCAGGCCGACCAATCCGAATACAAGCGCAAAACCCTGTCCAATTGTAGCAGCAACCTGAGTAGCCTGTGTATATTCCATCCGCATAGCCAGGAATGCTCGTAAAACCCGACCGCCATCCATTGGAAAAGCCGGAATCAGGTTGAATAACAAAAGAGTCAGGTTCACGATAGCCAGGCGTTGCAACAATGAACCTTCCGTCACAGTTGCTGTGAACAATCCACCCAATCCATTCGTGAGGATTAACCAAGCAAATAATAGAATTGCCAAAACCAGATTCACCAAAGGACCTGCAAGGGCTACCCATAATTCCTGTTTAGGCTCTTTAGGCATTCTTTCCAATCGAGCCAGACCCCCAATGGGCAACAGAGTGATATCACGTGTAGCGATTCCATATTTCCTGGCTGCTAAAGCATGACCAAATTCATGCATCAGCACAAATAAGAATAACAACAGGATGAAGATAATCCCATTGGCAACTGCATTCAATGAACGTTGAGTGACCCAATAGGAAAACCCTATCCAGGCAATTAATATGAAAAATGTGCTGTGTATAAACACATCTATTCCGGCAACTCTGGCAACTTTCCATGACCATTTCATTTTTACCTCCATACTCCAATACCAATAAGGTAATCTCTATTTTTTCATAATCATACAATTTTTGTATAGGAATTCGATTAAAATGCAGAAGGTTTTATAGATTTCTTATAAAACGCTTATACAAAGTTGATTGACATTTCCATATCATGAATAATATAATAATTAATATGATAAATATCTAATAAATTCCCAATTGGGGATCACAGAAAGAGGTGAAATAATGTCACAAAAATTTGTTCTACCGGAATTAGGTTATGCTTATAATGCACTAGAAGCTGCGATCGATGCACAAACGATGGAAATCCATCACGGCAAACATCACGCTGCTTATGTCAATAACCTGAATGCTGCCCTTGAAAACGCTCCCAAATTCTTTATGGATTCAATAGAGGTTGTTCTTCGCAACATTAATGATGTCCCTCAAGAAATTCGGCAAGCTGTTATTAACAATGGTGGTGGTCATGCTAACCACTCATTATTCTGGAAAATTCTTACACCAGGTGGTAGTAATACTCCTGTTGGAGATGTAGCTCGCGAAATAAATAGTTTGTTTGGTTCATTTGAAAACTTTGTGGATGCATTCTCAAAAGCAGGTGCTACTCGTTTTGGTTCTGGTTGGGCTTGGCTGGTCTTAAATGAACAAAAGAAATTAGAAGTTTATTCCACTGCCAATCAGGATAGTCCACTTTCAAAAGGACATACACCATTGCTAACATTGGATGTTTGGGAACATGCATATTACCTGCGCTATCAGAACCGTCGACCCGATTACATTAAAGCATTCTGGTCAGTAGTGAACTGGGATAAAGTAAATCAGTTCTACCAGGAAAACAAGTAATTTCTTTACAGATGTAAGATTTATAGAGTTTATGTGGATAATGCTCTACATAAACTCTATTGATTTAATTGGAAAAATTTAAGATGTAAACCTTCACCAGCGCTTACTAAAATGGTTCCATCCGGGGAGAAAAACACCTGTGATATGGCTTCAGTTTCGGACACGAATTGATTGGCAACTTGTTGAGTCTCTAAATCATATAAGGATATGGAATTACCCAATGACAAAGCCAACTTCGAATTATCCGGTGAAAATTTCATACCATAAACTGCCTTAGCTGTTGTGAATTTTTGCGTCAATTCGCCTGATTTAAAGTCATATAGGAAAACCGTTGGCAAAAATTCATTATTAACAGCTTCAGCCGCTGAGGTAGCCAGTAAGGTTCCTTCTGCGTTCAAGTCAAAGCCAATAATAAAATCCTGATGATAAATGGCGGGGAATAATTGATTGGTCGAAATTTCACTGACCTGGATTGTACCCCGGGCGATCCAAATGGCGTAATCATTACTCTGTCCAAAGCGCACATCATACACGGGAGCAGCGGTCTCAAACCCGGTTAGTTTCACCATCTGTGCAGCGGTATCAATATCAAAAATTGGTGCTCCCCATTCATCTATACTGGTTACTATGATTTTTGATCCATCTGGGGAAAATTCAGCACCCATGAAGAATGTGGAGGTTGGAATAAACTTTTCAGTGTCTAAATCCCAATTTCTAAGTTGTAGATCCTCATTATTATTTGTTGTTGCAAATGTTTTTCCATCCGGGGAAATATCTAATAAAAATTCATTTTCAGCGATCTCATAGGAAAATAATTCATTGAAATCAGGATAGGAAAGAACTTTCAGATAATCGTATCCAATAACTGAAATACAGGTTTGATCTGTACACCATTCCACTCTGGCAGGTTGATCCAGCGTAAATTCAGTAATGAGTTCCATGAACTCAGTTTCTTCCATGGGAGGTGTGTCAGTGACAATTGGAGCAGGGTAGGCAATTTCAAGCGTTGGTTCTTTTATGTCAGCCGGGTATCCACTCATCTGTGAATCGGTTTGAAGAGGGGCAGGATATGATAAATCCGGAGTATCTGTTAGAGTAACCGTTTCCGTTTCTTGATTTGTTCTTTTACAGGACGATAATACGAGCAGACCCACAAAAAAAATAAGCAAGACTCTTTTATTTAATTTCATAATTTTTCTCTTTGTTTGTGTACTTCCCATTATTAGGGGTCAAACACCTGCCAACCCCGAATTATTGAATGATACCTTTGTTTGTTAGAGAACATGACGTTCTGAAAACCTTAATTGTTCCTGAGTGACATATTCTCTTCTATTCTATCAAATGATTGATTGAGCAGATTATATATCTTTCCTTCAGCCCAATCCAAAGCTTTTTCACCCAGTTTTGCTATCTGAGTATCAACCCAGGAATCTACGCGACCTTTCTGATGATTGACTAATTTCTTCAGGCCATCATCCATTCGGTGGGTGAGGCTGGTGATCAAATTTGGATTTTGTTGAATAAGTATTACCGGGAATTCATTCACATAAATGGTCAACGACTGATCCGAGGACACGGATAATTCCATCCCACCTTCTACACTCAAATCTTGCGTG
This sequence comes from Anaerolineaceae bacterium, assembly GCA_019429225.1. Classification (GTDB taxonomy): domain Bacteria; phylum Chloroflexota; class Anaerolineae; order Anaerolineales; family Anaerolineaceae; genus UBA6170. Next base: position 6,252 of record JAHYJK010000205.1, read on the forward strand.
TTTGCCGCATAGGCTCTGTAGTTCTTTCCTGGCAGGTCAATGAAAGTGACCGGGTAAGGAGATTCACCACCGGATGCTGTCCATGCATAGATAATCAATCGCCCTTCCTTACGGAATCGAAATTCATAAATCCCCAAATCTTGAGGCGTTGCATAACTGCTCAATTGCTGGAATTGACCCAGAGAGCGTGCTCCTCCCAGAAGTCTGCCAATATTCCTCAATGCTTGTTGACCTTCTGATCCCAAAACAAACCCGGGATTTTCAGGATCCTCATTCAACGAATACCAGAATATTTTCTCGACTTTTTCTTCTGAAATCAGAGGGATAATACTTCTGACAACATAATTGGCTTCCACCTGATCGGTTGTAATGAAATGTTTTGCAGCG
>JAHYJK010000206.1 GCA_019429225.1 Anaerolineaceae bacterium
GTGTGCTCTTCCGATCTGTGAAGTGCGAGTTGATGCCCAAAGATAACCATTATCGTAAATGAAACCGTGTATTAGATTATCGCCAGTGCCTAATATCTTATATGAAACTATGGATGATCGGCTAGAATCGTCAGTTAATGTTGGTACAGTAGGATCAGGACCCATTTCTTGGCCTAGTACAGAAACAGATGGATTATTGGAAAATATTATTAAGATAAAAACCATTATGAATATTCGTGTTAATAATTTTTTCATTTCTAAGCCCTTTTTTATGGAATGACTAGAGGTATCTTTTTGCTTATGAAAATTCTTGGCGATCTATTTCATATCGGAATCTCACTTCGGTCAATATTATCATACTTTTCAAACCAGGTAATAATTTTGGTAAAACTCGTCAATATATAATTCGCAATTATTCCTCCAAATGGCATAGTTTTTTGGAGCCTAGTTCTTAGAAGCTTTCATTCAGAATACTATTTTCAGTTTAACTTAAAACCGTGGTACCCCCCCTCTACCCCAATTTCCAATCCGACGTAGGATTAATTTTAAGCGTTTTTCTCCCCACACCCATATTAGAACATACGTTCTAAATATAAACCGCTTCGAATCCTTCTCGTGGCTTCTGAGTAAATTACGAGCCCGTCAGTAAACCCAAAAAGGCGCCGGTAACGGGTTGCGCTACCGGCTGGAAACGGGGATCACATCGTCGGATGTGTCCAAGGTTATTATAGCAGGGAATGGTTAAAGGTAGAGTTCTGTCAAGTGGTGTAAATGGCATTTTGTACCTCAATGTCATTTTTTGAGCCATGAGTCAGATTGACATATGCGAGTTTCTGTCATCCTACAGAAAAATCCTGAACTATTGAATTCCGCTGATAGTATCAATGATGAATTATTGTGCTATGGTGGGTCTTCGAATTACAGTTGATCATGTCTTTATGTAATTAAAAAACTCACTGTTAATCTCCATATTATGAAATTTTTAGGATTTGGGGTCAAAGACAATGACCTCATAATTGAAGTTGATTATCTGTCCATCATGAAGAACATTATCTATTTGAATGATATATGAAGTATCCTTTGATGGCTTAGGCCAGTAGTTGTAGGAATCCATCCCATTTAGTAACCACACAATTGTGGATTCACTATAACCATATCTAACCGACTCTATAAAAACAGGAATTGATCGACCTTCTTCCAGGACGTCCACTGTTGCTTGATCGAAATTAGCATCTGGGTACGAAAAAGACCATCTCGGGTAAACTACAGGATACGGGACATATCCAGGGGGAGGCCAAGCCACAAATCCATCTCTAGTCCATGGCCTTGGATCCCAAAAATGATCGTCGAACACTCTTAATGCACTGCTTGATCTATAGTTGGATGTTTGAGGGATATTCCCTGTCCCCATAATTTTAGTTTGGGGATGTAGAATCCAACGTCGATGCCCTACAGCATAATTCTTTTCCCCGCGGTCCTTCATCTGACTGGTGATGGCATCCCATCCTACATTACCAATAGATAGATTAGAACTGCTTGCTCCTTCGTATGCAACTGAAGAATAACATAAATATGTGTCTGGCGGATAGTGATTGAGCGTATTATTTACACTCATCACCAAGGCAGCCGCCTGAGCATGTCGATTGGATTCCTCCGAAAATGATACTTCGGGTATACCAGCCATCGTGCGATAAAAATTTATGCGTCCTAATACTTCTGTTGTGTAGTCGGGATTAACAGCACCTGGAGCACAGTTTGTATGAGAACCCGTCCAATTTATAGGTGGAGGATTGTCAATAATATATTTAGATATATAAAAATCAAGGCTTGAAGCACGATCATTTAGGTTTAAACTAAAATGTTCTGGATTAAAGATAATTGGTAAAAAAACATCATAATTAGCCTGAGAATTAACTTCGGGAACCCCAATCAATAATAAGGAGAAAACTATTAATGAAATGGTGATCCATCCCAAATTTTTTCTAATCATTTATCATTCCTTTTTGTCTCTTAGGTTCAAGTATTAAGTGCAACAGTGAATTTTTAAGAATACCATAGGTAGATCAAAGTCAATGCATTTTCTAGGCCTGAAATTTAAACGATTCTCAATAAAACTGCTGTCTTCAGAGGATAGCCTTTTGAAATTTGTGCTCTTCGGTACGTATTGCTGAATCAAGCCATTGGCATTCTCGTTGGTCACTCTTTCCAAGGAAGCATATGGATGTGCAAAGTAAACAGCAGCGTTCAATGCTTCAGCAACTGCCGTAAATACACTTAATACGGAATCCTCTTCAACTTTAACCAGCTTGATCAATCAGACGGAACCGCGATTTGTGTTGGAGTTTGCCAATGCCAATGTCTTTTTGTCTTTGACGAATACACCTGATGAATTAAATGTTTTGTTGGATGGTATGTTTCCCCGTTTCGTCATTCAATTTGCCAACGCCAATCGTTATCTTGAATTTGCTTATCCCCGTGATCTGATCGGTGATACAACACCCACTCAAATCTCGGATATAAACACTTCACAGGCAGGGGATACCAGTACGCTTATTTCCTGGAAAACCAATGAATTTTCTGATAGTGCTGTTGAATGCGGTACAAATTCAGGTGTATATACCATGACGGTTTCCGATTCAATGTTTGTTCTGCAGCACTCAATGCTTGTCTCAGGCCTAGCTCCAGATGTTGAGTATTTTTGTCGGGTTAGCAGCCAAGACTTAAGTGGTAATTTGGGCATCAGTAATGAATTTAGCTTTGTCCAAGCAAAAACATCATATATTTTCTTACCGCTAATTGTAAAATAGTTTTTTTGGCCATGAAGGGGATGTAAAATATCTTTTCTATGCAGATGTAAACATCTGTCTGTTTTGGTGTTTAATAAACAGTCACCCAGATTATAGAACATCTTTTCTGAAAAATAAATCACAGATCCCAGAAAATTATTCTGTTAATCAGGATCCATCTGAAAATACAACCCAACAAATTCCTGTTCTCTTCTTATCTATCAGAATAGCTGAATCTACTTTCATAAACGAGCACTCAATCTGAGATCATCTTGGCCATCCTTTTTCCTGATAAATTCAACACACCTGCGATTCACCAATTATTTCAGCTTCAGTACTGAGGTTTTAATATTCCATTTCCCCACTGAGCGTTTTTATCCAATTGCGTTGCCAGGCATTTGTTTTTAGCTTTCAAATTCTGGGCTAATTCATCTCCCCCTTGCTCCACCCCAAGTTGGATCAAGATAGACTTCTAAACAATAAATCCCGCTGCAGGGTGAGGGGGGCACCCTGAAACGGGATCAAGATCACGATCTTATCGTTTTGGCTTATTTGTTCCGCATTAACCGTTCCATCAGTTTTGGCGGCAGCATCAGCCGCAAAATATAATACGGCCACAGGCTTCGCTCAGGAGGCAGATTAAAACGTTGCCTGAGCCATTCAGGTGTTGGCAACAGCAAGCGCAACAAATACTGCAGTTTTTCCGGCCTGCGGCCCATGATCATCAAGTTGAGAAAGGTTGATTGGAACCAGGGCGTGCTTTTGAATGAAAATGGTATCTCCTCTTGCATATCAAAGGGGCGTGTGACTTTTGGGGTAAAAAAGTGCTGATGCCACCATCGTCTGAAGCCATCGGGTTTTAGCTTGGCCAATACCCAATCAGGTAATGCTACGCCAAACAATTTGTTGATCAGTGAAAAACTCTGATAAACCGGCGTTTGTGCTTCTTCCAGCGAAACTAAATTTACAAACAATTCCCAATTAATCTCATCGCTGTGGTCCCTTACGATAAACAGCAGATCGGTTAATCGAAACAAGCGGTCAAATCGATGGTGATAAGCATGTGCACACAGGTGAAGTAGATGATCTTCCAATGAGAGGGTTTTCGTCTGTAGGCCTTCAATGTTCACAGACACCGCCCTGCGCCACATGCCGTCCAGATCACGCGGCACCAGGTCATCATGCAATAGTTCTTCCCAATGAATTTCAACCGGGAACTTTGTCTCACGGTGTTCATAGCGGGTGTGATGATGGGTGATCACACTCGGGATAAGTTTGGGCATGGGCTCAACATAACCCGCCTCAAGGCGGAAGCCTAACGCGTTCAACACACCATCCAATGCATTTTTGTCGCGGGAAAGTGCAAATAAATTCAGATCGGTGAAATAACGCAATGGGGCTTGCGGGTAGTAGACTTGAGCAACGGCTGGTCCCTTCAGGACAACAACCTTTATCCTTAACTCAATGAGGCTGGTCAAAACGGCCTTGACCTGCTCGCATTTATCGATCATCTGAAGGGCATTGGACCGGTGCGCCTGTATCACAGCCGCTTGGAAATGCGGCGGTGGATAATCCGGATCATTACGTTTGAGCAGCTTGTCGTACACCAGTCCTGTGATGCCATGGTATTGGACGGCTTTTAGCAGGTCGCCCCAATTCACCTGCTGTTGGGATAAAGCCGGGTCGGCATTGCAAGCTGATAGTTCAATCAACATCTGGTAAGATGCTGAATCTAGTGTAAATAGCTCGGCGTTTTTAATTACCTGGTTTTAAGACATTGAGGCTTGAAGCTCAATCTGGATCTGTGTAATCGCAAAAATGTGAGACGAGCAGATCTTTCTCACGGAAATGGATCAGGGTTTGGACGATCTCGCCGTGCAGGGACCGTTCGGGAGATACCCCGAAATCTTCGCGGATGGCCTGTTCGATATCAGCAATAGAATGCTCACCATCACACAGCTCCCAGATAAACGCGGCTGGGGGATTGATGGCATAGCTGAGTTCCCCATCGATCAGAAGCGTTTCACCTCCGATATACCTGGATTTGATACCGGGTTTTTGTTTGGGGTAATCATCAAACATCATGCGGCTTTTGGTCTCCGGTGGAGGGCGCCTCCAGCGCTATTTTTGGCTCAGCGCGTAAGCTAACAAGCCTGGCGGTAGGGCATTGGCTTCAATGCCCATTTTAAGAAAGTTCGCCCCAGTTGACGGATTGGCCTGGTACTGGCTGTATAGAATACTTCTGAGCAAGTAGCCTTCTGCCCGGTTAGGAAAACGTTTGTTCCAGTTATGATAAATTCGTCCTAGTTCTTCAGCTGGGGCTGGTGGAGAGTCAGATGTGATCAGCAGGGTCAATTCAAGGGCTGGATCATAAGCGGCAACGGGATCAACCATATCGAGGGCAACCCGATTCTCGTAATACTTGATTGCCGCAGAGAAATCGCCTTGCACACTGGCGAACCTGCCCAGGAGCAAATGGGCCTGTCGCAACGATGGGTCCAAACGGAGGGCTTCCTCCAGGTTCCTTTGTGCAGCTTCAAAGTCGGCAGGTGAGGTGATTTGTGCTGCAGGGAAGGGTGATAACACCTTGTGGGCCTGTACGGCTCCAAGGTTCATGTAAACCGAGGATGGTTGGAAAATTGCCAGCAATCCCATCACAAAAGGCAGAACTAAAACAGACAATACCCAGGTATGGATGCGGGATTTCTTAGCCTCACCCAGAGGGGCCATCAGGGCTGCACCAATCCCCAGCAACGACCAAATCACAAAGCCAGGTTTTGCCCCCGGCATCTGAGCATCCATGACCCCATGCGCCAGATAGGCCGCCATCCCAGCCAGCGTGCTGACCATTAACAACCGAGCGTTGGATGCGTTTTCTTTCGCCAATGCGCGCAGCAATCCCACAATCCATAAAATCACAAACCACACAAATGCAAACAACCCTGGCAGCCCTAGATCCAGTGCCAGCTGCAAGTACAGGTTGTGGGAATGCGCTTCTGGGCCAATAAAGATACCGGGGTAGAACTGGCTCTGAATTAATGGGAAGGTGTTCAGGCCGATCCCGGTGAAGGGCATATCCCGGATCATGGCCACAGCCCGGCTCCACATATCCAGGCGCAGGACCACGGCAATCCCCCCCGGGTTGTCTATCGAGAGCAGCAGGGTACCAAATTTTGGTAGGTCAATTAACGCAAGCAAACCCGCCGCAGCAGCCAATCCCACCGGCACCAGCAGCCAAAACCAGCGGCTGGCACATAACAGCACAATCAACGAACCCGCCAAAAGCCCGATCAGTCCTTGCAGGGACTGGGTCAGCAGCAGCGTCAGGGTGACCAGCAGGAAAGCCCCCGCAGCCAGCCAGCGCAGCCAGGACCGTTCTCGCCAGGCCAGCATGGGCAGGTAAATGGGTGCCAGCACACCCATTGTGATCCCCACCCAGCGCGGGCCAAAAAGGTCGCTGGTATTTTTAAATGCGCCGCTGTCCGGCAAGCCGCGCACCAGCGTTGGTAAGCGGTCAAATACCCAGGGCAGGTCGAACATCCGCACCTGGGTCCAATCGGTCCCCACCAGGCTGACCCCCGCCATCCCCAGGCCCACCACGATCAGCCCCAGGGCGATCCAGGATGCCCACTGGCGGGGCTGCAAGGCGCGCCGCAGCTCGATGAAGATGATCAAGCCCAACAGAATGCTGCACAAGCGCGGCCAGCTGAGGGCACGCTCAATCGATATGGCGTAGCCTAAAAGGGCCATACCCAACAGGATTAGAAACGGCACATCCGCCCCCCGAATTTTGGGGTCACCCCGGGACACCCA
>JAHYJK010000207.1 GCA_019429225.1 Anaerolineaceae bacterium
ATTTCTCACCTCCAGGAAAACGGAGTAGATATTATAAAAATTGATATGGGTTCACCCGATTTACCTCCTGAAAAATTTATCATCGATAAATTAACCGAATCTGCATCCTTACCCAATAAACATGGTTATACCCCCATGGGTGGAAGCCCAGAATATCGTAGAGCAATCGCATATTATTATGAAAAAAGATTTGGCGTTAAATTAGACCCAGTATCCGAAACGGTTGGCTTAATCGGGTCTAAAGAAGGATTATTTAATATGACCCAGGTTTTGATAAATCCTGGAGATTATGTCATCGTTCCTGACCCTGGGTATCCAGTCTATTCAGCCAGCACAAAAATTGCAGGAGGTATCATTTACACCCTCCCACTTCTAAAGGAAAATGCCTTTTTACCGGACCTATCATCGATACCACAAGAAATAATTCAGAAAACAAAACTATTCTGGATCAATTACCCTAATAATCCTACTGGAGCAATTGCTCCATTTTCATTCTTTGAGGAAATTGTTGATTTCGCTAAGAAGAATCATATCATTATTGCGCATGATGCCCCGTATGTGGATGTTTGCTTTGATGATTACATTGCCCCTAGCCTGCTTCAGGTTGAAGGAGCAAAAGATGTCGCGGTGGAGTTTAATTCCTTATCCAAAGCATACAATATGGCTGGTTGGCGATTAGGAATGGCTGTTGGGAATGCTGATATCATTGGTTATATTCATACTTATAAAAGCCAGATGGATTCCTCACAATTTGCGCCTGTAATCGATGCTGGAATAACTGCCATTACAGGTGATCAGTCATGGTTGTCAAAAAGAAATGCGATTTATCAAACCAGAAGAGATATGGTTGTCAATGGATTAAAAGAAGCAGGATTCGAAGTAGATACCCCGCCTGCTGCAATTTATATTTGGGCAAAACTACCTGTAGGATTTGAAGATAGTATGGCTTTCTGCAACCAATTATTAGAAGAAACTGGTGTAAGTATGACTCCAGGTGTTGTTTATGGACAATACGGAGAAGGTTATTTACGAGTCTCTTTAGGAACAAAAACAGAGAGAATTCAAGAAGCGATGGAAAGAATCAAGCTTTGGATGAAAGCAAAATAAGGAAAGTATGTCAAAAAAAAATCCAGAACCCACAAGAATGGTGAACGAGAAAGCTTTTTTAGTTGGCGTTGATATTCATAATCAGAACAATTGGCTGTCTCTCGAAGATTCGTTAGAGGAATTGAGTCTCCTGGCAACTACAGCAGGTCTTGAAGTAGTAGGTGAGGCAACCCAAAGCCTCTCTCACCCCAATCCCGAAACCTTCATTGGTTCAGGGAAAGTTCAGGAAGTAATTGCGCTTGTGAATGAAACCATGTCCGATGTAGTCGTTTTTGATGAGGAATTATCACCCAGGCATCAAAGAGAGTTAGAAAAGAGTTTTGGTGACAAAGTACGTATTATTGATCGTACCGCTTTGATTTTAGACATTTTTGCTCAACACGCGGACACAAGAGAAGGTATTTTGCAGGTTGAATTAGCGCAATATGAATATCGATTACCCCGATTAACCCGAGCTTGGACACATCTTGCCAGACAGGCTGGTGGTGGTGCTGGTCGAACAGGGAGTGTCGGTGGTGTCGGATTAAGAGGTCCAGGCGAAACGCAACTTGAGGTCGACCGCCGTGAAATTCGCAATAAAATTTCTAATTTGAAAAAAGAACTTGAAAAAGTTAGATCTCATCGCAGCCGTTACCGATTACAAAGAAAACGGTCACAAATCCCAACGGTCGCTCTGGTCGGTTATACGAACGCAGGTAAATCAACATTATTAAATTTCATTTCTAAAGCAGAGGTTTACGTAGCAGATCAATTATTTGCTACTTTAGATCCAACAACGAAACGTGTTGTTCTACCTGATAATAATGTTAGTTTATTTACAGATACAGTAGGTTTTATTCAAAAACTTCCTACCCAATTGATCGCAGCCTTTCGAGCTACTCTGGAAGAAATAAATGAAGCAGATTTATTGTTGCACATCGTAGACATCACTCATCCCAGCGCTCAATCACAATGGCAATCTGTTCAAGAAACTTTATCTATTTTAAAGGCAGATCATATTCCTACCTTAACCGTTCTCAATAAAATCGATAAACTACCAGAGCCAGATTTAGCACAGGAAATATCAAAGGATTACAAAGATGCAATTGCTATTTCTGCTAAAACAGGAATGGGTGTAATTGATCTGTTAAAAATGGTAGAAAATGAGTTGTTTTTCAGTTATGTCCCTATTAAAGTAAATTTACCCTATCAACAAGGCCGTTTGATTTCTATTTTCCATGAACAGGGAAAAATAGAAACGATCTCACATAAAAAAGGCGGTGTTATGATTGAAGGGAAAATGCCAGCAAGATATGTATCGTTGTTTGAACATTACTTTTCAACCGCTGGATTTGATGATGAAGAAGAATGAAATGACCAATTTGTCAAAAATATTATCAAAACTTTCCGGTTTTTTTTCAAACCGCAAAGGTCTCTTGATTTTTATTGCCATTATTCTAGTGATTTTAAATTTTGTATTAGGTTTGGTTTTTAATAATTGGATTGCGCAATCAAATTTATTCCTTCATGTAGGTATTGTGATAGGGTTTCTGGGAATATTAATTGCATGGGCATTATAAAAAAAACTCCTTGCGGAGTTTTCTTTATTTACTTCTTCTTTTCTTTTTCTACCTGGACAACTTCTCGTCCCTGGTAATGCCCACATGATGGACATATCGTGTGCGATAAACGCATTTCACCACAATTGCTACATTGAACCAGTGATGCGGCGGTGAGGCTGTCATGTGCACGACGTCGATCACGTCGACCTTTTGAAATTTTCCTTTTTGGCTGCGGACCCATTTTCTTACTCCTATCTGAAGATTCAGTAATTTACTAATTTGTTAAGCCGACAAATTATAATCTCAGGGGTTAAAAACTGTCAAGCATTCCTTGACAGCAATCCATACAAGGGATAATTTTTACTTTGCACCTGGGTTACCTTTCTACTTTACTTTTACAACATTCCAAATACCTACAATTAGTGGTCATTTCTCTTCAGCTTTGATTGGAATTCAATCACAGCTAACTATAAAAACTTATAAAAAACGCGAAAAAAACCTCTTAGGGAAATTTTTAATTATCTATTTTTTATGTTTTTTTATTTTGGATATTTTACAAATATAATTGGGAATATGGAAACCAGTATTTCACCAATCAATATCAGGGAAATTGTTTATAACGAAGTAGGGCCTTCTTACAATATTCCTGCGCACAGCCACTCGTTATTCCAATGGTATTGTGTCGTCTATGGCAATGTTAAATTTTCATGCAATGAACGATTATGCACCCTTCAACTGGATGACTCAATTCTCATTTCACCCGGAGTAATGCGATCTCCTCAATATCATAATAAATCTATCGGATATTTTTATGTTTTATTTGAAAATCATCACCTCATTTTGGATGATTTGGCAGACAAAATAGTAAATATTCCCAATGAATTACGTTTCGATCTAAACACTTTAATTAACGAAATTAATAGACCAGGAAAAAACACTTACGAATTTGTAGAGGCACTGGTTACGCGCATCTTAATTGGATTAGAAAGAAAAACAAAGTATCTTAATCGAACTGAAAATTTATCTAAACTAAATATACAAACTCAAAATGAAGCGTTCAATCAAATTGATGCGTATTTGAGGCGGAATTTACACAAAAATATCAGTCGAGAAGATCTCTCTAAAGTTTTTCATATATCTCCCTCTCATCTGGCAAGAATTTTTCGCAACACCTCCGGAATGACAATTACAAAAAGATTATTGCAGTTAAGAATCGATCGTGCCAAACAATTATTACTTGAGAGCTCACTTCCAATTTCAGAAATAAGTCTCCAGATCGGATATACCAATTTCAGTTACTTTACAAATATTTTCCGTAAGGAAACTGGTGTAACCCCAAGTGATTTTCGGCGAACCCAGGGTAATGCTAGACGGAAATTGAATATTGACCAATAGTTTACGATCGTTTGACAATAGCCATTCAAGCAAATAATGAGTATCGTAAACGTTAGTATTAGGAGGTCTCCAATGGAGAATGATATTAAATTAGCTGTAATTGGTATTGGGGCTATGGGGAGCCAACACGTCAAAGATATCCAGTCTATGTCTGGTGTTCAACTTTCTGCAATATGTGACCTTAGACCTGAAAGAATGGAAGCGGTTACCTCATCTTCCACAACAAAATCCTTTACCGACTACCAGGACATGTTGAATTCAATGGAATTGGATGGAGTGTTGATTTCAACGCCACATTATGACCATACACCTATTGCTATCGATTGTTTTCATTACGGGATTCATGTTCTGACAGAGAAACCGATTGCAGCCCAAATGAGTGATGGAATATTAATGGTACAGGCATTCAAAGAAGCACGCAAGCATCATTCCGATCTGAAATTTGCGATAATGTTTCAACAACGCACCTACGGTTATTGGAAAAAAATTAAGAGTATGTTAGACGATGGTGAATTAGGAAAATTAATACGAGCAACCTGGATCATTACAAATTGGTTCCGCAACCAAAGTTATTATGACAATGGAGATTGGCGGGCAACCTGGAAAGGTGAAGGTGGAGGTGTATTAATTAATCAATGTCCACACAATCTCGACCTTTTTCAATGGTTTTTTGGCATGCCAGAAAAAGTAACTGGATTTGCTGGTTTTGGAAAGTATCATGAGATAGAAGTTGAGGATGAAGTTACCGCATTCTTTGAATATCAAAATGGCATGGTCGGCCATTTCATAACATCCACAGCCGAGTCACCAGGAACCAATCGTCTCGAAATCATCGGTGAAAGGGGAAAATTAGTATTTGAAAATAATATCCTGACCTTTTGGAAGAATAAAATCTCAATGTTAGAACAAATACAAACCTCCATCGATCCATATGCATTTACAGAATCCGTTGAATTAGATATACCTTATGAGCATCATGGCTTACCAGGTCATAGGTTTATTATCGAAAATTTTGTAAACGTGATTCGTGGAAAAGAAGAATTAATTGTTCGTGGAGAAGAAGGATTAAATCAGCTTCAATTGAGTAATTCAATCCTTTTGTCATCATTAATAAATAAAACAATTCTTTTACCAATGGATTCCGATTTGTTTAAGAGAGAATTGGAAGAAAAGATTCGCAATTCTAAAGTTAGGAAAGAAGCTGGGATTTCACTTATTCCAGATATATCAAAATCCTTCGGAAATTAGTTGGTTCAAGAATTATTAGTCTATTGACAAGTATTGGAGGAAACATGTATTTCACCGGATTTGCTGATGAAGCAGGAGATGCTATAGAAATCCAATTAAGAGCGACTTTAGACCTAGGATGGAATCACATTGAATCTCGCTCAATAAACAACATTAATACTACAGATATCAGTGAAAAAGAATTTGATCATGTTTGTGAAAAACTGGATGAAAATAATGTCAAAATTAATTGTTTTGGCAGTGCTATAGCAAATTGGAGCAAAGATCCCAGAGATGAAACAGGTTTTCAGGAAAATCTTGAATCGCTCCATCGCGCAATAACCCGTATGCAGCGCCTTGGAACAAGGTATTTACGTGGTATGAGCTTCAAAATCGTTAAAGATGTTGAACCTGATTCTCCAGACATTGAAAATATTATTTTTGAGAAGTTGTCTCTTTTAGTAAAAACCTGTGAGGATGCAGGGATTATGTACCTACATGAAAACTGTATGAATTATGGCGGATTATCTCATGTTCACACTTTGCGATTGCTGGACAAAATACATTCACAAAATTTTAAATTGGTTTTCGATACAGGTAATCCAGTTGGCACCGATAACCATGTAGGAAAACCACCTTATAAAAAACAATCTTCATGGGAATTTTATTCTAATGTCAGAGAATTCATCGAATATGTTCACATCAAGGATTGCATATTTATCAAAGAGACAGATCAGATTTTTCCTGAGTTGCATTTCACCTTTCCTGGAGAAGGTCATGGAGATGTGAGAAAGATAGTAAACGACTTAATAAGATCGGGTTATGATGGAGGTTTTTCAATCGAACCTCACCTTTCTGTCATCCATCACGATCATTCAAAAAAATCGGTAGATTTGATAAGATACCAAAATTACATTGAATTTGGAAAGAAATTTATGAAATTATTTCAAGAAGAAATAGCCATAATAGGATAACAAACAAATGAATTCGAAAGAAATAATTTTAGCCAATATCAATCACGATAATCCGCCAAGACCAGGATTGGATTTTGATCGAAAACGAATCAGTGATTTTTTATTCGCTGATCTGAAACCTTACAATTATCATCAAAAACGTTGGATAGAAGAAAACCGTGAATATTATGATGATGAATGGGGAAATATTTGGCATAGAATGGTTGTTGGATCCCAAAAAGGAGAAATCTTTCAACCTTTTATTAAAGATTGGAGTGATCTGGAGCGATTACAAGCTCCTGATTATTCACATCCTGATTGTGCAAGAGAAATGAATACTTTATTCAGTCAACCGACTGAAAAATTTAAATTAGCA
>JAHYJK010000208.1 GCA_019429225.1 Anaerolineaceae bacterium
ATTCCTGATTGGTGCTAATTGCTCGATGATGGATCGTAAAAAGTCTTCTATCTCAACAATGTTTTTTTGTTCTTTTTCATTTTCCATCCATTAATTTTATTCTATTTCTATTTAGTTGGAACAGATGACCCTTGTGGTTGCCCGAATCGGGGTAAGGACGAGCCATTACCCGTACGTTTTCCCGGAACGGGGTATGGTCACACCCGGGGTAAGGACAAGCCATTACCCGTACGTTTGCCCGTGATGGTGGTTGCCCGGATCGGGTAAGGACAAGCCATTACCCGTACGGTTGCCCGTGATGGTGGTTGCCCAGACCGGGGTAAGGACGAGCCATTACCCGTACGTTTGCCCGTGATTGCCGTTACCTCTACAATTGGACATAAAACCGGTGAATCTCGTGCGCGACGCCTGCGGGATCTTCCAACATCAACATGTGGCCATGGTGTGGAAACCCTTTGAATCTGGCGTTGGGTAATTGACGGGCAAGATGGGTGGTGTGGGAGATTGGCACCAGGGGGTCTTCCTCGCCGGAAAGGACCAGGGTGGGGGTGCTGATCTGGGGTAATTGGCTGCGCAGGTCAAAATGTGCGGTGGCGCGTAGATCTGCATACCAGAGACTATTGCGAACAGTTGGCAAGCTCTTGAGTAGATTAGGATACCACTGTGTTTTTCCGTATTTTGGCGAGAAATAGTGGTTCAATATTTCCAGGGTTTGCTTTTGCGTCTGAGATACGCGGAATAGATTAATGAAAGTTGGGTCGATCTGGAAGCTGGCAGCCGTGGAAATGCATACCAGACCAGCAACATGCTGCGGATGATCCAGGGCAAGCTGTAACGCAATGGCAGCACCCAGCGAATGCCCCACCAACACAGCCTGGTTGAGCCCCAACTGGGCGATGAAATCGATAATGGTGGATTGGTAACTGGAAGCACGGTGATGAGCGGTCCCAGCGGATATGCCATGCCCGGGCAGATCGATGGCATAAACGGTGGCATCCCGCAGCCTGCGTATCTCAGCTGGCCAACACAGATGGTTGCTGCCGGCACCGTGAATCAGAATCACAGGTGGACGTGAAGAAGACCCTCCCTGATGCTGAGTGTAGTAAATATTTGCCAGAACTGGCATACAAGCCTCAATGTGTGCAGATTATGATTGTTGCAGATCAATCTTTCCGGCTTGCACTCTTTCGATCGCGGCAGGTGTGAGCGGGATAAAAATGCGAATGCGGGTGCCTTTACCGGGGACTGAATCGATGTGTAACAGTCCATTGACCAGCTGGGTTCTTTCGGTTAAGTTTACCATACCCAGGCTGCCGCGGTGGCTGTATTTCTGGTTGACTTTGTCGACATCAAAGCCGACACCATTGTCCATGATCTCCAGTACGGCAATCTCCGAATCTCTGGTGGAAAATCTCAGACGTACCAGAATTAGTTCGGCTTGCGCATGTTTACGGGCATTGGTGACCGCTTCTTCCACCAGATAGAAGACGGTGGAATGTTTATTCTGATCCAGCTTTTTAACCACTTCTTCATCAGCGTCGATGCGCACTTTTTGTTGATACGTGTTGAGATTTTTCTCGGCGATCGTATGAAGCCCGGCGACCAGCCCATCAGTCTCGAGGGTGAGGGGACGCAGGGTGAAGAGCATGTGGCGCAGTTCGCCGGTAGATTGGCGGGCGAGTGTCTCGATATTGGCCAGTTCAGCAGCCACGTCTTTTGGCTTGTGGAAGAGCAACCGCTGGGCGACACTCAGACGCATGGCGATGGATGCCACCGACTGGATGGGTCCGTCATGCAAGTCACGGGCGAGCTTTTTATTAGCGTCCTCTTGCGACGTGACGATGGATTGCTTTTCCTGCTCCACCTGCTGGTAGAGACGGGCATTCTGGATGGCGATCACCGCCTGACGACTGATGAGATTGAGCGCTTCGATCTTTTCGGTGTTGAAGAAATCCCGGTCGGGATGGCCAAAGAGCATGACACCGTAATCATCCATGCCGCGCGAAAGCGGGAAGGTGATGGCAACTTTGCAATTCTGCAGCGAAACGATCTTCCACAGTTCGGGATCCTTGGCCGGGTTATGGGTGATCTGTGGCTCTACTTTTTGCAGTGTATCCAGCAGGAGCCCGCTGTTGGCCGGGAATTTAAGGTTGGTATCGCTGGGCGAGAATCGCCGCGAGTTCACGACGATCAATTTCGATTCATCAAAGAGCAGCACGGCTGAGGTCATCTTATCCTGGTTTGGATCGATGATATCGATGGCGGATTGACTGAGGTCGAGCATGATATCCAAAACCACGATGTAATCCAGGGTCGAATTGAGGGTTTCAACCAGTGCGGCGAGGGATTCTATCCGTTTCTGGTAGTGCTTGCTAATCCGGGTTTCAATATCGTAAACTTGTTTTTCGGTGGTGAGTTCCTTTTCCTGGATTCGGTTATAGACGACTGTGCTGCCATAACCTGCAATGGCCGCAATCAGGAAATTTAAACCCAGGATGATAACATAAGGCATCCAGGCGCTAAGATTTGCAGGGTTTAGGTAAAAAGCATAGCCGATCTGGGCGGCTGAGAAGAGGAAGGCCAGGATAAAGGCTCCCCGCCATTGGAAGAAGATGGCAGCGTTGACAATCACAACCACACCAATCCAGACCAGAGAACCGGTCATCGCACCGCCCAATACGAATAGCGTTGCCGTGAAGGCGAAATCGCAGAGCACATTGACCCAGCGGTGCAGGGGCATGCGTACGTTGATAATCGCCAGGGTAGTCATTGTTACATTCCAGACCGCGATGAGAACGAGCAGGAGAATAATCAGCCAGTTGAAGTCTGGTCGCGTGGCAAAGGTCAGGCTCAATATGAAAAGAGCCAGCCAGCGCCAGGAAATGACGAGCCAATCACTTAAGTAAGGATACGGTTTTTTAGTATTTTCCAAGGTTATCCCTGATCAGGTTGGAAATTGAATGCTTTCATATCATTTATGATAATACAGGAAAAATGAAGAAATGGCTAATTTTTGGACAGGATTTACAGGATGAATAAAGAAATTTGAACTATGATTTGATTGATTTCATGATGGACTATGATTGATGTAAATTGGTTATGATAAATTCCAATATAAAGATAGATTTAATAACAAAAAATCTCACTTTGAACCGTAACTCATTCATTCACCCAATCATCCATTCGATACCCAATCATAACCCATCAAAAAATCACAATAATCATGGTTCCAATCCCTGTCGTATAATTAAAGGAAGGGATGGCAGGTGAAACCACTGATAAACGTTGGATGATGCCTGTTCACATCCTGGTATTGAAATTGCAACTAAGATGTGCAGGTTTATTTGAATGGGAGGTTTTGAATGGAAGGAAGGTTCTGATTGAGCTTACGCCGCACGACGATCATCACGGTTTTTCTCACCTTTCTGTTGTTGGTAGTGGTTTTAACCATCAGCCTGCAGATGGTGTTCAGCCGTCATTTTCAATATGAGGAAAGCCAACAGAATATCCTGAACATGCAACGCGTTCAGGCAGCCTTTGATAACAATTACATTTTGTTGAATTACCTGGCGAAGGAATGGGCGAACTTGCCAGAGATCAGAACCTTTATGAATGAAGGCAGTGAAGAGTTTCTGCAGAGACATGTACAGACAGAAATTCTGCAGGAATTGAATCTGGATGCCATGCTGATTCTGAATGCAGATGGGGAAACTTATTTTGGGGGAGTTTATGATTTTGAGAATGAATCGTTTGTTAATTTTGATCAGGGAACCGACACAGATATTAAAGAAGTGTTCCAGGTAGAGGAAAGCGCCTCTCAAAGCACGAATCGTCAGGGCATTATGGTGGTGGAGGATCAACCCTTGCTGATGGTCTCCAAACCGATTTATATCAATGAAAGCAAAACCCAGATCCTGGGACAGGTGATCCTCGGTCGCTTTTTTGACGATGCGGATATCCAGGCGCTGGCAAGGCAGGTAAAATTTCCCATCGAGATCGGTCTGGTCAGTGCGGATGATTTAACCAGTGATTTGAATATCGCCCGAAATTATTTCCTCAATAACAATGAAGATACCTATATGTTGCCGGTGTCGGAGTTTCATATTGCCGGATTTATCTTAATCGATGATCTGAAACAACAACCTGCTCTGATTTTACGGGCGGAACAATATCGTTATGTAGCCCGGAATGCAGATGTGGTTTTACGCTATATGTTGCTGGCGTTGATCGTTTCGGCGACCGTTTTTGCTGCGATCATTTTTGGCGGGATAGAGCAAACTGTGTTATCACGCCTGTCACGGCTGACGCGTGAGGTGCAGGTGATTGCCGTGAATCCACTGGAATCCAGGCGCGTGACGGTGGACAGGAAAGATGAGATCGCCAGTGTGGGTGCCGATATCAATCGTATGCTGGACGCCCTGGAAACTTCCCAACAGGAGCGCAATGCCCTGCAGCAACAAATCGTAGGCATCGTCGAATCGGTTGAGGATATCATTTTCACGATTGATGCGGATCTTTCCAAATTGCAGTTTTTTGGTACCCATTCGCAACAATTGGGGCTGCGTGAAACGGATCTGAGTGACGAGGATAACATCCCCATTTATTTGAGAGACAGCTGGCCCATCCATCGCGAAGCAGCCCAACGTGTTATCAGGGGTGAACACCTGATGTATGAATCCAGCACCCGATTTGAAGCAGACACCTTTATTTACCAGATCTCGATGAGCCCCATGCGAGATAAAACCGGTAAAATCACCGGAATTGTGGGGGTAGGACGCGACATCAGCCAGACAAAACAGATGGAAATGGCTTTACAGGAACGCTATGAGGAGATGCGTGTGCTCCTGGACATATCGCAATTATTCCTGAAACAAACAAGCCTTGCGGAAACCCAGCAAGCCATGTGTGAAATCGCCGGCAAGCATTTTGGGGCAGATGTGAGTTGGCTGGGCGAACGAAATTTGGATGGGAAGATGATCCCCATCGCAGCGTATGGGGTAGCAGTGACAGAAATCATTCCCGTCACCATCTTTGAGCATTTGCTGCATAACTACTCTCTGAAACCGGTCTTTGTGATTTCCTCATTGGATCTGTATGGTCGCTTTGAAGAAGATATCTTTTATGCGATTGTGATCCCATTGCACTGGGGTTTACAGTCACAGGTGTTATATTTGTATGTTCATAAAATGCCGTTCATGGATGAACAAAAGAAACACTTTGCGACATCACTGGGCAGCCTGGGTGAGTTGGTTTTAAGCAATACCCGCTTGCTGAATGAGGTGAAAACCAGCCAGGAGAATTTGCAGGAGTTATCGCATCAATTGGTGCGGGTGCATGAAGAAGAACGACGCAACCTGGCACGCGAATTACACGATGAGATTGGTCAATACCTGACCGCTTTAAAATTACGCTTAAGCAATAACAATAATGTGAAGACTATTAATATGGAGCAATTAGAACAAGCGCAAGCCCTGGTGAATGAATTAATCAATAAGGTGCGCAAGATGTCTTTGGATCTACGCCCCAGTATGCTGGATGACCTGGGATTGAAGCCAGCGCTGGATTGGTATTTGGAACGCTATACCCAGCAGACTGGCATCCAGGTGGATTTTGACCCCCAGGAGCTGGAACAAAAACGGTTTTCCAGTGAAGTTGAAATCACCATCTTCCGCATCGTGCAGGAATCGTTGACCAATGTCGCCCGGCACGCAGGTGTGAAAAAAGTATATGTTCAGTTGGTGGCTTTCCAGGATACATTAGAATTGATGATCGAAGATGAGGGTATTGGTTTCGCCCTGGAGGAACAAAAAGCCGGCAGCAGCAGCGGATTGACCGGTATGTCAGAAAGGACCAGGTTGTTACAGGGAGAAATGGAAATTCAAACCATGCCTGGAAAAGGCACCCGCATTCTGGTACGTTTACCCCTTAAGCTGGAGGAAACATCATGATCAAAATTGTACTGGCGGATGATCATACCGTGGTGCGCGAAGGCTTCCGTATGGTGCTGGAAACCCAAGCGGAATTCATGGTAATCGGGGAGGCACGCGATGGGCTGGAAGCGATTCATGTGGTTGAACGCCTGAAGCCGGATGTACTGGTCGTGGATTTGATGATGCCGGGCATCAACGGGCTGGAGGTGGTACGCCAGGTGCATAATCACACGCGGGTGGTGGTGCTGACCATGCATGATCACGAATCCTACGTGCTGGAGGCTTTGCGCAATGGCGCTTATGCATATGTGCTGAAGGATGCCACCCCCAAAGAGCTGGTAGAAGCCATCCAGAAGGCAGCCATTGGGCAACGCTATCTGAGTGCTCCGTTTGCAGAACGGGCGATTGAGTTGTATGCGCAGATGAATAATGCAGGGGACGACCCCTACGAAACCCTTTCGGATCGTGAGCGGGAAGTGTTACAATTGGCCGGGCAAGGCTA
The DNA here is from genome assembly GCA_019429225.1 of Anaerolineaceae bacterium. GTDB lineage: Bacteria > Chloroflexota > Anaerolineae > Anaerolineales > Anaerolineaceae > UBA6170. The sequence goes on from JAHYJK010000208.1 coordinate 6,433, forward strand.
TAGCAACCAGGAGATTGGCGAGATGCTGAAAATCAGCTCTCGCACAGTCGAGGTGCATCGGGCGAAATTGATGCGCAAGCTGAATTTGAAAGGCCAGACGGAATTGATTCGCTATGCGATTCAGCGCGGATTGACTCCCAATCAACGGTAACATTGT
>JAHYJK010000209.1 GCA_019429225.1 Anaerolineaceae bacterium
AAGAATTGTTTTTACATCAGTGCCTGTCTCCCGTGCCCGGGCTGCTGCCAGAACCTGCCATCCTAACGTCATGGTGGGACCTTTTGAGTCGACCACGGAAACTGGAAAATTTACCAATTTGGCAGCTTCTTTGGCCATATGAAATGTGCCACTCATAGCACTGCTGACAGTCAGGACAATCAGCTCACTGAATCCGAGCTGGTTTTGTGCTTCATATACGGATTTGAAATCAATGATACTTGCCTGGGATGTAGTGGGTCTTATCTCATCAATTTTCAGCCGTTGATAGAATTCCAGAGGGCTCATCTCTACGCGGTCTTTGTATTGCTGATCTCCCCAAATAATGTACTGTGGAACTATGGTTATCCCAAAATGGTTTACTAACTCTTCAGGAATATCACAGGTGCTGTCCGTAACGATGCCAATCATGTTTTCCTCCACTACCTTTAATCAATGCATAATTAATAAAAATAAATATACTCAATCTGAAAAAATACGTCAAATAAATTCGCTCAATCATATTTTTCGAATTGGTCAAACCGACAGGAGAGTTTTGTGATAAATTTCCAGATCACTTTGTGAGAAACAACAAAAAATAACTTTTTCAATGCTGCCCGGAGTTTCCAGAAAACTATTGACCGTATTAACAGCAATCATGGCAGCAGGTTCAACCGGAAATCCATATACACCTGTACTGATACCTGGAAAAGCAATGCTTGACAGGTAATTTTCAGCAGCCAGTCTTAAGGAATTCTGGTAACAGTTTGCCAATAACTTTGCCTCCCCAGCTGTACCACCATGCCAGATGGGTCCAACAGTGTGGATAACAAATCTTGCAGGCAAATTATATCCCTGGGTGATCTTAGCCTCACCGGTGCGGCAACCGTTTAATTTTCTGCATTCCTCCAATAATCCGACACCAGCTGCCCGGTGGATAGCACCATCTACCCCTCCGCCTCCCATTAGAGATGAATTAGCTGCGTTAACGATGGCATCTACATCCAGGTGGGTGATATCTGCAAGAATAGCTTGAACATTTGCCATCATCAACCAGGGTCAAAATTCGGGTGCATAGGGTGCTTTTTTGTCGATGGCTCCCACAAATTGAGGAAGCTCTGTGTGACCTAATTGTTGCCGAATGGCCATATTTTCACCCAGATGGTACCAGTAATGGTAAATGGTTCGTAATAAGAGATTCCCAAATGTGTACTTAATTTCCTTACCCCGACTGATGATCGGCGCAACTAATGAATCACTGGTGAGTGTGTCCAACCAGGGATCGGCAGTTTCTGTGATGGTTTGCCAGGCAGTAAGCACCTCCTGCAAGGGAGGAGTGCTGGCAGGTGCTCCAAAAGCAAAGGCTTTTTCGATTTCAGGAAAAATAATTTGTCCCATACCATAATGTAAAAAGTATCTCTGTTCCTGCCAGGCAAGGTGCCCAACATTCCAGCTGATGCAATTCATAGGCAGGATACGAATGATGGCATTTTCCTGATTGATGTTTTTTATTCCTCGAATAAATTCACTACGTGTAAATCGTAACTGGGTAACTAATGGATGTGGCATGATATGACCTCGCAAATTCACATGGATGTAGAAGATTAATGAATGAAAGAAAATATTTCCAGAATTTATTAATTTAAGTTTTGAAATTCTGTTTGTGGTTGGTATTCTTCCGTACTTTTGCTTTGTCGTTCAATGTGATGTTGAAATAAATCCATAAGTTTATATGAAAAAGTGTTATTTACAAGAATGGACACCTGATCATCCAATTCCAATCGTGTGCTGCCATGCGGGATCAGGATCTCATTATCACGTTTGATCGATAGAATCAAAGAATCACCCGGCAGGATGACATCACGTATTTTTTGACCTGCCAACGCAACATTGCGAACAGTCAATTCCAGCAAATCTCTCGCATCGGATGTTGAACTCAATAAACTGAACATGCTTGGATTGCGAGCCATCAGTGTAATCAATGTCGATCGATACAGGGCAGGTGAAAATACCTGAATCCCTAAAGATTTGAATTCTTCTAAATTTCCGAGTTCATTCACCAAAGCAATTACATGCTGAATCTCTGCATTTTGTGCTTTTCTTCCAACATTTAAATTATCGCTGTCATCCCCACTCAGGATCAAGATGGTGTTAACCTCATCCCCAGCAGATCTAAGATTTTCGATAGGGAATACTTCAAAGCTTTCATCAGTGATGCTTTTTTCTTCCTCGGGATTTGTTGGAATGATTTTTACCATATCGCCATGCGCTTTTAATTGCTGGGCTACATTTCTGGTTAAATTATTTTCCCATCCATAAATAAGACGGGTGAGGTATCCAGCTTCCTTTGCTGTTTTTGGTTGGATCAGGTTATAAACTAACGGCATTAAGATCACAGTTATGATCGCAAAAACAATGATAGCCGCACTTGTGGCTGGTGAGAGCAATCCAATCTGTTCACCAATGACGGCAATAGCGACTTCAATGGAGAGATGGGTGTTTAGTAAAAAGCCTGCAGCAATCGATGAACGCCATCCTATTCTTGATTTTAATAAGAGTGCAGGCAGCAATTTCACCAGGATAGAAATTAGCAATATCGCTGGCAGGAAAATCAAATTTTGAGGATTTGCAATCAGGGCATCAATATTTAAATTAGCACCTGTGACTATAAAGAAAATAGGGACAAATAAGCCGAAACCAAAAGCTTCCAGTTTGTGTACCAGGCTATCATCCTGTGGAGACTTGAAAAGACTCACCAACATACCTGCCAGGAAAGCACCCAGGATCAGTTCGACCCCCAGGGATTCGGCCAGAACCACAAAGATCAATAATATGACGATAGCGCCCCGCACCTTGATCTGAACTGTTGCCTGGGAAAGCTCATCAAATAATTTAACCACTTTTGGCAACTGGAAGAACTGTAAACCAATCCGAGCAATGACAAGAAACAGAATCAATATCAGTAAAAACGATAAAATTTGTATATTCAGACCGTGTTGCGTGAACAGGATGTAAACAGTCAACAAAATCACAGTGAACAGATCATCCACGGTTGATCCTAAAAAGATAGCCTGACCACTGTTGGTGTGCAATATTCCCCGATTTTTCAATACAGGCAGTACCACACCCAACGAGGTTGCTCCAAAAATAAGGGTCAACAGAAAGATGTTGGCTGGCATTCCCGATTGTGTTAACAGATAGCTTCCACCAGCCCCTAACAGTAATGTGATGACATAAATGATCAAAATTAATGCTGGTAGTGATAATTTTTGTTCATGATTTATATCTGTACCGTTTTTAAATAACGCAGGAATATTAATTTCAAGACCTGCCAGAAACATCAAAAAAGCCAGACCAATGTTGGAAAATAATATCAAAGTATTGGATTCGGCGGGGTCTAATAAACCAAGTTGGGCAAATATAAGACCTGCAATGATTTCCCCAACAACGACTGGTAAAGCTTTGAATCGGTTGATTAATAACGGAACAAAAAAAGCCAGTGCTAAAACGACTAACAGTGATGAAAATTCATTTGAGTGAGACATGCGCTTGATTATAACAAATTAGGATTCTACTTTTCCTGTAACTCTTTTCGAATGCGTCGATAAAGTATGATCGGTTGATCTGCCGGGATCAGTTTCTCGCTCATTTTCAAATCTGACATGATCGGGATTTGCTTTTCAACTACCCGTTTATCCTGATGGAGGATGATGATACTGAAAACGCTGGTCATCCAGGAAATAAATTGACCTAAAATTGGAATTTTGACGAAACTTTGATAATACCGTGTGTACATCATGGTGTTTTCATCATCAATCGGCGTGAAATAAACAGTAATACGCATATCATCGGAAATGTGGTTTTGCCATAAATGTGGAAACCGAAAATGTAAGAAAGGAGGTCTACTGGGTTCGGGTAATTCACTGGCTCGTTTGGCGGAAACCCCATCATCAATCCGATTATGAACCCAGATTTTCATCTCATCTTCCTCTATTTTTACGATCGGACCATCTGCAATGGTTCTATTTCCTCGTCCGATGGTTGTTCTATGGGGAAAGGGTAGATGAAAAACATCCAATTGATTTTCTATTGCTCTGGAATAGTGGATGTTCCAGCATTCTTTATAATCTGCATAATGGAAGCCGCTCTCAAGCTTTTCAAAAATGGGAACATCCGGGTAGGTGTCTTGCTCTTGACCCCACCAGATAAAGATGTAACCATGTCTTTCAACACTTCTATATGTCTTTGCATGCAGTATTTTGGGTGGCGTTGCATTTTTCCCATTGGCAGGGATATACTGGCAAACGCCAGAGGAATCAAATTCAAACCCATGAAAAGGACACATGACATGATTGTTTTGAATTTTTCCCTGGTGCAGCGCTGCACCGCGATGGGGACATACATCAGATTGAATAATCACCTTGCCGTTAATGTTCCGCCATGCAACCATTTTCTCACCCATGCGTGTAAAACCTACAGGTTTTCTCTTCTTTACCTGACGGGATTCTAGAATTACATACCATTGATTTGGAATCATATCCCTCTCCTATAAACCAGCATTGTTTGATATTAATTATAGGTGAGATTTGACCAGGTTATTCTTGATCACGTTCGCTACAAGATTGTTCTCACAGAACTACCCTTTGGAAATCAATGACCTGACACAAGCCACTCCAATGTTCAATCCAGATGAGGTGATCATGGAGATCAAAGCGAACGAACACATACCTTACTGGGTAACCGAGATGGTTGTCAGCAACAACTTATGAATGGTACGGATCAGCAAATATTGTCGCAGCATTGACCAATCAAATGTATTTCCATCATTTTCAGTGAATTATTTGCACTCAGCAATTTAATTTTTTTATCACATCAAAGGAGTATTAACATGGATATATTTACGTTTCAGGATTTAACAGAAGATTTTATTAATAACGCGTTTCAACTGGTTTGCACGAGTGATGGCAAGTCAGATTTTACGGGTACAGGTTCCGAATGGAATACCATTCGATAAACTGTTTGACACCCCATTCTTTAAATACACCACCTCCTCCGAATTGATCAGTGTTGTTTCGGTTCATAGTGGCAAGTTGACTGAATTGACATACAGCATTGGGATGAAGGAATCCAGCCAGATTCACTACAAGCAATCTGGTAATTACAAAATATCCAGAAGAAAATTGTAGGGTTTCAACCCTTCTTTATTCTTGACACGTAGATGGGCGGTTGATAAGATAATCCCATTATTTTCACTGAGGAATTACTATGCAAACCTACCTGAATTGGGTCACGCAAAACCCATTATTATCCGCTGCCATTCAATTTGCCATCCTGGGCACGCTGGGGGAGATCATTTCTTACAGCATTCAGAAGAAAAAAATCGCCATTCCCTGCAACTGGCTGCAATTGTTGTTAAAAGGTATTGCCTGGGCAGTGCTTGGTATTGTGATCAAATATGGTTTTGCCGGCATGAAAGGGTTTACGCAAGCATTACTGGACCATGAATTGCTACCAGCCTTTCTGGGTTCTGGTTTGGGATGGGCGTTTGCGGTCTCTGTGTTCACCAACGTACTCTTTGGTCCGCAAATGATGGCCTTTCATCGATTCGAGGATAATCTTATTCTTGGGCAGAAAGGATTTCAGGGCATTACCACAGCCTGGAAGACCCTGATCTGGTTCTGGATTCCTGCGCACACCATCACATTTTTGTTACCAGCCGATTTGCAGATCGGACTGGCAGCCCTCTGGTCATTGGTACTGGGCATCATTATGGGAGCGACCAGGAAGAAATAATTTCCTATCCGATTTTTCGTCTGGCACATGATAGAAGATTTATCAACGGTTTTGAAGACGATATGGAATGCCAAAAAAAGTCTCATCTCCAATAATCTCTTCAATCTCCAGTCGATTCTCATGTGATGCATACCAGAATATAATATCTGCTTTGCCCTGACAGGTAGACGTGTCAATTTCAACCCCAACCAATCCCGGATTTACCCCTTCGATTTCTTTGATCACATTTTGATGCTCTGCGATAATTTTATCAACCTCATCCTTGTTGGGTAATTTTTTACACGGTAAATAATGGTTTTTATTATCATAAATGAAATCATCGAAGATTCGTCGGATCGCATGGGTTTGAGTTTCGATCAAAATAACAACAACGCATAATGTGATCAAAATAATCAATAGATTAATAAATCTGGATTCTTTTTTCATCGTCGTAATAACCTGAGAAAAATTAATTCCTTTGTCTGTTTCAATCATACAACAAATCAGCTTATTTGATCATCCCCAAAACTAATTTTTTTAAAGTTGTCTGAAAAAATTGTTGTGGTTTTTTTATTTGTTTTCCCAATGTACCATGCATAACCCAGCAATAATCCCATAAAGATCAAACCAATCAGTGGTTGATTGACGACAGCTGGCAGGATGGCATAATCCGTCGAGGCATGGGCAAACACCACCAGCCAGAGATTACCACTGAATGAATACATAAAACCAAAGAACAACCAGGAAATAAATCGCAATAATAAATCGAAGATAATGCC
>JAHYJK010000210.1 GCA_019429225.1 Anaerolineaceae bacterium
AAATGGCTGGTGTTTCAGCGAGCGATATTAAATTAGCAGAAGTTCATGATTGCTTTACCATCGCAGAAATAATAGCCACGGAGGATTTGGGGTTTTTCGAAGAAGGAAAAGGTGCAAAGGCTGCAGAAGAAGGAGAAACTTCACGATCGGGATCAAAACCGATCAATACATCAGGAGGATTAAAGTCAAAAGGGCACCCGGTTGGTGCTTCTGGAGCGGGTCAAGTAGTTGAAATATGGAAGCAACTGCGTGGTCAGGCTGGTGAACGACAATTGGAAGGAAATCCTGATTTAGGGTTAACCCATAATGTAGGTGGTACTGGACAAACCTGTATCGTAAACATTTTTGAACGGAGATAATATGAGTGTAAACTTAACAATAAACAGTTATTTCGACGAAATAAAAAAGAAAAAAATATTGGGAACAAAATGTAAAGATTGCGGAAGAATTCACTTACCCCCGAGAGTCATTTGTGACCAATGTAAATCAACTAATCTGGAATTAATCGAATTGGCAGGTGAGGGAACGTTGCAGGCATATTCGGTTGTCTATGTTCCAACTTCAAAAATGATTGCTGCTGGTTTTGGAAGAGAAAATCCTAATTGTGTTGGGATTGTAAAATTGTCTGAGGGTCCAATGATGAGTGCTGAAATTCATGGGTTTGATTTATCAAAACCTGAAAATATAAAAATTGGCACAACCGTGAAATCGAAATTTATTGAAAGAGGAGAGGACGTGATTTTAGCGTTCGAAGCCTGATAGGAAATAAGATGCCATTTCTGAAAGTGAACAAGATCAATATCTATTATGAACTACACGGAAATCCTGAAAAAGAAACCCTGGTTCTTTCGAATGGCATCCTGATGAGTACGGCCAGTTGGAATTATCAGGTTTCTGAACTATCCAGGCATTTTCAAGTTTTGGTTTATGATTGTCGTGGAATGTGGCAATCAGATCATCCTGCAGGACAGTATTCTATGGAGCAACATGCTGATGATTTATCAGAATTATTATCTGCATTAGGTATTGAACGAGCTCATATTGCAGGTATTTCATATGGATCTGAAATTAGCATGGTATTTGCTTTGAAATATCCTCAACAAACTAAAACTTTAATGATTTTTGATGGTGTTTCACAAATAGATCCTTTATTGAAATCATTTGGTGATACCTGGGTGGCTGCTGCCGAGCAAAAGAATGCAGCCTTATTGTTAAGAGTAACCACTCCATTGAATTTTTCGGAAGAATGGATTACCAAAAATGAAAAAATTTTTCCAATTCTAGAGGAAAAGTATAAGCATTTAGATTTCGATGCGTTTATACGATTAATGGAGAGTTTCTTTCATCTGAATATCACTGAAATGTTGCCGAGTATTCAAGTTCCGACGATGGTTGTTGTTGGAGAAAAAGATATATTGAAAACCAGATCTTATTCGGAAAAGATAGCAGAGTTGATACCTGGTTCTGAATTTTATGTGGTGCCAGGGTCTGGGCATGCTTTATGTCTGGAAAAACCAAAGGAATTTAATAGTTTAGCGTTGGGATTTGTGCACAAATATGCTGATAACGAATGAAGTAGTGAATGAAACCAAATTAACAGTTGGAGAAAAATCACATTTTTCGAAAACCATCAGTGAGTCGGACATCAATCTTTTTTCCGGTTTGGTGGCTGATTTTCATCCCATGCATGTGAATGCCATGATCGCTGACGAAAGCAAATCCGGTAAAAGGTTAGCTCAATCAGCATTAATTGTTGGGTTAGTGAACGGTGTTCTTCGAAACCATTTGCCTGGTAAAAATTTTACTATTCTCAGACAACAAGTGGAATTTCTGAAGTCAGTTTTATTAGGAGATACCGTAACTGTGAAGGTAGAAGTATTTAATTGGTCACCTGAAAAACGTCTGGTAACAATGAAGATGGATTGTTATAACCAATTTGGTAATGATATATTAACGGGTGAAACAGTATTAATCTATGATCCTTCATAAATTTAAATCCAATATTTGAAATCAAGGAGGTACTCATTAAGAAAGAAATAGTAAATGTTTATCCAAATCAAAATCTATTTAAATGATCAATAAGGAGAAAAAAGATGAAAAAGTTGCTAGGTTTATTAAGTATCGTGATGATCTTGTCAATGGTTCTGAGTGCCTGTGTGTCACAAGTCACACCAACACCTGAACCTGTTGCCCCAGTTGAAGAACCTACTGCCGTTGTCGAAGAAGTGGTAGAACCCACTCCTGAGCCAGTAGAAGAGGTAGTGGAAGTTGAAGAACCAGAATTGGGACCTGTGCTCAAGATTGGTCAAATTGGCATGATGTCTGGTGCGATGGCCCTTTACGGTTTGCAACAACAACGTGGTTTTGAAATGGGTCTTGAATATATGTCTGGTGGAAAGACCGATGATCAGGGCCGTTTCATTATTGCCAATCGCCCGATTGAAGTCATTGTCAAAGATGATGAAGGTAATCCAGAAAAAGCAGTTGCCCTTGCTCTTGAGCTAATTGAAAAAGATGGTGTTGAATTGCTTCAGGGTCCTGTTTCATCAGCCAGTGCCATCGCTTTGACAAATGTTGCTCTTGAAAATAAAATCATTTTGATGGTTGACCCGGCTGCATCTTACTTCACCACCGGTGCTTACTTCAATCCTTATGTCTTCCGTACATCGCGAACCAGTTTTGACGACACATTAATTATTGCCAAATACCTGGTTGAGAATGTTGGACCTAAATTTGCGCATATTGGTATCGATAATGCATTTGGTCAAGGTTCAGGCGCAGCGCTCAAATATTCTGTTGAACAATTTGGTGGGGAATTAGTTGCTGATATTTATGCACCATTTGAAACCACTGATTTCACCCCCTACATCCAACAAGCGATGGATTCTGGCGCTGAAAACCTGTTTCTCACCTGGGCTGGTACAGGGTATGTTACCTTATTCCAGGGTCTGGCTGATATGGGTGCACTTGAGGATATGACTGTTGGAACTGGTTTTGGTGACAACGTTTCCTTCGGAGCCGTCTTTGGTGAGAGTACATTAAACTCAATAGGTTTGAATGTATACCATTACACTGTTCCTGATAATGATGTTAATGACTGGCTTGTTGAGAACCACTTCGCGAAATACAAAGATGAAGCAGATGGTGCCATTAATGCTTATCCCGACCTGTTCACTGCTGGCGGTATGGCATCTGCAATCGCTTTCGGAAAAGCTCTCGAAGCAACGGGTGGTGACACTTCAGGTGAAGCTATGATCGCTGCCCTCGAAGGCTTAACGTTTGAAGGCCCGAAAGGTACTTATCATATTCGACCTGAGGATCATGTTTGTGAACAACCCATGAATATCCTCAGGCTGGTGAACCTGAATCCAGATCTGGATGGTGATGGTGTAAATGAATATGAGTTCTTTGAGACTATTTTTGTGTCAGAATTTGATGAGCTGGGTGTGCCATGCACACTGGCAGGTGATTACGCAGACCGTTGTGGCGACCTGCCTGTTATTCCTGTAGAATAAATTAATAATGTACAAATGAGGAGGGATAAGTATCCCTCCTCATGATGATATTTAAAATAATGTTAACTCTGCGTGATCAGGTTTTGTGTTTAATTGAAGGTGAATAAATTTCTTTCTTGATTTATCGATATTCAATGTAATTATTAGTTTTTATTTTATATTTCAATCAAATTCAGGAAAATTAATAAAGGTAAACTTTTATGTCCAATGAAATTATTCTTGAAGCAGTGAACCTGTCCAAGGTTTTTGGTGGATTGGTTGCTGTGGATAATGTCAGCATTAAAATCAAAAAGCAAACCATGCATGCCATCATTGGCCCAAATGGGGCAGGAAAAACCACCTTGTTCAATTTATTGAGTGGTGTGATGCCACCTACCAATGGACGTGTCATTTACAAGGGTAATGACATCACCCGTGTTTCCCCTCAGAAGAGAGCGCATTTGGGGATCGGACGATCATACCAAATCACAAACATATTTCCCAATCTGACAGTGCTCGAAAATATCAGGCTAGCTGCTCAGGCTATGGGAAAAGACAATTTTAAACTTTTCAAACTGGCAGACAACTTTCATCAATATATCAATAAATCCGAAGAGGTTATTGATATGATTGGACTGAGTGGCAGGGAACTGTTTCTGGCGAGAGATTTACCGCATGGGGAAAAACGCAAACTGGAACTGGGCATCATGTTGGCTTGCGATCCGGAACTTTTACTCTTTGATGAACCTACAGCTGGCATGTCATCTGAGCAGGTGCCAGAATTGATCAAAATTATCAACAAAGTAGTCCATCAAAAAGATCGCACAGCCATCCTGGTTGAACACCGTATGGATATGGTGATGTCCATTTCTGATGTGGTTACAGTTATGAATCAGGGTAGGATCCTGGCAGAAGGATCCCCGCATGAGATTGCAACGAATAAACAGGTTCAATCTGCGTATCTGGGTGATCTTTATGGAGAGTTAACATGAGTGATCAAAACAACCAACAAGACCTGCTTGTAGTAGATCAAATTCATACCTTTATTGGGCAGTTTCATATTCTGGAAAGTGTTTCGTTGAGTGTAGCCAAAGGTTCGATCACAGTAATGTTGGGTCGCAATGGCGCAGGTAAAACCACAACCTTGAAATCAATTCTGGGTCTCACACCACCTAGAGAAGGTAAGATCATCTTTGATGGCATGGAGATCCAGGGGAAACGAGCTTTCAATATTGCCAATCTGGGCATTGGATATGTTCCAGAACATCGTGCCATTTTCCGAGCACTATCCGTTTTGGAGAACTTGAAATTAGCAGAACGTAAAAAAGGTGATTTTGAAAAAAATGCTGACTTCATTTTTAACCTTTTTCCCGATCTGAAACGACTTTACAAACTTCCGGGTAATCACCTTTCTGGTGGACAACAACAGATGCTGGCAGTTGCACGAGCGCTGGTACCAGATAATAAACTCCTTTTGATTGATGAACCCAGTGAAGGATTGGCACCTATTCTGATCCAGCAAATGATGGAAGCCATAAGAATGCTCAGTGAAAAAACAACCATTCTCCTGGTGGAACAAAACTTTATCATGGCGAGTCAACTGGCAAAGAATTACACCATCATTGATGATGGTAAAAGCGTTCAAGCAGGTTTGATGGCAGATCTGGTGAATGATTCAGAATTAATCCATCATTATCTGGGAGCAAGCATCAAAACTCGCAAAGAATTGGAGATGAACAATGAATCCCAAGACTAAAAAAATATTGACACTTGCTATATCCATTATTGTGGTTATCGGAGTGATTACAGGTCTTTACCTGTATGCTGGTAAAGAGCCCTTTATTCGCACCACACTTTCCGGATTGACATTAGGCTCACTTTTCTTTTTAGTGGCGGCTGGTCTTACGCTCATCTTCGGCTTAATGGATGTACTTAATTTTGCACATGGATCCATGTTCATGCTCGGCGCCTATATGGGGTGGCAGCTTTACACCAATCCCACCTTCATTTTTGGATTGCTACCTACTGTTCTGGCTTTTGCCTGTGGAGTGATGCTGACTTCAGTCATGAAACCTTATTTGATTCGCTGGGAGATCTCCGGGAAGTGGCAGAATGCATTGCCTAAGATTGCTTATACTTTAGCACTTGTCGCTGCCGTTATCGGTTTTCTGGGGTTAGATATCCTCGGATTGGCAAAAACAGCCATGGTCGCGATGACGACCTCCACGATTGGCAACCCGTTATCTGAGATAAGTTCTCAGGAGCCACTTTCGGTTTACTGGTATCGTCCATTGTTGATGTTGATAAGTGGTCTATTAGTAGCATTTGCAGTTTCAAAACCTGGTGATAAAACCGAATTTGCACCAAAGGAAAAGGTGCTACCAAAGCTCGTGACCCCGCTGGTGTTGTTGGTCCTTACGATTGTAGCCACTTTCATTCGTGAATCTGCTCCTGAAGCTTTGCTACTTATGGACGGTAACTGGCGATTCCTCATCGCTATCCTATTAGCCGTTGCCTCTGGGTTTCTCTTTGGCGCGGTTACTGAAATGACTCTCATTCGCCCGCTTTACGTGCGTAGTTTCTTTATTGTCCTTTTAACGCTTGGGCTCAGTTATGTCATTCGTGAATTGGTGCAATTGTTGTGGGATCCTCTCGCTTACCAGATGTCACGACCACCCTTATTTGCCCAATCTGGAAAGGCTGCAAATCTTTTGGATTGGCTACGCAATGGCTATTCCACTATTGATATCTCTGGTGTCACTTTTCCCACCTATCGTCTTTTTGTCATCTTTCTAGGGATCGTGATGTTCATTTTCCTGGTATTACTGATGACAAAAACACGGCTCGGCATGGTCATCCGCGCCGGAGTTCAGGATCCACAAATGGTAGAAGCCCTTGGCATTAATGTTAAGAAGGTTTTTACCATCGTTTTTGCAATGGGCGTTGCGATGGCAGCGCTTGGAGGAATTGGCGCGGG
>JAHYJK010000211.1 GCA_019429225.1 Anaerolineaceae bacterium
CGATCGACCTATGCGACCTATGAAATACAATTTGGAAATATTCAGCGCCCCACCCACCAAAACACATCTTTGGATGTTTCCCATTTTGAGAACCCGGCTCAGAAATGGGTTGATGTGTCCGAAGGGGACTATGGGGTCGCCTTACTGAATGATTGCAAGTATGGTTATGATGTGAAAGACAACGTGATGCGATTGACCCTGCATCGGTCGCCGACTGAACCAGATCCACAGGCAGACCAGGGTTTACATCAGCTCACATACAGTCTCTTACCGCATGCCGGCACCTGGCGCGATTCGCAGGTAGCTGAACAGGCATATTCCCTCAACTATCCCCTGCATGCTGTTAGCATTCCACCGAATCCGGCTGGTATCCTCCCAGCCCAATTTTCCTGCGTGGCTATCGACTGCGACCATGTCATTTTGGAGACAGTGAAGAAGGCGGAGGATGACGATGCCTGGATTGTGCGCCTGTATGAGTACAAACAATTTCGCAATGAGCGGGTTCAGCTGCAATTCTGGCAGGATATTAAGCAAGCCGTGGAAGTCGATTTGATGGAAGAACATGAAGAACCGGTTGAATTTGATGCCAATCAAATAACTTTTTCTATGCGTCCTTATGAAATCAAAAGCATTAAAGTCTGGTTTTGATGAGAACTTCAATGGCGAATCCCGAAACACTGGCTTCCAGATAAAGAGGTGAGATGGCATTTTTTACACTGAAAAAAATTCAAAAATTAGCGAAGGAAATTAACAGTGCTGTCTACCGTGAAGTAGTGGATATTCCTTCCTTTAAATACACCATAACTGAATGTGAGGGAGCACAGTTACCATCCTATGATGATCACAACTGGCAGGATTTTCAGGTGGGAAGTTTATGGGGTGGATATGATGTTGGTGCCTGGTTCCGGGCTCGCATTATTATTCCACCGGAATGGATACATGAAAGAATCTACCTGCGCTTTCTGCTGGGACCGCGCGATGAAGGCGAGTCGACAGCAGAGGCGATGCTCTATGTCAATGGGGAGATGTTGCAGGGATTGGATGTCTGGCATGAGGAAGCCTGGATACCATCTGAACAGGTCCAGGTCGGTGAGATTTTCGTTGCCATTAAAGCCTGGAGTGGAGTATTAAAAGTCCCTGCTCAGCGCCGTTTCAAGTTGGCACAATTGATTCGTGTGGATAGACAGACTGAACATCTGAAATATATGACAGATACTATACTGCGAACCATCATAGTGTTGGATGAGAACAGTCATCAGCGGGTGGAGATCTTAGAAACATTAAATCAGACCTATATGATGATTGATTTTTCAGACCCTGGAAGTGAACATTTTTACAGTACCATTGCAAAAGCTGAACAATTTCTACAAACCATAATGATGGAATGGGAGCCCCGCACTGAATCCAAACCGAAGGTAATTGGGGTCGGCCATGCGCATATTGATCTGGCCTGGTTGTGGCGATTAAGGCACACCCGCGAAAAAGCAGCCCGGACTTTTGCTACGGTCCTCCATTTGATGCGCGAATATCCGGATTACTGTTTTGTGCAATCCTCACCACAATTATATAAATTTTTGAAAGAAGATTATCCTCAGCTATTCTCACAGATCAAAGAAAAAATTCAGCAAGGATCCTGGGAAGTGACCGGAGCAACCTGGGTGGAAATGGATACCAATATCCCAAACGGTGAATCACTGGTACGGCAATTTTTGTTAGGTAAACGGCTCGTGCAGCAAGAGTTTGGTCGTGAAATGAAATGCCTTTGGTTGCCGGATGTTTTTGGTTATTCAGCTGCGCTTCCACAAATCATTCTAAAGAGCGGTATCAGGTATTTCTTGACCACGAAAATTAGTTGGTCACAATTTAACCGCTTTCCGAATGACACTTTTTACTGGCGCGGTCTGGATGGCAGCGAAGTCCTCACGCACTTCATCACCACACCGGATCCAGGATCTCCTTTTTACACCTATAATGGCAGGATCAACCCGGAGGAAGTACAGGGTATCTGGAATGCTTATCGCCAGAAAGATGTCAATGACGAACTCTTGCTGAGTTTTGGCTGGGGCGATGGTGGTGGTGGCCCAACCCAGGAAATGCTTGAGTGGGCGACCCATCAAAAGAATCTGCCGGGGCAACCGCGTGTTGAATTGGGAAAAGCAGAACCATTTTTTGAGCGCTTGGATCAGCGCATTCAAGAGAAATCCTTACCAATCTGGGATGGAGAGTTGTATCTCGAGTATCACCGCGGGACCTATACCTCTCAGGCCTGGATTAAGCGCGCCAATCGCAAAGCTGAAATCCAATATCATAATGCGGAATGGGCTGCATTATTGGCTGATCTGGTGGTGGCTGAATCCAATTATCCTGTAGACCTTTTGAATGCTGGTTGGGAGAAAATTCTGTTGAATCAATTCCACGATATTCTGCCGGGTTCTTCCATTCGAGAAGTTTACGAGGATTCTGCCAGAGATTATGCGGAGATCTTTTCCATCGCAGATCAAGTCGTGCAGCAGTCAATCGACAGGATCATTGATACCCTTTCCATGAATGAGGAACAGGTCGTTGTCTTCAACGCTTTATCCTGGCAGCGGGATGATTTGATCATGATCGATTGGGAGCCGGGTTATCAGGGCAAAAGCTTAATGATGATGGATGGAAAACCAGGTCGATCCCAGAAAATTGATACAGCGCAAGGCGCATACTGGCTGTGTGAAGTGGGCCAGGTTCCATCTATGGGATATCGTTGTTATAAATTTGTAGAAAAGAATGATCAGCCAGAAAATGAAATCTTCATTTCTTCTAACATTCTTGAAAACGTCTTTTACCGCATCCAATTAAATGAATATGGCCAGATTGAATCCATCTGGGACAGGCAAGCTCGGCGAGAAGTGCTGGTACAAGGCGGTCGTGGCAATGTCTTCCAGGTATTTGAAGACCGCCCCATGAACTTCGATGCCTGGGATATCGATATCTATTACCAGGACAAAATGCTTGAGATTACCCAATTGGTCGAATCAGTGGTGGAAGAGTCGGGTCCGTTACGGGCGACATTGAGACAATCCTGGCGATGGGGTGAATCCACCATTATACAGCGGATGCGGATTTACGCTAATTCCCCTCGGATTGACTTTGAAACGGATGTGGATTGGCAGCATTCTCAGGTGCTGTTAAAAGTAGCTTTTCCGGTGGATATCCGTTCCACTAAAGCAACTTACGAAATTCAATTTGGCTCCATCGAACGTCCGACACACTGGAATACCAGTTGGGATTGGGCTCGTTTCGAGGTGAACGCTCATAAATGGGCAGATCTTTCAGAAGGCAATTATGGGGTGGCTTTGCTGAATGATTGTAAATATGGCTATGACATCAAAGACAATGTTATGCGTTTGACATTGATCAAATCTGCGATTGACCCTGACCCCCGGGCTGATCAGGGGAAACACAACTTCACTTACAGCCTGCTACCGCACCGTGGCGATTGGCGAGAAGGCGATGTCACCCATCAGGCGTATGAACTGAATGTCCCGGTTTTGGCGAAAATTGTTGCACCTGGAAATAAAAAAGGTTCAATCCCAGATGAATTTGAGTTTGCGCAAATAAATCAGGATCATGTTGTTCTGGAGACCGTCAAAAAAGCGGAAGATGGCGATGGTTGGGTCATCCGTTTATATGAATATCAGCAAAAACGCTGCCAGCATGCGCAAATTGACTTTGGTAAAAATATCAGTAAGGCAATTGAAGTCAACTTAATGGAGGAAATTTCCTTACCAGCCCGATTTGATGAGAATCGTTTATTATTTTCCATCACCCCCTTCGAAATTAAGACTTTTAAAATCTGGTTTGCTGATTGAGAAATTAATTGTAAAAAATGGATCAAAACTTTGAAATTACCCAAACATCTGGAGGCTGAGTATTCATGGCTGTTCAAAACAAGGTTCAATTAATCACCTACCCGGATTCATTAGGAGGAAATCTCTCCGAACTATACTCCTTTTTAGACGAATATTTTGAGGGTGTGTTTTTCGGTATTCATATACTACCTCCATTTCCATCCACAGGTGATAGGGGATTTGCCCCCAGTACTTATTTCGAAATTGATCCAGTATTTGGGGATTGGTCAGACATGCAGAAAATCGCCCAAAAATATGATGTCATCCTGGATGTCATGATCAATCACATTTCACGACATTCCAAACAATTCCTCAATTTTCAAAAATACGGCAGAACATCGAAATATGCCGATATGTTTATCACCCTGGAAAAAATCTGGCCAGATAGAAATCCCCCCAAAGCAGATCTTGAAAAAATCTTCTTAAGACGCCCTGAGCATTGTTTCGAGGACGTGAAAATTGAAACCACCGGGCAGATGGAACGAGTTTGGGCAACCTTTGGGAAACGAGATTGGACGGAGCAAATTGATCTGGACGTAAAAGCTGAGATCACCCGAAAATTCATCATGGATATCCTGGCTTTCATGCATCAAAAAGGCATCAAAATGCTGCGCCTGGACGCGATCGCCTTCGTGACCAAGAAAGCCGGTACGAATTGTTTCTTTGTCGAACCAGATATCTATGATTTTCTGGATTGGATTCATGCCGTAGCGGATCAGCACCAGATTCTATTGTTACCTGAAGTCCACGCTCATTACACCCTTCAAAAACGTCTTTCTGAGCATGGAAATTGGGTATATAACTTTGTCTTACCGTCGTTAATTTTGCATACCATTATTAACAAAGAAAGTGAAACTTTGCAGGCTTATCTGAAAACATGCCCCAAAAACCAATTTACGATGCTGGATTGCCACGATGGTATTCCCGTCCATCCGGATATTGAAGATGTTTTATCCGTATCAGATGCAAGCAGGGTTGTCGAGCATTGTTTGATCAACGGTGCCAATGTCAGTAAAATTTATTCACCGCAGCATCGCAGGGAAGGCAGTTTCGATGTCCATCAAATCAATTGTACGTACTATTCTGCTTTAGATGAAAATGATGATGCCTATATCATCGCCAGAGCGATACAATTTTTTACACCCGGAATTCCTCAGGTCTACTATGTGGGATTATTGGCAGGAAAAAATGACCGGGAGGCAGTTGAGGAAAGTGGCGAGATGCGCGCCATCAACCGCCATAATTACTCCTGGCAGGAAATTGAAAATGCTTCCCGAAATCAAGTTGTGAAACGATTGGTCGAATTGATCAACTTTCGAAATACTCATCCTGCATTTAATTGTGATTTTCAGGTGATAAAAACCGATCAGAATCTCTTAGCCTTATTGTGGGAGGGTGAAGAAGCGCGTGCGATGCTCACTGTCGATTTGCTAAGAATGAAAGCAAAAATTGAATACTCAGACCTGGAAGGTATCGACAGGTTATATACACCATAATTGTGCAGATATATGCTTTTCATATTCTAAGAGAGGTGTGAATCCAAGTCGTTAAAAACATGCCTTCTTAAGGTTATAATATCTCATCGGATGTTTATAACGGCCTTTCCAATTCGAAAAATATTTACGACGACTCAATAATTCTTTAAGATCATCAGAAGAGAGATAAAAAGCGGTCTCTATGGAAAAATTTCCCCCTCCCAATTATGTGCCGGTAGCTTCTAAACTACCCGGTTTTGAGATTTATGCTCCTAAAGCCGAGCAGGAGGATATTGCCCCCCTCAAGGAATTCAAGTGCCCCCAATGTGGAGCGGTAACCGCCTATTCCATTCTTCAATCGGGGCTGGCCTGTAAGCACTGTGGCTATCAGGAGAAAGTGCAGGCGAATGTCGTTGGTACACAGGCTGAGCAATTTGAATTCAGTCTGGATAACCTGGCTGTAGCAGCCCATGGTTGGGGAGAAGATCGCAACGACTTGCGTTGTTTGAGCTGTGGGGCTGAAATAACCGTTCCAGCGGATAGCCTGGCTACGAGCTGTGCTTTTTGTGGCTCGAATAAGGTGGTCCAGGGTTCTGCTAAAAAAGATCAGTTGCGACCGAAATTTCTGATTCCTTTCAAAATCGATCGGCAAAAATGTTCACAGATCGCCAAAGAATGGCTGGGCAGCAGCTGGATGGTACCGAAAGAACTCAAGCAATTTGCAGCCATGGATAAATTCACAGCGATTTATCTGCCGTATTGGACGTTTCATGCCATCACTAATGCCTCCTGGAAGGCAGAAGTGGGGCACCGGGTCAGCGAACGCTATTATGATGCCAGCTCCAAATCCTGGAAAACACGCACCAAAATCGTCTGGCGTTGGGAATCTGGCAATGCTGGATTGGATATCAATGACTTACTCGTAGCAGGGACTGAACGGGTTAGCACCCGTCACCTTGCCAATGTGGATCACTTTAATTTGACCGATATGGTGGCGTATACACCAGTTTTTTTGGCAGGTTTTCAGGCGAAAGGTTATGACCGGTCATTGGAACCAGCCTGGGAAATTGCCC
>JAHYJK010000212.1 GCA_019429225.1 Anaerolineaceae bacterium
AAAGTACCTTTATTTCAATCATCAGTCATGAATTAAAGACTCCTGTCGCTCTGATCAAGGGATATGTGAGCACATTACGACGTGAAGATGCCCGATGGGATCGTTCAATTGTGCAAGAAAGCCTATCTGTCATCGAAGAAGAAGCTGATCGATTAGGTTCATTGATTGAGAATATGCTGGATGCATCTCGGTTGCAAGCGGGTGGTTTATCTATAAAACGCTCTGATGTATTTTTGCCAGAAATCATAAATCGTATGGCAAAACGTCTTCAAACTCAATCCTCATTGCATGAAATTGTTGTTGATATGCCTGAAGATTATCCTGTCATTCTGGCAGATGAAGCCCGTTTAGAGCACGTCATTTCAAATTTAATTTCAAACGCCATAAAATATTCACCAAAAGGAGAAATCCGAGTATCAGGTCAGATCCGCCCGGATGTCGTAATTGTTTGTGTCAGTGATCAGGGACCCGGGATTGCGGTTGAAGATATACCACATGTGTTTGACAGATTTTATCGAGCACCGGATATGGCTCGCAATACACGTGGAGCCGGCCTGGGATTGTTTTTAACGCGTTCCATTATAGAAGCACACGGTGGACAGATCTGGGTTAACCCCGAATCAGGTAAAGGTGCACGTATCTGTTTCTCCCTTCCACGTACAACCGATCAACTTCCGCAGAAATTGTCAGTGGTATAATCTTCTCCATATTAAATTTTTACAGAGAGGCCTTTTATGCCAAAAACACAAATTAGTTGTCCTCGCTGTCGCACACCTATGACAGCTGAAATTCAGCAATTATTCGATTTGAATACCGATCCAGAAGCAAAGCAAAAATTACTGAACGGTGCCGCCAATATGATTCAATGCCAGGCCTGCGGTTATCAAGGTTTATACCCCACCCCGATTGTTTATCATGATCCGGAAAAAGAAATGTTATTAACCTTCTTTCCACCGGAATTAGGTGTATCCATCAATGAACAGGAAAAAATGGTAGGCCCATTGATTAAACGAGTGGTGAATGATTTGCCGATGGAAAAACGTAAAGCGTATTTATTTCAAGCGCAAAGCATGCTTACTTACCAAACAATGATGGAAAAAATTCTGGAAGCTGATGGCGTGACGAAAGAAATGCTTGATGCACAACAGAAAAAATTACAGCTAATTCAGAGATTGTTATCCACAGCCAGCGCAGATTCGAGGAAAGAAATTATCAAGCAGGAAGAAGCTCTCATTGATGAGACATTTTTTGGCTTATTGAACCGCCTGGTAGAAGCAACGGTGGCTCAGGGAGACAAACAATCTGCGCAACAATTAGCTCTTTTCCAGCAAGAATTATTACAGGAAACAAAAGTGGGCCAGGAAATCCAGGAAAAAATGAAGTCTTCCCAAAAAGCCATGGAAGATTTACAGGAAGCTGCAAAAACAGGCCTGACAAGAGAAAAACTTTTGGAACTGTTTATCGAAGCACCAGATGAAATTTATATCAACACGCTGATTGGTATGGTAAGAACTGGTCTTGATTATGAATTCTTCCAAATCCTGTCGCAAAAAATAGACGCTACATCCGATTCTGAACAAAAAACAAAGTTGTCATCATTAAGAGATTTTCTGGTTGAAGTAACCCGTCAAATCGATGCACAAATTCAGGAAGAAAAACAGCATGCCAGAGAAACATTACAAAAGATTTTAGCTGAAGTAAACATTGAAGTAGGATTGGAAAAATATGGCAACGAATTGAACGACTTTTTTGTGGAGGCAGTCCAGGAAGGTTTACAGGAAGCACGCAAAGCAGCAGATCTGGATAAAATCGCCAAACTGGGGCAATTGAATAGCATGATTGAAGAAGCCAGTAAACCCCCTGCTGAAATTCAGTTTGTTGAAGAGTTGCTTCAAGCACCTGACGCTGAATCAATTAAAACTTTATTAAATGAAAAACCCGAAGTTATCAATGATGAATTCTTACAACTATTGGCAAATTTGATCAATCAGACAGAACAACAAGGAAATCAACAGGCGTTGGTAACAAAGCTTAAAGAAATTCAGAAAGTTGTCACAAAGGCGCTGATGGCTAAGAATTTGAAAGGCTAAGTGAAAATTGATGGGAGGCTGATCGTCAAAAATCAGTCTCTTTTTTTATTTATAGATTTAACCAACGAGCTGCCATTTTAGGGAGGTCTGATACCGAACCTGTTACTATTTTACAGGTTGGTAAAGACTCTACAAAATAGCGACCATATTTTTTACTCTGAACCCTGCGATCCAGAACCACAACAATGCCGCGGTCAAATTGAGTTCTGATAAGGCGTCCAAAACCCTGACGGAAGGTTAATATCGCCTCAGGAATAGAATATTCATTGAAGGGGTCATCAAACGTTTCAGATCGTGCAGCCACGATCGGGTCGGATGGAACTGCGAAAGGTAATTTAATGATCACCAAAACAGAGAGCGCATCACCAGGAATGTCAACCCCTTCCCAAAAAGCGCGCGTCCCCAGCAGAACAGCTCGATCCGTTTCGCGGAAGCTTTCTAATAAAGTGTTCGCGGAAGCACCTTCTCCCTGTTCATAGACCTGAATATCAGCGTCCGATAATCGTGGACCAATTGCCTGGGAGGTTTTCTTTAATTGTGCATACGAAGTGAATAAAGCTAACAACCGTCCACCTGTCGCTTTACTTAACTGAACAAGGGTATGTTCGATCATTCTTTGATAAGCAGATGCCTGGGCTGGTTCCGGAATATCATTTGGCAGATAGAGCATGGCTGAATTCTCATAATCGAAGGGCGAACCGACAATCAATTCATCAGCTTCATCTGCATTCAGTCGATTTCGTAAATAATCAAATTCTCCATGGGTTGTTAACGTAGCCGACGTCAATATGATGGATGCCTTCTCATGCCAGAGATATTTTTCCATCAAACTACCAATATGCAATGGTGCAATTTGTAAAACCATACGAGCTGAATCCGGTTGTTGTTCAATCCAATAAATATAATCCGGTTCTGGTTTTAATATCATCGCATATAAAAATTGTTCGGCTTCTGCCATGCGTTGGTGATTAAAGCTCAGACTCCCGACCGCTTCTTCAAGATCTTCTGCTGGACTAGTAATCGAATCGCTTAAATCCTTAAGAAACTCTTTTACTAATTTAACCAGCAAAGTTAATGTTTCATTCGCCTGGTCATATTGGATTTCGACTTCTGACCAGGAGGGGACCGTTCGCGTCGCCGGAAGCACCCTTACTTGTTGTGCATATTGACCGATCGGTTGAAAATCTCTTTCAGATTCCAAAAATGCTTGTAAAGCATCGAAAAACGCATTCCAATCATGCTCCAGTCGGAATGCGAGATCAGTGACCCGCTGACAAATAGAAAATGCACTGGCAAATTCAGAAGGTTTGAGCACATTTTTTAACGAGGTAACCATACGTCCCAAAACACCGCTGGAAACACTGCCCAATTCCCGTAACATTCTTTGCATATCATTTTGAGTTATCCGGTAACTGAGGGTATTGGTGCTGGCACCTTCGAGGTGATGTCCTTCGTCAATAATCAGATATTCATAAGGAGGTAAAACTCGGCTTCCTGTGACGACATCGGACAGCAATAATGCGTGATTGACCACCAATATATGGGCAGTTTGCGCAGCTTGCCGCACCTGGTAGAAAGGACACATACCGCCAGCTTTTGCCATGCAGGTTTCAGCACTGCAATTTTCATCATCAGCACTCAATCTTTGCCATATCTCTCGTTCCATGGGACTATTGAGATTTAAGCGTGTCCGATCTCCGTCGCCACCATAATGCAGCCAAACGAGAATTTTAGCGATTACCCGTATTTCCTCTTTCGTTTCGGGCCCACGAAAACGAAATGCTTCCAACCGTCGTGGGCAAAGATAATTCGCACGCCCCTTAATTACAACAGACCGTAATGGGATATCCAGAGCAGAACAAAGATCCGGAATGTCTTTATTAATCAATTGATCTTGGAGGGCAATTGTGTTGGTTGAAATAACAACCCGATGATTATTCTTTAATGACCAGAAAGCGGCAGGTATTAAATAAGCAAATGATTTTCCTGTGCCGGTACCCGCTTCGACCATAAGGTGATTTTGATGGCTGAACGCGGAAGCAACGCTCCGAAGCATATCAACTTGTTGCGTGCGATATTCAAAATTTTTAAAATATTTCGAAAATTCCCCACTGGGTTCAAGAATTGAACTTAATTCGTCTTCATCCAGCGGTTTTATATCGGAATTCGGTTTTAATGGCTGGGCAAGAATATCATTATCCAAAAATAAACCATTAAACAAATTCTGGTTTCGGGTATATTTTGGCTGGATGGGTTGTTTCTTAATTCTTGTTTTTAATATTTCCTGGAAGAACCAGAATCCATCCCAATCAACTGGTTCTCCCATACGAACAATTTCAGCCAGGAGATCAACGGGTAATTCGATTGCCAGGTCATACAGTTCCAGAAAAAGCTGATGGGTCATTTTTGCATCATTCAGTGCCCGGTGTGCACCAAGATTTGGGATATTCAACTGCTGACAAAGTCCAGAAAGGTTATATCTTGACGCTAATGGCATAACGACAGATGCTAATTCATATGTATCTACAGCCTGAACATATCGCAAAATATTAGCCTGGAAAAGAAAACCCAGATCGAATTGAATATTATGCCCCACAACCGGACAATCCCCCACAAAATCTACCAGTTCCTGTAAAACTGCTGTCAAAGGTGGCGCTTTTTGCACCATCGGGTTATTTATACCCGTCAACTGGGTTATCTCTGGGGGAATAATGCGATTTGGATTGATTAATGTTGAAAATTCTGCTTCGATTCTGGATGCAGAAAAACGTACCGCGCCAATTTCAATAATGGCATCTTTGCGTGAATCTAATCCTGTTGTTTCGATATCAAGGGCTACCAGAGAAGGCATTCAGGGATTATACCATTTAAAATTTATTTGAACAAATATTCTAAACTTTATTTTGATAACTTCATAATTTTTCTTCCAAGAACAATGTCTACTATAATCGTGGATATAGATAGCGGAGAAGTAGATGAATGAGAGAAAGATAACCACATTGGTTTTTGATTGGGGAAATACCATCATGGCAGATGATGGACAATTTTCTGGAAAAATGATGGATTGGCCATCTGTTCAGGCAATAGAGGGGGCATACGATACTTTGAAATTGCTTTCTGCTGAATACCAGCTGGTGCTAGCTAGTAATGCAGAAGATTCTACACCTCGAGATATATTTAACGCTTTGGAACAGGTCAATCTTGATCCTTTTTTCCATCTAATTTTCACCTGTAAGGAATTATCAGCAAAAAAACCGGATCTGCTTTTTTACCAGACTCTGGTGGAAAAGATAAACCATCCGGTTGAAAAAGTTGTCATGATTGGAGATGATTATTTAAAGGATATCGTGGGGTCAAAACTGGCTGGCTGGAGAGCCATCTGGTTTAATCCTTCAGGACAGACCTCCAATGGACATCTTCCTCTTCAGGACATGGAAGTTAGGAACCTTACCGATATTCCTGAAGTTTTATCACATCCTTTTCTACCAGATGTTCAAACCTGTTTAGGCTGGTATATGGAATTAGGTGCAACCCATACATTGTTATCGCATGTTCAAAATGTGGCTGCGATCGCTTACCAAATAAGTCTCTGGCTGGAACAACCTGGGATGTTTATCAGCCCATTATTGGCACATCGAGGTGGTCTCACGCACGATCTATCAAAATTGCAGGATCAAAGCAAAAATAACCACGCAGTCCTGGCAGCTGAATTCCTCGAATCGAAAAAACAACTTAAGTTGGCTGAAATAGCACGACGTCATTTGATTGGTGATCTGGTCACGGACGAGACAAGACCACAAACCTGGGAAGAAAAAATTGTCAATTACGCCGATAAGCTATCCGAAGGTAATACAATTGTCTCGATTGATGAAAGATTGGAAGCATTACAACTAAGATACCCTGATTTTGCCTTAAAAATCAAAAAGAACACACCCTTCGTAAAGGCACTTGAGGATGAAATAGTCACTGCACTGGGAACAACACCAGCTAAGTTAGTTGCAGATTTAAAAAAAACGCTTTTCAATAAAAATTCTCATTCATCGAAAGGAATGTTGTAGTAATTATAAATAGCTGAAGATATTTGAGCCATTACATAATTTGCATTATCAAAAATCAACTGCACCGGGTGGTACATAAAAACAACCAAAACATAATTTCCGCCGGGTGTATAAACGATTCCAGCATCACTGATCGCATGGATCAGACCATCTGACTCTGTGATCCAACCATGTTTGTGGGCAACCTGAGTTGCTTCCGGAACACCAGCTTGAATCAGCACTCCGATTCTGTTT
>JAHYJK010000213.1 GCA_019429225.1 Anaerolineaceae bacterium
ATAAGCAGATTCTTCGAGTGACTTCGTGAAAAAAACTATGGTTTCGGGGGTCAATATTGAATATTTGAAGAAAGAAATTATAGAGAAATAGATTTCACCATTTTCCAGGCTGGTTCTACTACATTCTGTAATTTGTTTTCGTGATCGCGAAAGGACCATTCACCTGGTTCAGACCCAACAATCTCAAACCCAATTCTTTGATATAGACGAATAGCTGGTTCATTTGTTTTAGCAACATTCAAAGTTATTTCACGGAAATTTCGCTTTAAAAGATCTTTTTCAACAACCTGGTATATGCGAGATCCTAAACCTGCGTTTCTAAATTCTGGTTTTATTCTGAATGCATACAGATATGCGCTGAAAAAACCATCTGCAAGATCTTTTCTTACCGAATTGAGTTGTATAAAAACCTGACCGATAACCCCAATCTGAGGAAGATCTGCAACCCAGAGAACATTTTTTCCCTGGTTTCTATTTTTATAAGCATTCAAATAAACCTGGCGCAGGTGTTTATATTCTCCATTCCATTCCAATTGAAGTAAATCAGAAAAAATTAAATGTCGAATGATGACTTTATCAATCCAAAGATAAGATTGTGTTTGATTTACATGGACCGGTTCAATTTTCATGTTCTGTTAAAGAAGCTAACACTTCATCCAGTAAGATATTTTCATGTTCGATGGAAAGAATTTCCTCATCCAACCAGGCTTTGCGAAGCCGGGAGAGAATTTTCTTGTAAATTGGTCCAGGCGTGATTCCCAATTTTTGTAAATCTTCTCCGCTGGTAAAAGGTTTTACTTTTTTCCAGTGAGAAATGTATTTATGGATCAATTCACTGATTTGATGATCTTCAATTGTATGGTAGAGGATAAAAAGAATATATGGCGATAAGGAATCCAGATACTCGGTGATTTCGCTGGGTTTCCTATTCGCGAGTTTAAAAATCATTTTTAGTGATTGCTGCGCTTTTAAACTGGACTCTGTAACGATAGCAGGAGTACGTAATCTTTTACAAATTGGTCGGGGATTGGTGTCTAAATTCATGAACCAGGTGATGAAAGCGAGAATGATATTAATCTTTGATGTTCCATTGAAAGGCAAAATTTGCCAGATCGGATCAATTGGTAATTTTAATATTTTGACCATTTTTTCAATGATTTCTAAATTAATCCTTAAATTTGGATGAATTTCTTGCAGGAAATTTAACTCTTGTAATCGGAGTAACGCTGGTTTCGGATTCGTTTCGGAAAGTATAAGATTCAATTCATGTCTTAGTCGGTCACCAGAAACCTGATTGATTAAATCTCTGGCTTCTTCCATTAATTGGAAAGTACGATCTTCAATCCGAAAGTTAAATCTTTGTTCGAAACGAACTGCCCGTATCAACCTGGTTGGATCATCGACAAATGACAATGAATGCAAAACTTTGATTAAACCTGAATCAAGATCTTCATATCCACCCCAATAATCATATAGTTCACCATAATGGTTTCCATCCAATCTGAGCGCCAGCGTATTAATGGTGAAATCTCTGCGGTGCAAATCTAGTTTTATACTACTTCGCTCAACTTGAGGAAGGGCGGTCGGAAAATCGTAAAATTCAGTCCGTGCGCTGATGAGATCAAGAGTCTCAGGTAGGTCAGTAAAATCCACATCTGAAAATTCTGGATAATTTTCTCTTAAATTCTGGTGAATCTCAGATATTTGCCATTTGGCTGTTCCAAAACGTTTATGGGTGTTTACTTTACCACCAAATTTTTTTAATAAACTTTGGGTAAATTGAATCGCATCTCCTTCTACTACGACATCAAAATCCAGAGAGGGACGGTTTAAAATGAGATCTCTGACAAATCCTCCCACAATATAAATGGCTGTTTTTTGTTGGTGGGCGTGCTGTGCTATCAGATTCAGCAAGGAGATATGCGCTTTAGGAAGAGCTGAATTTAGCTTTTTCGAAAGATTCTTTTTGTCCACAAATGTGGTTTTTGGTTTCCCGATAGCTTTTAATAAATCAGTTCTAGTAATGATCCCAACAATTGAACCATTGTTCTCATCTTTTACCAGAATTTGGCCCCAGCCAGATTCAGTCATGACCTGTTGCACTTTATCGAGAGAATCCTTTACCTCAACAAAAATCTCACCCGTATCCATCAAGCTAGCAGCAGTTAGATTCATCTTATGAGATATTGCTCGTTCCACGCTTCTACGATTCAGTAATCCAACTATTTTTCCATCAGATACCACTGGATAACCCTCGTACCCATAGCGCTTCATCAATACGGACGCTTCTTCTGCACTTGTTTGAGGGGTGATAAGCAAGGGGTGTTTGGACATGATTTGAGCGGCTGAAATCGCTGGTTCCACAAATTCGTATAGCTTATCAATTAATTGTTTATATATATTCTCAATGAGAGGTTCTCCATCATCCACCTGGATTAATGCAGCTGCTGCTCTGGGGTGCCCACCACCACCAAACTGTTGCGCAATTTTTCCTACGTTTATCTGGTCAGTCGTTGATCTGGCAATTAATCGATGGCCTTCCTGAGATTTGACCAATAAGAATAACGCCTCCGGGTCCAATAAATCCCTAATTTTGTGTGCAATGCTGGAAATCTCATCATCCAGATCACTGGCATCTGCCATAGCAGTCACAATTCGATTTCCATGGATATCAAAATGTTGTGTTCTCAGGAGTAAGCGGTCATAAACAGTTCTCTGTTGATCAGACAATGGGGGATTGAGATATTGATTTGCAATGGCTAAACTGGCACCTTTTTCTATTAAGTAAGCGGCAGCCTGTAAATCTTTTGGTGTCGTGTTTGCGTAAGATAATGATCCGGTATCTTCATAGATTCCAAGTAAAAATAGGGTTGACAGGAAAATTGAGAGAGGCCCATTTCTCTTTTTCATTTCCTCCACCAAAATTGTTGTGCAACTTCCAGTGCTTTCAAACACTGTTGTCCATTGTTCGGGCAAATCCCTCTTCTTTTGGTGATGATCAATGACATGCACTGTCGTATTTTTTGAAATCCCCTTCAAGGTCACCAATGCTTGCGTGTCTACGAGTGTAATATGTTCAATTTTGATGGGAGAGATATCTTTATATTGATGAAGTGGTAACTCATTTCC
Source organism: Anaerolineaceae bacterium (assembly GCA_019429225.1). Taxonomy (GTDB): domain Bacteria; phylum Chloroflexota; class Anaerolineae; order Anaerolineales; family Anaerolineaceae; genus UBA6170. Next base: position 3,130 of record JAHYJK010000213.1, read on the forward strand.
GCAAAGATCCAGAAATGAGCGTACATTTCTGTTAATACGATTAGGTAGAATTGCAATTGCATTTGCATCCAGAAGTGCTGCGGCGGTTAATGAGGCGATTGCATCAAAATCTGCTTGTTCATGGGTCAGAATAATATCCATAATTTCATTTTATCATTTTCTAAATCTAGAAACATCTAATGTTTTGATTGAAATTGGCAATTCTTTTGGTATGATTCATTTCGGAGATAACTATGGCACAAAAACTAAGTCAACAAGAAGTATTAAGATATTCGAGACATTTATTGATTCCTCAAGTCGGGTTATCCGGGCAACAAAAATTAAAAGATGCCAGTGTTTTGATCGTTGGGACTGGAGGATTGGGATCACCCATTTCTTTGTATCTTGCTGCTGCGGGTGTAGGAACGATCGGTCTTGTTGATTACGATGTCGTTGAGGACTCAAATTTACAACGGCAGGTCATTCACTCAACAAGAAAGATTGGCATTCCAAAAGTGGACTCAGCCAAACAATATCTGGACGATTTAAACCCCTTTGTTGAGATTGAAACATTTAATGAAATGTTAACCGCTGAAAATGTTGAAAGAATAGCAAAAAATTATGAGATTATTGTGGATGGCAGTGATAACTTCAACACTCGATATTTATTAAATGATTATTGTGTTTTTCATAAAAAAACCTATATATATGGATCAATTTTTCGTTTTGAGGGGCAGGTAAGTGTATTTGATGCGCAACATGGACCTTGTTACCGTTGTGTCTTCCCGACACCTCCTCCTCCAGGAGTTGTTCCAAGCTGCGGTGAAGGTGGTGTTTTTGGTGTTTTACCCGGTACCGTTGGAACCATTCAAGCTACAGAAGTGATTAAACTTATCCTGGGATTGGATAACAACCCCTATGGAAAATTGTATCTTTATGATGCAATTGACCTTTCAATTCAAACCATCCAACTACGAAAGAATCCCAATTGTAAAATTTGTGGTTCTGATCCGGATATTTTAACATTGCAAGATACAGAATTTTTTTGTGAGATTCATGGACAGGAAAATCTTCTTCCACAAGAGTGGGGATGGAGTGTACAGCAATTAAAAACATCGATTGATTCCGGAAAAGCGATTCGGCTAATTGATGTTCGTGATTCGATTGAGCGTGAAGTTGTTCTACTCCCTAATAGTGAAAACATACCCTATGAGAGAATCAATTCTGAAATGTTTGCAGACGAGAATATACCCGTCATATTTTATTGTCGTAATGGAATCAGATCAGGTAGAGTTGTACAAAAACTGCGGAATTCAGGATTTCAGAATATATTTAACCTCACCGGTGGAACAAATGCCTGGGTAAGGGAAATTGATCCGGAATCTTTTTTGTATTAAGAATTGAGCAAAATGAATGGAATTGAATAAAAATTTATCTTTGATGGCGGTTTTGGCTCATCCTGATGATGAAACGTTTGGCATGGGTGGCACATTGGCAAAATACGCCGATGAAGGCGTGGATGTATATCTGATTTGTGCAACACGGGGAGAAGTGGGGGAAATGGATGAAGAATTCCTACAGGGATTTAATTCTCCGGCAGAACGAAGAGAATATGAATTGCGGTGCGCTGCAAAAAATTTGGGAATAAAAGAAGTGATTCTTCTAAATTATCGTGATTCTGGTATGGCTGGATCGGAAAATAATCATCATCCCGATTCATTATTTTCAGCAAATCCTGAGAAAGTAGCGGAAGAAGTTGTGCAGATCATTCGCCGGGTTCAACCTGATGTTGTTATTACTTTTGATCCGATTGGCGGGTACAGGCACCCAGATCATATAAAAATTCATGAAGCGACGGTTAAGGCTTTTACACTGTCTGCAGATCCAACTTATCAGGACAGACTAAATCAGGATCCTTACCAGATCAGGAAATTATATTTTCATAGTATTCCTAAAGATTTTCTGAAATGGACAGTCAGGTTATTGCGACTGGTTGGTAAAGACCCCAGAAAATTTGGAAAAAATAAAGATATCGATCTTGTTTCGATTGCAGAGGTACATTTTCCAACACATGCGATTATTTCTTATGCAAAGGTTGCAAACCGGCGTGATGAAGCATCTGCCTGTCACTCCAGTCAGGGTGGAAGCCGAGTGAGCGGTGGATTGATGGGTTGGCTGCAAAGGATTCTGGGGAGTAAAGATCGGTTTATGAGAGCATTTCCTGAACCTTCTTCTGGTGAAAAAATAGAAAAAGATCTTTTTCAGGGGATTTAAATTAATAGAATGGGATTTTAGTTTTCCCATTCTACTTTAGAAAGTTTTTAATTCGCTTTGAAAACCAAGTTGCCAGAATCCATTGAAACAACGACTTCCTGCCCATCCTTAATTTCCGATGTGAGCAATTTCATCGCTAATGGATCCATGATCTCTCTCTGAATAGATCTCTTCAAAGGGCGAGCGCCAAAATCAGGATCATAACCGACCTCAGCAAGATATTCCAGTACTTCTGGCTGAAGTGTAATTGTTAATCCACGTTCCTTTAACCTTTCAGTCAATAAACCTAGCTGAATTTTGATAATTTGCTTTAGATCATCTTTGGTCAAACGATGGAAGGTGATTATTTCGTCGATTCGGTTCAGAAATTCTGGTCGGAAATGATTCTGGAGAATTTCATGAACCTTTTCTGGACGGATGTTTTCATCCTGATACCAGATTCCACCTCCTAAATTACTGGTCATAATCACTACTGTGTTTTTAAAATCAACAGTTCTACCATGGCCATCTGTTAATCTACCATCATCCAATAACTGAAGCAAAACATTGAAAACTTCTGGATGTGCTTTTTCAATTTCATCAAACAGGATGACACTATATGGTCTCCGACGAACTGCTTCCGTTAATTGTCCACCTTCATCATATCCAATATAGCCAGGAGGGGCGCCAACCAATCGTGATACAGTGTGTCTTTCCTGATATTCACTCATATCTATTCGGATCATTGATCGCTCATCATTGAAAAGAAACTCAGCTAATGCGCGTGCCAGTTCAGTTTTACCAACACCTGTTGGCCCAAGGAATATGAATGAACCGATCGGACGGTTTGGGTCCTGCAATCCTGCTCGCGCGCGGCGTACGGTGTTAGCAACGGTGTTGATGGCATCATTTTGTCCAATAACACGTTTATGGAGCTCTTCTTCCATATGTACCAAACGTTGCATTTCAGCTTCTAACAGGCGGGTTATTGGGATGCCTGACCATCTGGAAACAACGCCTG
>JAHYJK010000214.1 GCA_019429225.1 Anaerolineaceae bacterium
AGAAAGTCGATATTTGACAATTAACGACATCCAGTATGTAACAAAAGGCTGATCATTCAACCGGCCGGAAAAAACAATCTCAAGTGAAAGCGCTTAGGGAACCGGCTACCCCTCCGCCGATTTGAGTTCAAAGTGGCGATCCATCACATCAACGAAAACCCCCACATCTTTTTCACCGGGCGGTTCAACCCCCATTTCACCCAGCAGGTCAACCGCCTTCAACCCATATTCATATAACACACTCGGGTGTGAAAGGGCGGCTGTTAGCAGTTCCTGGGCGGTGTGGTGATTGTCACGCACCAGGTGCACTTCAGCCATGTGCACCAGAGACCGCGTCAACAAGTCCCAGGATTGAATCTGGTGTGCCATGTGGATTGCCTGGAGCAGGCACTGCTCCGCCGTTTCGGAGTCTTCCAAACCCAGGTAGGCGCACCCCAAAATATCATAAACCGCGATGATCGTCCAATCCTCCCCCAAGCGCAAGGCAATATCTAATGCCGCTCGTGAATAATTCAGCGCCTGTTGGTATTCTCCGCACACAATCGCCAGCTCAGCCAGGTTGTTCAAAGCGATTGCCTCTCCATCCTGGTCGCCAATCTCGCGGCAAATCGCCAGACTCTCCAGTAGGACGGATTGCTCTTTATCATATTCTTTGCGGGGGTGGTAGACGGAAGCCAGGTTATTCAGGATGATTGCTTGCTGAAAGCGGTCTTTAAATGCCCGGCTGAGTTCCAAGCTCTCCAGGTAGCGCTCCTCAGCAGATTCGAAATCACCGGCATTGCAGTCATGTCCTGCCAGCTGGTTCAGCCGCGAGATCATGCCGCGCTGATCGCCAAACGCTCGGCTAATCTCCAGCGACTGTGAAAATTTAATTTTTGCTTTAGGATAATCCGCAAACCGCTGGTAGATCATGCCCAGCAGGTATAATACCGTTCCTTCATGGTAGCCATTAACCAGGTTTTTGAAACAGGCCAGTGCTTTATGGGCATTGGAAAGCGCTTGGTTCATATCTTTGACCCGCAAGTAATAATTCCCCAGACCAATATATACCAGTCCAAGTTCGACAGAATCACCATCTTTATCAAATATCGCCAGGCTGCGGGTAAACATTTTTACAGACATCTCATTCTGACGCATCCGCAGGGCCAGGGAACCCAGTCGATTAGTCATCACCCCTATCAGCGGGTCAAAGGGCGCCAGGTAACTCGCCGAATGAATCGCGTTTTGAAACAGGAGGATGCCTTCTTCAAACCGGCTGCGAATATTAAAAAATTGGTAGAGAATTTCGATGCAATTTTTTAGTCTAGCAATCGCATTTTTCTCAATGAAGTACGCCCAGGCACACAAGATATTATCCAAATCGGTCTCAATTTGCTCAAGTGTATAAATTTGAAGCGAAAATTGGTTCTCCCTGCCAATTTTTTCAAGCAATGCGATAAAGTAGGCGGCATGGGCTTCCCTGGTTGGTTTGAGCAGGTTGCGCCTGATCGCCTTTTTGGTGGCAAACTCCTGGATGATCTCGTGCAAAATATAACGATTTTCACCGACCTTATGGATAAAGGACTTGTCCACCAGACTTTGGAAAATATCCAGCGATGTCTGTGCGATATGCAGCGCTGCGCCCTGGGTAAATCCACCCTGAAAGCTGACCAACCGGCACAGGACAAGCCGTTGTGCCTCAGACAATAACACCCATGATCGCTCCAACACAATGGAAAGGCTGCGACTCTCACTGGGTTCGATCATCTGTGTGGGATTCCATACTCCGGAATTGGCATTCAGCTCATCGAGCAGATCCGGGATCGATAGGGTGGCGGTCGCCGATGCAATCAGCTCAATGCTCAACGGATGACCCTCCACCTTGAAGCACAACTGCTCAACCATTGGCAGTGATGTTTCTGTAAGCGCAAATTGATGGTTAATTTGCCTGGCTCGCGCTTCAAACAATGTCAGGGCTTCGCTGGAAGATCCCACGGCACCCCCAACGGTCAGCATTTCTACCTGGCAGCTGAGACCGGCCAGGGGATAAACATGCTCCTCGGGTAATTTCAACCGTTCGCGTGATGTCGCCAATATTTTGACATCGGGGGCAATCGATAAGACCTCACTTACGATCTTGCGAATCGCACTTTGCAGTAGATGATGCTCACATCCATCCAGAATTAACAGGCACTGCTTTTCGCACAAGAAATCCATTAATTGGCGATGAAGGGAAATTGTCCCCGGAAAAGAGCACTTGAGACGCTCCTCCATCAGGCGGTCCAACCCATCAACTGAGATTAGATCCCGTAAGGGGATGAAAAACACACCGTGCGCGTAAAGCCCTCGCATACGATGCCCGACTTCGACCGCCAAGCGCGTTTTCCCGGTCCCGCCTCGGCCGACCAGGGAGATCAGCCGGTTTTTAGGGTTTGACAACCTATGGCAGATGTCCTGCAATTCCCCATGCCGTCCAACAAACGAAGAAGCCAACTGTGGGATTTCATCGTCAACCACCGGGATACTCGGGGGTAATGCCTGGCCGGTGTTGGAGTGCTCTCGGATTTGCTGGTACAGCTGGGTGACTGAGTCATTCGGCTGGTTGCCCAGGTTGTCTTGCAAGTATTTTTCCAGCTGGAGGTACTGGTTTTTGGCATTCGTCCACTGCTTTTGGATGGCGTACAGCCGCATGCTGTGCGCACAAGCGTGATTGTTCCATGGCGCCATCGCGTAAATTCGGCTGGCAAGATGACCAGCCTGGGCATAATCCCCGCGCCGTTCATGGTATTCGCACAATAGGGTTTGCGCCTCCAACGCCTTTTTGGTCGTACGCTCACGCACCAATGACGCCCACTCATCGAACAATTGTGAGTCAAATAGGGAAAAGCGCTCTAAAAACGGGCCTTGATATAACGCCACCGCCTCCATCAGGGCCTGGATGTCCACACGCTCCAGCCGTTTGCGGTCATGAAAATGAACCAAAGCCCGATCAAAGGCGGCTTCAAAAGCATGCAGGTCCACCCAAATCTTCACCTCCGGGTTGAGGGCAAGCGTATCACGCCGGGTTAAAAGCAGGGGGATAGGTTCCGCACCCTGGGGCCAGCCTTTACGCAGGTGCACCAGTGTTTGGCGTAAATTGTGGAGAGCTTTTTCTTCTGTGTAATCACTCCACAACAAACCCGCCAAATGGCTGCGGAGAAAACTACGGGGGGCTTCAACCGCCAGGTAAACCAGCAACGCCCTGGCCTTCTTGGTGCCAAAGTGAAAGGAAGGTGTGCCCTCAGCTTCAAAACGAAAGCCCCCCAAGCAGTACATCCTCAATTCTGATGGACGTTGCAACATTTTCCTAAGTATATCAGTTTTATCAGGTTTGTGACACTTTAATGACACTAATTATGGAAAATATTAATTAAATATGGAAACCACACACTACTTTTCGTATTTAATGCGCATCTGGCAGGGGGATGACCTGCCAGAAAAAGAATGGCTGGCCTCCTTAGAGGACCCCAGTACCAAACAACTGACTTATTTCAAGTCACTGGAGGAGCTGTTTACATTTTTAAGCCATAAAGCTTTGTCAGATAAGAACAGGCAATTACTGCAAAAAAATGGCTGACCAACATACAGCGATCAAATTTAGGAAGGAGTTATTCATGAAAAAGAATGTGTTGATTATCCTTATTGTTGTGGTCTTCTCGCTCGTATGGATTGCCCCAGCACTGGCAGACCTTTCGCCTGGGCATCTGGATACAGGGTTTGACACCGGTAGTGGACCAAATAATGAAAAAGTCGATGTACTGACGATTGCATCGGATGGGAAAATCATCTTAGCCGGTGATTTTACCCAATTTAATGGGATTTCCCGCAACCGCATTGCGAAATTGCATGGGGATGGAACATTAGATACATCATTCAATCCAACCCCAGGACCTAACAATATCATACTTGCCTTAGCGGTACAACCGGATGGAAAAGTCTTAGTTGGGGGTGACTTCACAAGCATGAATGGCGTTACCCAGAGTGGTATCGCTCGTTTGAACGCGAATGGTACCCTGGATACCAGCTTTGCTCCTGGAAGCAGTATTTATAATAATGTAACAGCCATAGCCCTGCAACCCGATGGTAAAGTCATCATCGCCTGCAGGTCCTTGCAGATTGATGATACTTGGTTTTGGAAAATTACACGTCTTAATCCAGATGGTTCACTAGATAGTGCCTTTACAGCCACCAGTCCCATTAACGGAAAAATCAAAAGTATCGCTGTTGAGGCCTACGGAACACTAATAATTGGCGGTGCTTTCACACAAGTTGCCGGACAAGCTCGTAACCGCATCGCTCGCATCAATGCAAACGGCAGCCTAGATGCTGGATTTGATCCCGGCACAGGTGCAAATGATGTTATTGAAGCCGTAACTGTTAGGCACGACGGAAAAATTATGATCGCTGGTTGGTTTACCCAATTTAATGGGTTAAATCGTTATAAAGTAGCCCGATTGAATAGCAGTGGTTCTTTAGATTTAAGCTTCAATGGGACCGTGGATATAATTAACAATGTTGTTTATACTTTAGCTGTACAATACGATGGTCACGAGGGTCATGTTGTTATTGGTGGTAGTTTTACAAATGTGTTGGGTTTTTCGCGTAACAGAATTGCGCGGCTTACAGACGATGGAAAAATCGATCTCAGCTTTAGTCCTGGATCAGGGGCTAATGATACCATTTTTACCTTAGCCTTAGAGCCAGACAATAAGGTTGTTATTGGTGGCTACTTTTCTACTTATAATGGCTTCGCCAATGTCAATCATATCACCCGGGTCAACCGTGATGGCTCACGTGATATCGCCTTTAGCCAAGGTGCCATTGGTGGTGTAATTAGTGGAGATGTCTATTCAATTGCCCAACAACGAAATGGCAAAACCATCATTGGTGGCGATTTTTCAGAATATGGTGGGGAATATCGAAAAAACGTGGCTCGGTTGCTCGCAAATGGCACATTAGATGATTCATTTTTCCCTCCAACGGATACAAACGACATAGTTCGCACAGTCGCAGTTAATGAAGCCGACAATTCAGTTTTCATTGCTGGTGAATTCACACTCGTCGACGGAGAAACAAGAAATAAGATTGCTCGACTGTCCTCAACTGGCAGTCTTGATTTAGGATTTGATCCTGGAAATGGCCCAAACGGGGATATTTATGCCATGCTTATTCAACCAGATGGAAAGATCTTAATCGGTGGGGATTTCACCACCGTTCGCAATACCAGTCGAAATAGGATTGCACGCTTCAATTCCGATGGCACTCTTGACAAAAGTTTCAATCCAGGTGCTGGTGCAAGCGGAATTGTCCTTGGATTTGCACTTCAGGATAATGGGAAGATCCTTATTGGAGGAGCTTTTTCCTCATATTCTGACACTCCCCGTAATGCTATTGCTCTTTTGAATGCAGATGGTTCATTAGAAACAAGATTTAATGCCGGAAATAGCTTAGTGGGATTCTCAGTCACAAATATTGCTATCAGACCAGACAACAAGATCATGATTGGTGGCGAATTTACAAGTTACGATGGTTATACACGTAACCGGGTTGCACTTCTTAATAGCGATGGTACATTGGACACAAGCTTTGATCCTGGCATTGGACCCAATCAAGCGGTTGAAGCTTTAGCACTCCAATCTGATGGAAAAGTGGTTATCGGCGGATGGTTCACGACACTTAATAACTATGCTCAAAATCGGTTGGCACGGTTGAACGCAGATGGCTCTCCAGATCCGAGCTTTAATATTGGCGCAGGAGCGAATTCAGTTGTCTACGATATAGCTATACAACCGGATGGGAAAGTCCTGATTGGGGGAAATTTCACAACAGTGTGGGGAGTTGTTAACCAAAATCGCGTTGCCCGTTTGAATGGCGCGACACCACCCGTCTTGTTGACCCCCTCACTTCCCACAGCTACAGTAGGAGAATTTTACACATACACATTAAATGCTAGCAGCTATCCTTTCCGACCAAGATTCAATATTACCAGTGGTGATCTGCCTACCGGGATGAATTTAAATCCCGTGACTGGCCTTCTATATGGTACACCGGCAGCTGGCTCAGCAGGTGTTTATCCTCTCACCCTGACCGTCAGCAACAGCGTCTCACCCAATGCTGTTCATAACATCACCTTGACCGTTGTCCAAGCGTCAACACCACCCAGTATCACCAGCCTTAATAACACCACCTTCATGGTTGGCAATTTAGACACGTTCACCGTCACAAGCACCGGTGATCCCACACCCACGCTCAGCAAAACC
>JAHYJK010000215.1 GCA_019429225.1 Anaerolineaceae bacterium
TCCGATCTGTATATGTATCCCTTGGGAATGTGCTGGTGCAGGCTTTCTACGATCAGGGTGAAGCCAATCATTAACAGGAAGGAGAGTGCCAACATTTTGATGGTAGGATGACCTTCCACAAAATTACTGAGGGCATCCGCCGAGAGGATCATGCCAATAGCAGCTACAATCACCGCCGCAATCATGACGGCTACCTCATCCACCATGCCCACCGCGGTGATGACTGAATCCAGGGAGAAGACCACATCCAGCAGCATTACCTGCAGGATTACGTTCCAAAAAGTCGCCTTCACTTTTGTAGAGGAATGACCTTCCACCCCTTCTAATTTTTGATGAATTTCCATGGTAGCTTTGCCCATCAGGAACAAACCACCAACCAAAAGAATCAAATCACGGCCGGAAACGTGGAAATTAGAGATTGAAAAGATTGGATCGGTCAAACCAATGATCCAGGAGAGTGAAAGCAACAATAAAATCCGGCTGATGACCGCCAATCCAATCCCGGTGCGGCGCGCTTTGGATTGTTGCTGATGTGGTAATTTACTTGCCAGAATTGAAATAAAGATCACATTGTCCACACCCAGCACCAGCTCGAGGGCTACCAGCGTCAAAAATGCAATCCAGATTTGAGGGTCAGATATCCATTCCATTTGATTGCAACGCTCCTTATATGATGAATTTCAATGATTAATTCTATGCCCGTTTTCAATCTTTGGTTAATTTTTTCCCTTTCATTTATTGTGACAGCCATTAAGGAACGCAATTTGTATGCTGCCCTTGCCTCTTTGCATTTCTCCGATAGAATTGACACAATACTCTATACGGAGATCGTCATGCAAGAAAAGCAAAAAATCATTCTCCTTGGTCTGGGAAAAGTTGGTCGCGAGGTGATCCGTCAACTGAATTCCTGCGCATTACCGCTCGAGGTTTGTGCCCTGGCTGATAGCACGGCCAGTGTTGTGGGTGATCCGCTCGATATTCAGCTGATCAAAACCTCCATTCATGCCAAATCACAGGGTGACTCCCTGGCAACTCTTACAGATGCGCAACCGTTACAGATTTTATCCAATTATTTCAGAAATGGCACCATCATTGTGGATACCAGTGCTGCCCACGATTTAGATTGGGATCTGGCTCTGCAAAAAGGTTGCAAGCTCGTGTTTGCCAATAAAAATGCTCATGCTGCAGCCTGGGAGCAAGCTGCTTATCTGTACAATCAGCCTGGTATTCGCTATGAGTCCACTGTAGGCGCCGGTCTCCCGGTGATTGCCAGCCTGCGTAGTCAGCTTGCCAGTGCGGACAAAATCACCCGCATTGAAGGCGTGATGAGTGGCACGCTGGGATATCTGTGTAGTCAACTGGAAGCCGGTGTGAGCTACAGCCAGGCGGTTAAGAAGGCTTATGAAGCTGGATACACCGAACCCGATCCTCGCGATGATTTAAGTGGTTTTGATGTGCTCCGTAAAGCCCTGATCCTGGCACGTACGGCTGGCTGGCCCCTGGAAGAAAGGGATTTCACGGTTGAGCCGCTGTATGATAATCGTCTTGTGGGTATGCCCGTCTCAGAATTTTTCTCGCTCACCACATTTTTAGATGAAATCTATGCGCAGCAGGTAGAAGCAGCTGCCAAAGAGGGCAGGGTGTTACGCTATCTGGCTGGTATCACCCCACAGGGTGGACGAATTGATTTGCAGGCGGTGAAACGCAGCTCCCAATTGGGTGCTTTGCAGGGTCCCGGCAACTATTTTGCCATTCATAGCCAGTGTTACAGCCCGATTCCGTTGGTCATCGCCGGTCCCGGCGCAGGGATTGAAGTCACTGCCAATGGTGTTCTCAATGATATAATCGCACTATTAAGTTGATGGTAGGCAAGAAGTCAAGATGAAAAAATACGAACGTTTGGAAGAAATGTACGCATCAGGTTCTATTCCCTGGGACCAGATAGATCCTCCTCCCGAGGTGATCACTCAGGCAGCTCTTCTCACGCCAGGTCGAGCGCTGGATCTGGGTTGTGGTTTTGGTCGCGCTGCCATTTATATGGCTCGGCTTGGTTGGCAGGTGGACGGGGTTGATTTTGTCGCCCAGGCCATTCAAGAAGCGAAAGTTCGTGCTGCCCAGGTAGGTGTCTCAGATCGAGCTCATTTCTTTCAATCTCCAGTGACCGAACTGGATTTTTTGCAAGATCCTTACGATTTTGTGCTGGATGTGGGTTGTGCCCATAGCTTGTCTTTAGATGAATTACAGACATATCACCGCGAATTATTGCGTCTGCTTAAGCCAGGGGCGATGTTTCTGTTGTTCGCCCATTTACTCGAAGAAACTGTCGAGGGTGAAGAGCAAAATTGGATGAATGAAAATGATTTGCTTATGATCTTTTCGAAAGGTTTTCATCTCGAAAAAGTAGAACATGGAATTACACAGGTAGAAGACAAGGATCCCTGGCGATCTGCCTGGTTCTGGTTCAGAAAGGATGCATGATGAGTAAAATTCCCGTATCCGTGTTAGGCGCTACCGGGGCAGTCGGACAACGTTTCGTGGAAATGCTGGTGGATCACCCGTATTTTGAGATTGTTGCATTAACCGGTTCGGAACGCAGCACTGGCAAAGCCTACGGACAGGCCTGCCGCTGGTTGTTGACCGGTTCCATGCCGGAGCAGGTGCGCGATATGGTGATTCAACCAACCAGCACCCATCTGCCCGGTAAGGTCGCATTCTCCGCGTTGCCTGCCCCCATTGCGCGCGAATGGGAACCGCAACTGGCATCGGCTGGCTATGCGGTTTGTTCCAACGCATCGGCGCTCAGGCAAACCCCCGGCGTTCCCCTTTTGATCCCTGAGATCAACTACAACCATCTTGAGATGATCCCCTTGCAACATAGCGAGCTGGGCTGGAAGGGTTTGGCTGTCACCAGCCCAAATTGCACCACCAACGGCATCGCCATGACTCTCAAGCCGCTGGACGATGCCTTTGGCGTGGAGGCTATCTTTGTCAGCACCATGCAGGCTATTTCTGGGGCAGGATATCCCGGATTGGCATCCCTGGATATTCTGGATAATGTAATTCCCTTCATCAACGGCGAAGAGGAAAAAATCCAGATGGAGACCAACCTGTTATTGGGGAAGATGATCAATGGGAAACGAGTGAACGCCCAAATTCAGGTCAGTGCGCATGCCAACCGGGTGCCGGTGTTCGATGGACACACCATAGCGCTCTCGATCAAATTTCGCCATAAGCCCTCTGTCGAGGATGCCATCCAGGCGCTGGAGAACTTCCGCGGACCTGCTGAAGTGCGCCAGATGCCAACCGCCCCGGAGCGCCCGATCCTGGTACGCCAGGAACCCGACCGTCCGCAACCACGGCGTGACCGCGATGCTGGGAATGGCATGTCGATCAGTGTGGGACGCATTCGCCCCTGCACGCTTTTCGATTTGCGCATGGTCAGCGTGGTGCACAATACCGTGCGGGGTGCTGCCGGAGGTTCGGTGTTGAATGCTGAACTCTTATATGCCAAAGGCTTATTGAACACATGATTCAATTGGGTATGACCGATTGCCCGGCGGTACGTCAACTCCTGGATGCTAATCAACTGGAAATGGATTATCTGGAAGTGCACGGACCTTTTGTTGAGGATGCCCGGGCAACGTTTCCTGAGATGCCTATGCTGCTGCACAACGCCCTGTATCAATGGTCTCTGACCCACAAAGATGGATTGGAAAATAAAGATGCAGCCAATATCACCCAGCAGAGCCTGGCATTGGCAAGATCACCCTGGTATAGCCTGCACCTGGGCTTCTCTGTGGAGGAGGTCGATTTCTATAATGAAGCCATGCAGGGGTTATCCCCCTTGCAACCGCGTGAGCTGGTGCTGGAGCGCTGTATTACTCGTCTCAAGCAACTCAAATCCTTGTTGCCCGTCCCGATCCTGATTGAAAACCTGGATTACAATCCTACGCAAGCGTATGAGTACGTTTGTGAGCCTGCGTTTATCACACAGGTGCTGGAAGACACGGGTACCTGGTTACTGTTTGACCTCGCGCATGCTCGCGTAACAGCGCATTCATTTGGTATATCCGTTGAGGATTACATTGCACAGCTTCCACTTGAGAAGGTGCGCCAGATACACCTCAATCGCCCCGGTTGGCGGGAAGGTCGCCTGGTCGATTCTCACCTGGCTTTGGAAGAAGAGGATTATCTGCTCTTCGAACAACTCCTTTCCCGCTGCCAGCCCTGGTCTGTAACGCTGGAATACAATCAGGATCAGGACAACATCCGATCTCAGTTCAACCTTTTGCGAGAAATTCTCAAGAGGTAAACGGATTCCAGAAGTCAATCTTCATCACAAGTTACTCATTTTCACCTGAAATCTTATCTCTCGGATTGTAAAGCACATAAAACGCGATAAAATAGTAACAGATAATGTACCGGGAGGATGCTTTTGAAAAGAGATACCCTGCAGCGCATCATGTATTACCTGTTCGATCACATCACTGTGACTCGTTTTTATGGTACGGAGAATATTCCCAAAGAAGGTGGCATTATCGTTGCCACCAACCACATGAGCCGAATTGATATCCCACTCTTATTTGTTAACCCAATTCGCCCAGATATCACCGCACTGGTCACGGATAAATATCTGAAATATCCATTCATTAATTGGTTTATCCGGACTGCTGAGGCTATTTATATTGATCGGGAACGGGCTGACTTCAGCGCATTTCGTGAGGCGCAAAAACTGATCAAGAGCGGTGTTTCGATGGGGATTGCTCCGGAAGGCACACGATCTCAAGTTGGTGAACTGATGGAAGGTAAACCTGGAATGATCCTGTTGGCCATTCGCTCCGGAGCTCCGATCGTCCCGGTGGGTTTAGCTGGAACTGATACGGCCTTTAAACGTTTGTCTACTTTTCGTAAACCACTCCTGGCAGCACGCTTCGGAAAACCGTATAAAATTGAAGAACTTCCCCGTGAAAACCGTGAAGAGGCTATGCAAAAAGCCATTGATGAGATCATGTGTCGCATTGCTGCACTCTTACCTCCTCGGTATTGGGGTTTTTATAAAGATCATCCCCGCCTGCAGGAATTGATCGCTGAACAGGGTGGCCTCGTCCAGGATGAGCGCAGGTAACCTGATGCAAACCGGTTTCTGGTGGATTCTTCTTTCATTGCTGCTGTATGGGGTAATCCATTCGATTCTGGCTGCCCATCGCACCAAGGATTGGGTGAAGAATTGGTGGGGGGAGAATCTTTATAATCGCTTCTATCGTCTCTTTTTCTCGATACAGGCCGGGGTATTATTCATTCCTGTGTTGCTGCTGGTTGGGTTATCATCAGACTCGATCATTTACACAATCCCTACCCCCTGGGTATATCTGACCATCTCTCTGCAAATCCTGGCAGTGATAGGTATTTTACACAGCATCATGCTAACTGGCATGCTGCGTTTCACCGGTATCCAGCAGGCTTTTGACCCAAACCAGGCGCAGAAACCAATGAAGCTGGTCATTCGTAGTCTTTACCGTTGGGTGCGTCACCCCATTTACACCTGCATGTTTTTGCTGGTCTGGTTGGTGCCTGTGATGTCCTGGAACATTCTGGCGCTCAATATTGGTATTTCCGTCTATAATGTTATTGGTGCTTTGTTTGAGGAACGCAAACTTAAGAGTGAGTTTGGAAGGTCATATGAAGATTATAGCCAACAGGTCCCATTCCTTATTCCTGGGCTCAAATTCAGAAATCAGTAGTAGAATCTACTAATTAGACTGTATCTTCTAAACCCCCTATCATTTTCTGGACATACTATGACTCAAACGCCAAACGATCGCTCACCTCTCAAACGCTATGCCTGGCTGTCTATCGCGGCTGCCCTGGTCACCATGGGATTGAAAGGTGGGGCATACTTCCTGACTGGTTCGGTGGGTTTACTCTCCGATGCACTCGAATCGCTGGTCAATCTGGCAGGGGCCATTATGGTATTGAGCATGCTCAGTGTGGCAGCCCGTCCGGCGGATGATAATCACACCTATGGACATAGCAAAGCCGAGTATTTTTCGAGTGGTTTTGAAGGCTCACTGATTCTGATTGCCGCTGCCAGTATTATTTACACCGCAGTGAAGCGATTGATCGATCCCCAACCATTAGAACAATTAGGGATCGGTCTTTTGGTATTGTTTCTCGCATCCATGGTGAATCTGGGCGTCTCATTAATCCTGAAGCGTGCAGGTAAACGCCATAATGCGGTA
>JAHYJK010000216.1 GCA_019429225.1 Anaerolineaceae bacterium
TAAAAACTTGCCCGGCTTGTCGCTGGAAGTCCAAATTTTTCATGCAATGGCATCGCACAATGATGACCGGCCCGAACAGCGATTCCATAATGGTCAAGAACCTGCGCTACATCATGTGGATGGACAAAACCTAATTCGAAGGAAATCACTCCACCTCTTTCTGTGACGTTCGGACAGAAGACTTTTAAGTTCTCAACATCCTGTAATTTCTGCAATGCATATTGCGTAATTTTCTTTTCATGTTCAGCAATGTTTTCCATTCCAATCGCTGATAAATAGTCAATCGCTTTTCCAAATCCTATTGCTTCAGCAATTGCAGGTGTGCCGGCTTCAAATTTATGGGGTAAGTCATTGGCTTTGAAAGATCGTAATTGAACTTTCTTGATCATGTCGCCACCACCTAAAAACGGGGGCATCTCAGCCAATAATTTCTCTTTCCCGTAAAGAACCCCAATGCCTGTTGGGCCAACCATTTTGTGAGCCGAAAAAACGTAAAAGTCTGCATTCAAATCTGTAACATCGACGGAAAAATGAGGTACCGACTGAGCACCATCGATTAAAACCAATGCACCAGCATTATGGGCTTTTTCGATCATTTCCTTTACAGGGTTGATGGTACCTAATACGTTGGACATATGTGTAAAAGCAACCAGTTTAGGATTTTTTTCGAGTAATCGGTCGTAAGAAGTTAAATCTAACTCGCCATTTTCGGTTACAGGGATAAAATCCAATTCCAGGTTCTTCTCTTCTGCCAGCATTTGCCAGGGTACCAGGTTAGAATGGTGTTCCATTTCAGTCAAAATTATCAGATCACCTGCTTGAAGGAATTTTCTTCCCCAGGTTTGGGCTACCAGATTTATTGATTCAGTTGCATTGCGTGTGAATATAATCTCTTTGGTACTGCGCGCATGTATAAATCTGGCAATCTTTTGCCTTGCCGATTCATACATAGCCGTAGCCTCCTCTGCTAACTGATGAATTCCTCGATGAATATTTGCATTATTCATCTCATAAAATTGTTTCATCGAGTCGATCACAATACCTGGCTTTTGAGCTGTGGCAGTCGAATCCAGATAAACAAGTCTGGTTCCAGGTCTTACTTCTCTTTTAAATATAGGAAAGTCAGTCTTAATTTTATTGATATCCAAATTCATTCAAGACCTTTCTTGAATCTCTTATTCTTCAGTGGGAACTGGTCTTTTCCTGGGTTTTCGTATTTGACCGGAGGTCTGCGGAAACCAGAGGATGTGGTCAGGGACCATCCAACCATCTGTGAGATAGACATTCGCTCGAAATTGAACAGCTACCATTTTTGGATCAGTTTGCACAACGATTCCTCGTAACCATCCACGGACACGTTCACCCTTTCGGTCGTGGTCACATAAAACTTCAACAATATCACCAACTTCAAACGCGTACTCCGGGTCAGGTGGCCGCATAAAAGGAGCTGTCATTTTATCCTCCAAATTATAAATTAACCAGTTAATTCTAACATAAAGTAGTATCTCATCCTCTGATTCAATACCGGTAATTGATGAGATTCTTTTGTTTGATCAACCTAAATAAGATCCCATTTTATCTGCAATTGCTTTTTGGAATCTGTGTTTCACGCCTTCAAAAGGTATACGTTGCATAATAGGATCAAAAAATCCTTCAACAATCAATTTTTCAGCATCTGGCCGGGCTATTCCTCGCGACATCAAATAAAAGACCTGATCAGCATCGACCTTTCCTACAGTCGCACCATGGGTACAACGCACATCATTGGCCAGAATCTCAAGACCTGGGATCGAATCCGCCCGGGCTTGTTTGCTTAACAGTAAGTTACGATTAGCCTGATATCCATCAGTCTTATCAGCGCCAGGCGCAACATAGATCATTCCTTGCCAAACGGATCGACTTTCATCGACCAATGCCCCTTTGAACAAGAGGTCACTGGTTGTGTTGGTTGCCAGGTGATTCTGTTGCGAATCATAGTCCAGATGTTGGTTTTTGTCGGTAAAATAAAAACCAGACATTTTACCGACCGCGCCATTTGCAATCAGGTCTAACTCAGCAAAATTCTTGGTTAAGTGTCCACCAATCGCGCCAAAAATCCAGTCAAGTTGACCATCTCGATCGACCTGGACGCGTTCATGCGTAAAATTCCAGACATGTCTTCCCAACGATTGCAATTCAACAAATCGGAAATTAGCCTGGGGTCCAACATAGATTTCTATATTATTGGTGACCAGGCTTTGACCTTTATCTTCTGTTTCAGATGCAAATTCCAGAACAAAAGTCGCGGATGCACCTGATTCGAGATACACAACAATATGTGAGATTTGCGCGGCATCAATTCCTGCTCCCCAAAGCAGGCTATGAAGCGGTGTTTCAATTTCTACATTCTTTGGTACATACAGAAAAACACCATTTTGGGCAAATGCACCTGTCAATGCCGAAAACTTTCCTTCTTCGGGTTTAACAATCTTGCCAATTGCTTTTGCTAATAATTCAGGATAATCTTGTTCAGCTGTCAGTAAATCACAGAAGATGACGCCATTTTCCCGCAGAGCTTCATCCAATCGGTGGATAACCTCATTACCGTAAAGAATGATTTGACCACCGTGGTCACCATCCGCAACAGGCTCCAATAAATTTTCCGGTATGTCAGATATGCTGAATTTCTGGTTTTTACTCAATAATTGGAACTGCCCCAATCGCAATGCACGAATATCTGTACGTCGCCATGCCTCGTCTCTTGTATTCGGAATATCAGTTTCCTGATATGTTTTCCAGGCTTTTTCGCGAAAAGAATCGATTTCTTGATTTCCTGTGAGGCGAACTTGTTCTTTCGTAAAAACAAAATCTGAAATTGCAGATCTTTTCTTCGAAGTTGTAATAACAACAGGTTTTTTTATTACCATAAGATTAGTGGTTCCTTCCTTATCCTGATTACCCGACAGAGCCTTCCATTTGCAATTGGATCAGGCGGTTCATTTCTACAGCATATTCCATTGGTAATTCTTTTACCAGGGGTTCAATAAAACCGGAAACTACCATTGTGGTTGCTTCCTCCTCGCTGAGTCCTCGGCTCATCAGGTAAAAAAGCTGTTCTTCCCCAACTTTGGACACAGAGGCTTCATGTCCAATACTCACATCTTCTTCATCAATCTCAATATATGGATAAGTATCTGATCTGCTTTGTGGATTCAACAATAAAGCATCACAAACCACATTTGAGCGTGAGTTGTAGGCACCTTTGTGAACTTTCAATAAACCACGATAAGAGGATCTTCCTGTCCCTCTGCTGATAGATTTGGAAATAATTTTACTGCTCGTGTTAGGTGCCAGATGAATGATTTTTCCACCGGCATCCTGGTGTTGTCCATCCGATGCGAATGCAACCGATAAAATCTCGCCATGAGCGCCTTCTCCCATCAAATAACAGGAAGGATATTTCATGGTTACTTTAGAGCCAAGATTACAGTCAACCCACTCCATTGTGCCGTCTGCATCCACTTTTGCCCTTTGAGTTACGAGATTGTAAACATTCGTCGACCAGTTTTGAATGGTGCTGTATCTTACTCTGGCGTTTTTCTTCACAACAATTTCGATGACACCACTGTGGAAGGAGTCCGAAGTGTAAGTAGGTGCAGTACAGCCTTCCACATAATGTACCTGCGAACCTTCATCTGCAATGATTAAAGAACGCTCAAATTGGCCAATATTGGCAACATTCAAACGAAAATAAGCCTGTAATGGTAAATCTACCTTAACTCCTTTGGGAACATAAACAAACGATCCGCCAGACCAAACAGCGCTATTGAGGGCAGAAAATTTATTATCTTCTATTGGGATAACCGTTCCAAAATATTCTCTAAAAAGGTCAGGATGCTGTCGTAAACCTTCTTCGATACTCAGAAATATAACACCTTGTTTTTCAAGATGCTCCTGGATACTGTGATATACCATTTCGGATTCATATTGTGCTCCCACACCGGCCAGAAATTTTTGTTCTGCTTCCGGGATACCTAATTTATTAAAAGTATCTTTGATATTATCCGGTACATCATCCCAGGATTTGCTCTCCATTTCAGATGGTTTTACATAGTAAATAATATTATCCAGATCCAAATGGGAGATATCCGCCCCCCAATTGGGCATAGGACGTTGCATGTAATGTTTCAGCGCTTTTAATCGAAATTCCAGCATCCATTCCGGCTCTTTTTTAATGACGGAAATCTGTCGGACGACGCCTTCGTTCAAACCCTTTTCTGTCTTAAAAACGGAAGTATCAGGATCACTGAATCCGTATTGATATTCACCTAGTTGCTCAAGGAATGTATCTTGAACATTTTCACTCATAATATACCTCCTAATTCAATTCTGATTGCGTTGAATCGGACTTTTTAATTACCATTCACTTTTTCGCGAATCCAGTCATATCCGTGTTCTTCCAGATGTAAAGCCAGATCACTCTCACCGGATTCGACAATTTTGCCATCCATCATGACGTGCACGTAATCAGGTTTGATGTAATTTAAAATACGTTGATAGTGCGTGATGATAACTACCCCAAGATCTGGACCTCGCAGTGTACTCACGCCATCTGCTACAATTTTTAGTGCATCAATATCAAGACCTGAATCCGTCTCGTCAAGAATGGCAATTTCTGGTTTCAACATCGCCATCTGCAAAATTTCAGCTCTCTTCTTTTCTCCCCCCGAGAAACCATCATTTAAATAACGACCAGCAAAAGATGGATCCATTTTTAGCATTTCCATTTTTTGTTTGACTTCTTTTCGAAACTCCAACAAAGGAACACCTTTATCATCCGCTTTGAGCGCTCGTCTTCGAGAATTAACAGCAGAGCGAATGAAATTTGCAACCGTCACTCCGGGTATCGCAACAGGATATTGAAATGCTAAAAATATTCCTAATATAGATCGCTCGTTAGGTTCTAAATCCAGAACATTAACACCTTTAAAAAACACTTCACCCTCAGTAACTTCATAGGCTGGATGCCCCATCAAAGTATATGCCAGTGTAGATTTTCCAGTTCCGTTGGGACCCATAATCGCATGAACCTCACCTTTGGGCAAGGTGAAATTTAATCCTTTTAATATTTCTTTTCCACTAATGTTTACATGTAAATTTTTTATGACCAATTCAGACATGAACCTGTAAACTCCTTATAAGAATTGTTTTTCGGTGATGACTTAAACTCCGAATTTTCAAGAATTATATCACGCTAGATTAATTGGGTCAATATTTATTATAATAATCATAAATATTGACAAATTCATTTTATTTATGATATACTGCCATAATAAATTGACAAGTCATGGTATTAGCTTATGAAAAGCACGAGAGAAAAAATTTTATTATTTTTATTAAATAATCCAAAATCAACCATCAGTGATATGGCAGATGCTGTGACAATCAACTCAATTTCAGTCAGACATCATTTAAATAGTTTACTCGCTGAGGATTTGATATTGGCTGAAGAAGAAAGACATGGAGTGGGACGTCCCAGATTGGTTTACTCCCTTTCAGAGGAAGGTCTTGAGCGATTTCCTTCACGCTATTATCGTTTAACCAATCGAATTTTGGATAGCTTTAAAGCAACCTTATCATCAGATGCCCTGAGTAAGATTTTTTCAGGTATTGCAAAAGATATCGCTTCTTCCCATAGACAAACTTTAGAGCGCCTTTCACTGGAAGATCGCCTAAATTTTATTCAGGAACTCCTCGATGAAGAAGGATTTAATTTTGGGTGGGAAAAGAAAAATGACCATTATCTGATCCACGAAGTAAGTTGTCCATATTTCCATGTCGTCAAATCTCATCCGGAGGTTTGCGCACTCGATCAGACAATTATCACCGAAATGTTGGATCTTCCTGCAAGTAAGGTGCGTTGTGTTTTACAGGGAGACCAACGTTGTAGTTTTGTTATTCCAATGGAAAATAAATCGGAGACTTTATCATGAGCGAAACACCTGGTTCAAACCGCCCTATCTGGCTTTCTGAAACAACCCATCCAGAATTAAGTGAAAAATTAAAAAAAGGATTGGAAGAAATAGTTGATCCTGAAATTGGTTTTAACATAATTCAATTAGGATTGGTTCGCAACGTAACCATTGATGAAAACAGGGCAATCGTAAACATGATCCTTACTACGCCATTTTGCCCTTATGGACCAGCCATGC
>JAHYJK010000010.1 GCA_019429225.1 Anaerolineaceae bacterium
GGTAGCCATTGGTAAAAATACGATTCAATCAATGCGATCCGGCATTGTTTTCGGATTTGTAGGTATGGTTAAAGAAGTAGTTTCCAGAATGAAAAAAGAAATGTCTGGTGACCCCAAGGTTGTTGCAACCGGCGGAATGGCTGCTCTCATCGCACCTGAATGCGATGAGATTGACATCATTCAAACTAACCTGGCTCTGTTAGGTTTGAAAGAGATGTTTGAACTCAGTCAATAATAATTATCAAAATTTAATTATGAATCTTGCGTTAGTATCACAAATCCGATGACACCTGAACCAGTATGAACTGATAGACCGGCGGTGAACTCTGCGAAAATTGGATTGGAAGGACAAGGAATTACATTACATAGTTCCTGAAAAAGGTTTTTTGCCCCCGTTAAATTATTCACATGAATAAATCCAATCTGGTCAATCTTTTTATTCCCAACAGATTCAATAGCTAAATCAATCAAGCGTTTTTGTGCTTTTTTCATTGTCCGAATCTTTTCCAATAAATCTAATTTTCCATCCTGAACGGAAAGAATTGGTTTGATATCCAGGGTGTCTGCCAAACCCGCTGCTAATTTCCCAACCCTTCCACCCAAAGCAAGATATTTCAATGTAGGTAAGGCTGCACAGACATGCAGGTTGTTTTTAACACGCTCAATATCTTCTAAAATTTCATCTTTGGAGACGTCATTTTGTGCTGCTTCTGCAGCTCTCAGAACGATCATTCCTTGTGCTAATGAGAGTTGCAAAGAATCAACAACGGTAATGTCTCTCTCAGGAAATAGTTCCTTTGCTGTTAACGCAGCTTGATACGTTGCACTCACTTTACTCGAAACACAGATACAAATGATCGTATCATAACCATGATCAAACGCATTTTGATAAGCTTTCTCAAAAGCCGCTGGAGGTGGCGCCGATGTGGTTGGCAATTTATTTGTTTGATCGATAATTTCAAACAGAATGGCGTCATTAATATCAAGACCGGTTGTGTAAGTCGATTCTCCAAAATGAATGGTAATTGGCACCTGCGTGATATTGAATTGTGCGGCGATATCAACGGGCAAACTTGAATCAGTATCGGTAATAATGGATATTTTTGTCATGCATCTCCAATTTTTTTCAGTTTTCTACTATTAACACCAATAACCTGATATTGGTTCGCAAAGATTTGAAATAGATTTTCAGAACAAAGTTGTGTCTTATTTTTTTAATTCTTTCTATTAAGTTAATTGACTTCAAACTCCTCATTTATCGATTATATGAAAAACAAAACAAAATTAATTACTTTGATTGATCTTAGCCCAACTATCTTTCAAGCTGACAGTTCGATTAAAGACCAGGGAATCTTGGGTTGAATCAAGATCAGTGCAGAAGTATCCCTGTCTTTCAAACTGGAAGCGATCTCCTGCAAGTGAGTTTTTCAGTGATGGCTCAACTTTACAGCCAAGAAGAATTGACAATGAATTGGGATTGAGATTATCCAGGAAGGTTTTTCCTTCTTCAGTATTGTCTGGATCAGGCGTATTAAATAAGCGATCATAAAGACGAATTTCAACATCCAATGCATGTTGGGCAGATACCCAATGAATGGTACCTTTTACCTTTCTTCCATCTGGCGAATATCCACCTCTGGTTTCAGGATCATGTGTACAATGTACTTCAAGAATTTCACCATTATCGTCTTTCACGATGTGCGTGCATCTGACATAATAACCATATCTCAAGCGAACTTCGTTGCCTGGTGAGAGACGAAAATATTTTTTCGGTGGGTTTTCCATAAAGTCGTCTTTCTCGATAAAAAGAACTTTTGAAAAAGGTACCAATCGTTTTCCTGCGGATTCATCCTCTGGATTGTTGATGGCTTCTAGTTGTTCAATCTGATCTTCAGGATAATTATCTATGACCAATTTTAAAGGATTCAGAACGGCCATTACGCGATTGGCGGATACATTCAGATTATCACGCACGCAGTGTTCCAACAGGGAAATATCCACAACACTTTCATTTTTTGCCACACCAACTTTGTCGATGAAGTCGCGAATTGCCTCAGAGGTGAAACCTCTTCGTCTCATTCCACCAAGAGTGGGCATACGGGGGTCATCCCAACCTTTCACCAATTTGTTATCCACCATCATTTTGAGGAAACGTTTGCTCAGGATGGTATAGGAAATATTGAGTCTGGAGAATTCTATTTGGCGGGGATGGAAAATGCCTAATTTTTCTACAAACCAATCATATAAAGGCCGATGTGCCTCATATGCCAGATCACACAATGAATGGGTGATACCCTCAAGAGAATCGGATTGACCATGTGCGAAATCATACATGGGATAAATGCACCACTTATCACCGGTGCGGTGATGAGATGCATGCAGAATTCGATACATGACCGGGTCACGCATGTTGATATTTCCAGACGACATGTCAATTTTTGCTCTTAGCACCCGAGCACCATCCGGAAACTCTCCATTTCGCATCCGCCGGAGGAGATCCAGGTTTTCATCTACGGAACGATCCCGATAAGGACTGTTTTTACCAGGTTCGGTTAGTGTTCCGCGAAATTGGCGAATTTCTTCTGGAGATAAATCGTCTACATATGCATCACCCTGAAGAATTAATTGCTCTGCCCATTGGTACAATTGTTCAAAATAATCAGAAGCATAAAACTCTCTGTCTTGCCAATCAAAACCTAACCAATGGATATCTTCTTTAATAGCGTCTACATACTCTGTGTCTTCTTTAACTGGATTTGTGTCATCATAGCGTAAATTTGTTTTACCCCCAAAAGCTTGCGCCATACCAAAATCAATGCAAATTGCTTTGGCATGGCCGATATGCAGGTAGCCATTAGGCTCAGGTGGAAATCTTGTGTGAACTGTCGTGAAGCGACCGGATTTCAGATCTTCCTCAATGGCTTCTTTTATGAAATTTGTACTCTCATATATTTCGGGCATAAGTATCTCCAGAAAAAAGTAATGTAATAAATTCTAATCGCCTTTAGGTATTGGCGCAACCTGAGAATTATTGCTTTAACGGGACAAAATCAGAATCTATAAATCCCCTCATTCAAAGGAGGGGATCAGGTAATCATTTAATCAGAATGAATCAATCGGTATTTATCAATTCGATTCTTTTCCTATGCAGGAATAGAAATCTTTTCCCTGTTGGAAAAATCAAAGTGAAAATACCTGTCACCAAAAGTAAGATTCCAATCACATTGATTTGAGTTGGCCAGGCATTTGCCCAATTCTGACCACCTTCGGCAAAAATGTGGGTAGACGCTCCCCATATAGGAGCAGTCAGAACAGCAAATCCGCACAAGAGAAGGGTGAAGGCGGCAGCAGTTCTGTTGATGTCATCTGATTTTGTTCCGTCCAGGTGCAACTCTTGCCAGATACCAGGAATTTTGAAAATAGCAAAAAGGATAAGTGTGAGAACTGTTACATACACAACACCATCAGTAGGCATGGAACTTCCTCTTAATGATCTTGAAACCACCATATGAATTACTCCAATAATAATACCTAAAATTAGAGAAATGATTGTTTCGCGGTAAGCTTGAGGCTTCTTTTTTATCAAACTTATCAAGGCCTTTACCATATAAACACCTATGGCTGTTGTCAGGAGAACAAATAAAATATACAACCAACTATAAGGCGCAATTACTGCCATTTTTGGACCAAAGCTTTCAGCAGCCACTGCTACACAGGTTGTCCCAATACCTGCCATCAGCGTGAATACAGATGTAATTCCCATTAAAATGATACCTACAACCCGTAACGTTTTTCCCCACCATTTTGTTTTTGACATTGTATTCCTCCTTTGAAATTAATTTAATCAGCCACGATTCAAATCATCATAAGTACCATGGCACATAACATGTATAAAGATGCGTACTTGAATAAACCAAAATTAAGTTTTTGGGACGGTCTGATCAGGCTCATCAATGCCAGTAGTATTAAGCCCAAGGAAAGCACAATCAGTAATCTTAAATAACCGATTGTCATTCCAATGCCAATTGCAGCCAAACCCATTGTTACGGCTGCTAAAACGCTGGAAATCGCAATCATCAATCGTGTAAATGAAAAACTATACCGACTTGGGAAAGTTGGAATCCCAGCAGCTTGATAGTCATCATAATATCGCATGGAGAAGGTCATTATATGAGTAGGAATCCAAAACAGAATACCGATTGCCAGCAATAATCCAACCCATTCAATGTATCCTACTGCCAGGGTTCTTCCAGCCAGGATAGGCATCCCCCCAGCTAATCCGCCCCAGATGATGGACCAGCAAGTTCTTCTTTTTAACCAGATCGTGTAAATAAACACATCCAAGAAGATCCCAAGAAATACAATCAATCCATAGAGTGGATCAATGAGCAGTGCTAATCCCACTCCCAGAATGGACAAGATAACTCCCGGGTTTAGGACTTCTCTCGACGAAATTACCCCTGATGCCAACGGCCTGTAACAGGTTCGTTTCATTTTTGCATCAATATCGCGGTCATACCACATATTTAAGACGGTACTACCACTAATTGACAGAAAGAGACTCACAGCTATCGCCGTCAACAAGGGAATATTGAAAACTGGACATTTAAAACTCATGAACCCCGCTAAACCGGTCGCTAATAGCAGACCGGTTTGCGGGCTCTTGATCAACTTCCAATAGAGGGAGAATTTTTCAGTTAAAATTTTCAATGTAAATCCTTAATGATTGATCTTTATGTTTATTTTACGCATCGAAAACCAAAAGCTGGGCTGGTGTATGTCGGGATTGAACTATTTCGAACCCAGATACGTAAATAATTCTCATACACATCTTTGCTTCCACCGCGAAGATAGCGGTAATGTTGTTCTTCATAAACATTAGAAGTCCATTCCCAGACATTTCCGGCCATATCATAAATCCCGTATGGGCTTGAGGAGTCTAATGTTACATAACCATCATATGTTTTTCCATTGTAAAATCCAACTGGCGTCGTGCGAGAACCAAAGGAACTCATGTCTTCGAATGGATCCCGGCTGGTAATCAGGTTGGCATTGTTTCGTGCAATTGTTTCACCCCATGGGTAAGGGCGTGTATCTTCGCTACCCCTGGCTGCTTTTTCCCATTCCAATTCGGAAGGCAGTCGCCAGTCATAAAATTCGCAATAGGCCATTGCACCAAACCAGGATACCATTGTCATGGGGTGGTTTGCCCACATGGTTTGGGCGGAGAATGTTTGACCATCGTAGTCAAGTCGTAAAATAGGGTCATCCAATGGAATATGTATATAATCTCCCGCTGGAATTTCTTCTTCATGACGTCCATCATGAAATTCATCACCGGGATAGTATCCAACTACTTCATTCCCTTCAATTTTGATATATCCATCCTTCAATGCTTCATTTAAGTATTCAGCAAATTGTTGGTTGGTAACATGGGTAACCATCATTTCATAATCATAATCAATTTTTGTTTCAAAGTTGAATTGTCCAGAGAAAAATTCTCCAGAAGGGATGAATGCCCATGTATTTGGGTCAATCCCCGTATCATAGACTGGAGCAGGTGCATTTATGTCGACAGGTTTACAGGCAGTCAGGATGAAAATAAAGGATATCAGGAGTAGAGTCAATTTTTTCATTATTTTTCCTCCACATAGGACTCTAATTTTTCATGCACTTCTTGTGACCACCTGCCATTCTTTTTAAATAGATCTATCAATCGCCAAACCATCAGTGCTGCGAGTGCGAGTAAAACCACAACCAATCCAATATCGCCCAAAAGATTAGTGACATTGACAACAGGTTGTTGGTATGCTTCCTCGATAAATAAACGTTTCATTTCGTATACTGTTACAGCGCCAAAGGCCAGATCAGAAAAGATAATAACGGACCATCCAAACCATTGTCTTGCTTTTCCCTTTAACCCTGCTAAATCGGCGTAATACAAAAGTAAAATTGTGGCTGTCAGAGTAGCGAGGATATGCCAGTGACCCGTAAGGATTAATTTTTCATCCATAAATGGCCAATTACGAAATATTTCATCCAGTTTAACAGCAACGAAAATTCCCACTCCACTGACTGTAAAATTCATGAAGACCATTTGCCAGGTAACACCGAATTTCAAAGGATCTCGGACTAATGCAGCTACGCCCTGGAAAAAATTACCTTTTTTGAGCCCTTTTTCTGCAAGGCCTTCTCGAATCAATTTGTTCCAGGAGAAAATTACCAGCAACAAAGCACCCAGCATAGCTATGGTTGAGCCACCATAAATGACGGCGTGGGCTACTCCTTCAAAGGGTACTACTAACCAGGTTCCCATGGAAAGAACAATGGAACCCACGATCATTAATGGCATCGCAATTTTATGGAGTATTCCTTTGAAATCCATATATCGACAAATGATCAACGTACAGGCAATCGCAATTAAAGCCAGCATAATGTGCAGGTGACCAATAATGGATTTTTGTAAAGTGGATTTAATGGGTTCTCGTACTACATTTTCTGCCAGAAATGTGAAAAAACCATTACCATAAAATGAGCCTGGAACTGCACCGAAAAGTGCTGACGCCAGCGTTACTATGGAGACTGAGAAAAATGCAATTCTTTCCAGATTAAATCCGGTTTTTGTATGTGCGTATTCTTTATTCTTAACCTTATATTCCTCTCGCCAGGGCCACAATGCATAGGCTAGTGAGCTTCCAGCGAAGAAAATTAGTGTCAATCCTGCAATATAAATCCCATGCATGATCCAACTGGTTCCCCAATAGGCAAAAGGTAACCCACCAAAAATTGCAGCCAGATATCCAAAAGTGATTGTGCTGTTGATTTGGACGCGTTGATTTTCTTTCATGGCGATTAAATCTGTGATCATGTATGTTTCAATAGCGATAACTGCCATTGCGATAGTGTGATACAGAATAATCAAACGTCCTTCTCTTTCAGCTTCGACGAGATCAATCCCAAAAGTTTTAACAATAACTGATTTGACACCCAAATCTGCCATAGGTCCGGATAATGATCCAAAGAATGCAGAGATTATCGCACATAGGGCGATTGCGACGAGAATCAGACCTTTGGTGGATGTAAAGAGATAATTAAATCGGGTTTTTAATGCCAGCATTTATGCTCCTTTAAAAAAAATTTTAAAAAAATTATATTGTGTAATTTTGCACATGTTAACACGTTGATGATTAAAAGTCATTAACAAAAGTTAATATCAGCGTGAAATCGATTGATAAATCTTTCCATTCAGACAATTTTTGAATTGACCGTATTAAACAGTAAGGCGAGAATTATGTAGCATTTCTATGCTTTTCAGTCTCACCTCACCTGATCGATGTTAATACTTTTCTAAAACTTGATAGGCTAATTTTTCAATCAATCGCTTTTGTCCATTTTTGCCATAAATTCGGGATAACGAGAATAATTACCATTACCAGACTGGAAATTGGGGCTAATGAAAACAACGAGAAACGACCCAATTCCTGAGCTGTAATGACGGCTAACGGAATACCAACAATCAGCTCTATAACTCCTGCTAGCAAACCAACTGGTATCATCCAATTCTTGGGTTTTGTTAAAATACCAAAAGTCACAACTGCCCATCCAATCATTGCCACCCAATGCAGACTGACCACCAGATAAAATATTGGGGTTCCTACTGTGATAATTCGACTGGTGCTTGATACACCATTCATGAAGCAGAAAATGTAGGTAACACCAGTTCCCATGCCTAATAAAATTCTACTCCACGGGATTTCTCCAACTTTCCAAAGGAAAATAAAGTAGAAGAGAATATAAGGAAAAAACAACATGAAATAAACGGGTGGTAAGCTGGCTGCCATAAATGGGATGTTAATAAAAAAGCTGGCTAATAATGCTAAAATGATCCCAATGACTGACAGGGTATAAGCCCAGTTTTTCTTTACAAAAAAGCCATAGGCACTGACCAGGAAAAAGGCTGATGCAAGAAATCCCACATCACCCAAACCTGGATGGATATATTTCAATAAGATCTCACAACCCGGCTCAGCTGATTCTGCAGACATGCCTGCTGCATACCACTGGAAGAACAGAACAAAATGACCAACGATACCAATGAGAGCGGCGATAAGCGCCATTATTCCACCTAAAACATTATTTTTCTTCATTTTTTCCTCCATAATTTTTTAATCTCTTGTAATAAATATCACAAACGACAGTTTTCAACTTTGACTTAAAGCAAAACCTGCGCAAGTCATCTTGGTTTTTCATCACTCATGTGGCAAGAATTGCATCCTTTGTAATAGGCTGTGTTATTGTGAGCCGCCACGTAAATGATTGCATCAGGCTCAACAGTAAAGTTACAATCATCCAGGAAATTCGATTTACCTTCCCATGCATAAATTTCAATGTCACAACCTACATAGACCAATCCTTCCAGATGGTTGTTGCACAGTTGACCTGAAACAACATGGTCAAAATCCATCATTTTTCTTTTGATTTCGATTTGTTGGGGATTGAGTTGCTGTTCTGTTATAGATGGAAATGGATTGGTGCGTTCTCGATAGGTAATCATTCCAGGCGCACACAAAGAACGAGCATCCATACAGGCGCTCAACAAAACCATGAAAAAGAGTGTGAAGATGAGAAGTACTTTGTTTTTCATATGAATTCCTTAACTGAAAATTTAAGATTATTCAAATTTGTAATAGATTTCACATACAATTTCTTTGACTTAACGCAAATAAACGAGTTTACTCATTTCAGGAAGCTATAAGATTTTCTGCTATAGTTAATCTAGGAGAAATTAATGAAAGATTTTGCATTGTTATTTGACCAGAATCCAGTATTTGCAGCTTTGTCGGAAGATAAAAAGGATTTAGTTATGAAGGAGGCAATCTCCAAACAATTCTCAAAAGGGCAGTTTGTGACTTTAGATGGAGATATCTGGCCATACATGTTTTTAATTACGAAAGGAAGGATTCATGCAATAAAGAGTTCGATGGAAGGTCGTAGTCTGGTGGTAACGACTTTTGATGCAGGTGATATTTTCTGGGGACTTGCATTCTTTTATGAAACAATGCCGATGCTAGTTTCTCTGGAGGTTGCTGAGAATACCAGTATCATGCTATGGTCAGCGCGGAGTTTGATACCCATTCTTAAAAGCGAAGGTACAGCAGCGTGGGAATTATCACGATTAATGGTGTATAAAATGATGCGGGCAAGTGAAATTCTGGAAGAGATGACTTTTCAGCCTGTAGCTGGCCGTTTAGCAAAATTATTAATGGATACAGTCCGTGATCAAGAACATGAACCGGTTACCAGAAGTTTGACTTTAGATGAAATGGCAGCCAGAATTGGTTCCACACGAGAAATGGTGTGTCGTTTCCTGCATCGCTTCGCAGATGATGGAATAATTGATATCACCCGCACAGAATTCCGTGTGATGGATACTAAGAGATTGACGAAAGTAGCCACCAATTCGAAAGGTTGATATTAACATCTGTCTAACAAATGAAGAAGTGAAATTGTTCTGATTCACTGAATGTGATCATCCATTGGTTTTTCGGGAGTAACTACAAGGATTCTAATGACATTTTTTATTGATAAGCTAGTATGTTTTGGCGAGTTTCATTTATAATTTTTAGCATGCGAAAATTTTTTTCATCTATTACTGTTGGTTTGTTCTTATTACTTTTTTTATTATCTGGTTGTCAAAAAAATATCAATGGGGAACAGTCAGGTAATCAAAATGTGACCGATTATTATTATTTGGAAAATAAAGGGTCTGATACGATGGTTAACCTGGCCTTATATTGGGCAGAGGAATATCAGAAGCTACATCCAGAAGTTCGAATTTCCGTTACAGGTGGAGGCAGTGGGACAGGAATTTCTTCACTCATTAATAATACGGTCGACCTGGCAAATGCATCCCGACAAATCAAATTGGAAGAGATAGAAAGCGCAAATAAAAACGGGGTGGACCCGATTGAATATGTTGTCGCAAGAGATGCAATTGCTGTGATTGTTCATCCTGGTAATCCAATTAATCGATTAACATTACAGGAAGTATCAGATATTTACACAGGAAAAATTGAAAACTGGATTCAATTAGGAGGTGAAGACAGACCAATTGTGCGCCTATCCCGAGAAACAAATTCCGGAACCCATGTCTACTTTCTTGAAGAAGTTATTCGCCTGGGAAATGCCGAAGATAAAACAATTTTCTCCGCAAACACCTTATTGCTATCCTCATCAGAAGGTATCATTGCGGAAGTTCGGGCAAATCGAAATGCAATTGGTTATGATGGATTAGGATATATCACTGAAGAAGTTAAAGTGCTTGCCATTGCCAGAGAAGAAGGGGCAGATTATATTTTCCCAACATTGAACACAGTCAATGAGAACCTTTATGCCATTTCCAGAGATTTATTCATCTATGCCCCAGGAACACCACCAATATTTGTTCAGGATTACCTGGACTGGATCATGACATCAGAAGGTCAAAAAATTGTTACTGATTTGGGTTTCATTCCAGTCAAATAAGGAAAAGTATGAAGGAAAATCAAACCAGGAATTTTGAAAAAATAATCACCCGAACCATTCAATTTTCGGGGTATTCTTCTATCCTGTTTGTCTTACTCATTTTATTTTTTCTATTATCAGAAGGTACCCCTGCATTATTTGATGTGAAATTATCACAACTATTCTCGGAGCGGTGGTATCCTATCGAGGATTACTTCGGGATACTTCCATTAATATTAGGCTCTATGGTGGTTACTTTAGGAGCTTCATTAGTTGCTGTTCCTTTTGGTATTCTGACAGCTGTTTACATCGCTGAAATTGCCCCAAAATGGCTGCAGGAAATTATGAAACCGTTGGTAGAGTTATTGGCAGGTTTGCCAAGTGTTGTTCTGGGTTTTCTGGGTATCCTGGTGGTTTCACCTTTTCTGCGTGACACATTGAATTTACCCACCGGGCTCACTGCTCTGACAGGATCCTTATTGTTAGGAGGTATTGCCATCCCAACCATTGTTTCCATTTCGGAAGATGCACTCAATAATGTGCCGGATTCGTATCGGCATGGTTCACTGGCTTTAGGATTGACCCGTTGGCAAACAATCTGGGGAGTGACAGTACCAGCTGCAAAATCAGGTATATTGATGGCTGTGATGCTGGGTGTGGGAAGAACGATTGGAGAAACGATGACCGTCATGATGGTCACCGGAAATGCTCCTATTATGCCAACATCTTTACAGGCGTTGTTTATGCCCATTCGTACAATGACCGCGACAATTGCTTCCGAAATGGGTGAGGTTGCCACAGGTAGCCCACATTATCATGTGTTGTTCTTCATTGGTATGGTTTTATTTTTATTCACCTTACTGGTCAATGTAATTGCATCTAATATCAGTTCCCGGAAATTAAAACGATCTGAGAGAATCTTATCCTGAGAGAATTTATGCAGCAGACCGCAAAGAAATCAAATGTTGTTAAACAGCTTCGGATTGAAAAACTGGGTTTTTCGTTGTTAACAATACTATCCATTGCAACGGTCATCCCAATCATTGCCGTTGTCATCTATATCATTTATCTGGGAGCACCAGCTATCTCCTGGGAGTTTGTCTCCGCCATGCCGAGTGACGGCATGAGAGCAGGTGGGATCTGGCCGGCAATTGTAGGAACTTTCTATTTAACGATCGGAACAGCTATATTCTCTGTCCCATTAGGCATTGCAGCAGCGATTTATTTATCGGAGTATGCCCCGGTCAACAAAGTTACGCAAGCCATTCGCTTGGCGATCATTAATTTGGCTGGAATTCCTTCCGTTGTGTATGGTTTATTTGGTTTGGGATTATTTGTTATTTTTCTGAATTTCGGAACCAGTATTCTATCAGCGTCTCTTACGTTATCTATTATGACACTGCCCGTGATTATCAGCACCACAGAAGAAGCACTGCGTGCGGTCCCACAATCTTTCAGGGTTGTGAGTGTTTCATTAGGGGCTACTAAATGGCAAACGATCTGGCGATTGGTATTACCTCAGGCAATCCCCGGTATTTTAACCGGTGTTGTTCTCGGGTTGGAACGAGCTGCAGGCGAAACAGCTCCCATTTTATTCACAGGGGCTGCTTTTTTCCTTCCCAGATTGCCCAATTCTCCCCTGGACGCGACGATGGCGTTGCCCTATCATTTATTTGTGATTTCCACCCAGGTGCCGGGAATGCCAATCCAGATTCAATATGGAACAGTATTGGTGCTGCTGGTGTTTGTTTTGATCATGAATATTATTGTTACAGTGATTCGCTCCCGTGCCCGGGCGAAAAGGCAGTGGTAACATGGATAAAATAATCGTTGAAAATCTTTCTATTACCTATTCGGATGGGGTCGAATCCTTGTTTGATATTAATCTCAGGATCCCCATCAACCAGATTACTGCTTTAATTGGTCCTTCTGGTGGGGGCAAATCAACTCTTCTGCGTGTGTTGAATCGATTAAATGATCTGGCAGATGTATCAAAGACAACTGGAAAAGTATTAATTGATGGGATCGACGTACTTGACCCAACTCTGGATGTAATCGCTTTACGACGAAAAGTTGGAATTGTATTTTCTCGACCATTACCACTTCCCCTTTCTATTTACCAGAATGTCTCTTACGGGCTGGAATTAATGGGTGAGAAACGAAAAATAGTATTAGATAATGCAGTTGAACGTGCCTTGCGATTGGCCGAATTATGGGATGAATTAAAAGAACGGTTACACGATCCAGCCAATTCTATTTCCGGAGGTCAACAACAGCGTTTATGCCTGGCACGCACGTTATCATTACAACCTGAAATCATTATGCTGGATGAACCGACATCAGCGCTTGATCCTGTCTCCACTGCAAAAATTGAAACATCTCTGATTGAGCTAAAGAAAGATTTTACGGTCATCATTGCTCCACATAACACACAACAAGCTGGACGAATCGCTGACCAGGTTGCTTTTTTCCTCCAGGGAAAATTAATAGAATTTTCCAGTGCTGAGGAAATCTTCACCCGACCTAAAGATAAAAAAACCCAGGATTATATTTCTGGAAAATTTGGATAATGAGCAACAATCTGTTGAAGTTTTGATTTGATTTGTTGCTATGGATCAATAAAATTAAGTCATTATTGATGTGTAAACCTTTGATTATAAATTGGGAGGAACGATGTCACGACCAACCTGGGATTCTTACTTCATGAAAATAGCGGAAGATGTTGCAGTGCGCTCAACCTGTGATCGAGCAAAGGTGGGCGCAGTTTTGGTAAAAGATAAGCATATCATCTCAACTGGCTACAACGGTTCACCAGCTGGTTTGGAACACTGTGATGATGTTGGTCATTTGATGGTCGATGGACATTGTGTACGCACTGTGCATGCTGAAGTAAACGCCATCATTCAGGCGGCTGTTTTTGGTCTGGCTACAAAAGATGCAGTTTGTTATGTAACTCATTTTCCCTGCCTGAATTGTACTAAAATGTTAATTAATGCCAGAATTTCCAAGTTGATCTATCTCAACGCTTATCGTGTTGATCCAATTGCTCTTGATTTTCTCCAAAAAGCGGGGGTAATAATGGAACAATATTCTGCTGAGGATTAATGGACTGACTAATCGATGCAATGAAATTGGTTTAACTATCGAGACGCAATCAAATCCTTGAGAATTGTATTCATAATGCCACCGTCTTTGAAATATTGAATTTCAATAAGTGTATCGATTCTTAATTTGACGTCAAAACAAGTTTCTTCACCAGTTGTGCTTAAAGCTTTTACCTGAAGAATTTTTCCTGGGGATATTACTTCTGTATTGTTGATGGTGAATTTTTCACTACCATCCAACCCCAAAGTTTGCAAATTTTCACCAGGTAAAAACTCCAATGGTAGAATTCCCATCCCAACCAGGTTGGAGCGGTGAATTCGTTCAAAGGATTCTGCAATGACTGCTTTTACCCCTAATAGCATTGGGCCTTTCGCAGCCCAGTCTCGTGATGAACCAGTTCCATATTCTTTCCCGGCAATCACAACCAGGTCAATTCCTGCCTGTTGATATTTTTGCGAGGCTTCATAAATACTCATCACCTCGTCGGATGGTATATAGCGGGTCATACCACCTTCAATTCCGGTCAACAACAGGTTTTTAATGCGAATGTTTCCAAAAGTACCACGGGTCATGATACGGTCATTCCCTCGGCGGGATCCAAAAGAATTGAAATCCCGGGGTTGAACACCATGATTTACCAGAAATTCTCCAGCTGGACTTTTTAATGGAATGGCACCAGCAGGGGAGATGTGGTCGGTGGTGACTGAATCTCCTAATACAACAAGCGCATGCGCATCAATAATGCTTATTGATGCACCTTCAAGTGACAGATTTTCAAAATAGGGTGGTTCCTGGAGGTAGGTGGAGTTTTCATCCCAATCATAGATTTTTTCTGAGTTTGTTTGCAGTATATTCCAAGCGGAATTACCTGAAAATACATTTGCATAATTATTAATGAACAATTCAGGTTTGACGGTAGAATGTAAGACATCCTGGATTTCAAGCGAGGTTGGCCAGATATCATGCAAGTAAACTGGTTTTCCCGTGTGATCGTATCCTATAGGATCTTTTGTTAAATCGATATTTACCGTTCCTGCCAATGCGTATGCGACCACAAGAGGGGGAGAAGCTAAATAATTCGCCTGTGTCTGAGGATGAATTCTGCCTTCAAAATTCCTGTTTCCCGAAAGTACAGCACTGGCAATCATTTTTTCCTTTTCGATAATATCAACAATTTCTTCGTGAAGGGGACCACTATTACCAATACAGGTTGTACATCCATATCCAACTACATGAAAACCAAGATTTTCCAGATCTAAGATTAAACCACTTTTGGTCAGATAATCAGTGACCACGCGAGAACCTGGGGCAAAACTGGTTTTCACATATTCCGGGACAGTAAGCCCTTTTGCAACTGCCTTTTTGGCAACCAGACCAGCAGCGATCATGACTGTTGGATTGGATGTATTTGTACAGGAAGTAATGGCTGCGATGGCAGTGAACCCATGCGACAATTGAAAGGATTTTCCGGCATATTCCAGATTAAATG
This sequence comes from Anaerolineaceae bacterium, assembly GCA_019429225.1. Classification (GTDB taxonomy): domain Bacteria; phylum Chloroflexota; class Anaerolineae; order Anaerolineales; family Anaerolineaceae; genus UBA6170. The sequence continues at coordinate 15,098 of JAHYJK010000010.1, forward strand.
ACTTCTTTAATTCGCCTTCTGAATATCCAAACCCCATTTGATTTCGAGGTTTGGCCATACTGAATTGAAAATTTTCTTTGACTGATTGCAATCCCATACGGTCCTGCGGCCGTTTTGGGCCTGCGACACTGGGTTCTATTTGATCCAGGTTAACCTCAATCACCTCAGAAAATTCAGGGAAAGGTTGCTGTGATTCACGAAACAGATTTTGAGCCCGATAATACTGCTCAACCAGAGCCAGGTGATCTTCATTTTTGCCAGTTAATCGCAGATACTTCAAGGATTGATCATCAAATGGAAAATAAATCATGGTTGCTCCGCTTTCCGGCGTGATATTGGCAATCATTGCCCGATCAGCCAGACTCAGGTGATTCAGACCTTCTCCAAAAAACTCCACGAACTTATCAACTACACCTTTTTTTCTTAGAATTTGAATGATGGTCAAAGTCAAGTCTGTGGGTGTCAAGCCTTCTCTTAATTGTCCTTTCAGGTGAATCCCAACAACATCCGGGGTGAGAATTTCGATAGGTTGTCCCATCATAGCAGCGACTGCTTCAATTCCTCCTACGCCCCAGCCAACAATGCCTAACCCGTTGATCATCGTTGTATGGGAGTCAGTACCTACCAGCGTATCTGGATAAATATAAGATTCGCCATCGGTTTCTTTGGTCAAAACGGATTGAGCGAGAAACTCGAGATTAACCTGATGGATGATACCAGTGGAAGGCGGGACGATGCGTAAATTTTCAAAGACAGCGCTACTCCAGCGTAGAAATTGATATCTTTCAAGATTACGTTCAAATTCATTTTTGGCGTTTTGATCCACCGCATCTTTCTGTGCGGATACATCTACCATCACAGAATGGTCAATTACCAGATCGACCGGGATGATGGGATTGACTTTTAAAGGATCCCCACCCATCCGTTGAATCGCAGCCCGCATCGCAGCCAAATCATTTAATACAGGGATCCCTGTGAAATCCTGAAGGACGACCCTGCCAGGGAAAAATGGGATGGGTCGACGATGGTCCAGATGAGGTTGCCAATCGGCGAGTTTGAAGACATCAATTTCGGTTATGGATTCGCCATTAATATTTCGAAGAACGCCCTCCAGTAAAATACGAATTGAAAAAGGCAATCTTTCCAAAAAATCTGGATTTTCTGGATGCAATTTAGAGAGTTGGAAAAACTGATAATTTATTCCATTTATTGAGAGTGTTGATTTTGTATTGAGAAGACCTTTTTTCATTAATCACTCCTGTCCATTAGAAATTGTTGATGATTGCGGTAGCAAATTCACTGGTACTCATTAAAGTGGAACCAATTACAAACTGTGCCAGGTCCCGGGTTAATTGTCCATTATTAATCGTCTTTTCCAGGGATTTTGTAATGAGTTTGGCTGCTTCATTCCACCCTAAATATTCCAACATGAGGACGGATGAGAGGATCAAGGATGATGGATTTGCGAGGTTCTTCCCGGCAATATCGGGTGCAGTACCATGTGTTGCTTCAAAAATAGCAATCCCGGTTTGATAATTAATATTTGCTCCTGGTGAAATCCCAATCCCGCCAACCTGGGCAGCCAGTGCATCTGAAAGATAATCACCATTCAAATTGCTGGTTGCAATCACACTGAAATCCTGAGGGTACAGCAATAAATTCTGGAAGGCAGCATCGGTAATCACATCATTCATCCAGATCCTTCCGTTACTCAACGCCCATTCCTTTTCTTTATTGGCTTCGGTAATTCCCGCATTTTTTTTGGTGTTTTCAAATTGACGGGATGTGTAAATGAAATCTTTATATTCACTTTCAGCCAGATCATACCCCCACAATCGAAAGGCACCTTCGGTAAATTTCATGATATTGCCTTTGTGTATCAATGTGATTGTTGGTTTTCTATTTCTGATGGCATATTCAATGGCCGCCTGAATTAACCTTAGGCTGCCTTCCTTTGAAATAGGTTTTATCCCCAGACCGACAGACCTGGGAAAACGTATTTTTTGGTAAGAATCAGGCAATTGTAGCTGCAACCAATCCAAAAACATCTTTGATTCCTGACTATCCGCTTCCAATTCAATACCTGAATATACATCTTCTGTATTCTCCCTGAAAATGGTTACATCAACTATTTCCGGGTGTTTTACCGGAGCGTTGATGCCTTGAAAGTATCGAACCGGTCGTAAACAGACATATAAATCCAGATCCTTCCGTAGAGCCACATTCAATGAGCGGATACCACCTCCTACTGGTGTTGTTAGTGGGCCTTTGATTCCAACAATATAATCTGAAAAAGCATTCAATGTCTCTTGAGGGAGCCATTCACCTGTTTGATGAAAAGCCTTTTCTCCAGCCAACACTTCTTTCCAGATGATTTTTCTTTCAAATTGGTAAGCTTTATCAATGGCTGTGTTTACTACCGATTGTGTTGCAGCCGTAACATCCGGTCCGATGCCATCTCCTGAGATGAAGGGGATGGTTACCTGATTGGGTACGATTAATTTTTTGTTTACCATTCGAATGGAAGTAGTTGAGTCGACCATACTGTTCCTTTTTTAAATATTAGACTTTTCAATCATCAAGAAAAAAACCTTGACTTTTATCGATTTAATTCCTATAATCATTATATTCAATTTCGGGACGCTGTCCCATTATACGGCACAATAATATGGAAAATGAAAAGGTTCAAACAATTGATCGACTGGTTCAAATCATGGATTGCTTCACCATTGATCAAAATGATCTGGGTGTAAGGGAAGTTGCCAGATTGACTGGGCTCTCTCCCAGTGCTTGTGGTCGCTTAATGATGGCATTAAAAAATCAAGGATTATTGTTGCAAAATCATGAATCCAGATCCTACTCCGTTGGTCCAAAAAGCCTTCGTTGGGCAGAAGTTTATACGACCAATCTGGATATCAGAAATGTAGCATTACCGGTCATCAATGAACTATTGCTGGAAACGAAAGAAACCATCAGCCTTTATATTCTGGATGGGGATGAACGTTTATGTGTAGAGAGAATGGAAAGCGCACAGAATGTTCGGATTGTTGCCAGAATCGGGAGACGATTGCCATTGTATGCTGGTTCAGCGGGTAAGCTGTTGTTAGCCTTTCTCCCAGAAAAAAGGCAGGAAGAAATTCTCACTCGAACCAATTTCCAGCCATTTACGAATAAAACTATCACAGATATTAAGACACTAAAAGAGGAATTGAAGACTATTCGTAAACAGGGTTATGCTTTCAGTGATGGAGAATGGGTAGAGGATGCTGCTGGAATTGCAGCTCCTATCTTTGACATGAAGTCGGATATTCTGGGTGCATTAACCATTTCCGGTCCATCTTTTCGATTTACGTCTGAAAAAATTAAACTGCACAAAAATAGTATTATCAAGGCGGCTGAACATATATCCCGAGATTTAGGGTATATAGGTACGCAGATTTATCAAAACCATCCCCAGTAATTAAATGAAGAGAGTTTATCTCTCTACACAACACTAATTGGGGTGTCCATTCAAGTTATTTATAGCCAAATGATATTTTTAAAAAGGAGTGTCACCATGATGTCGTTAGAGGAAAGAATTGCAGAGCAATTACCTGATTGGCGGGAACGGGTAAACCGGTTACGAAATGAATTTGGAGATTTTAAGGTTTGTGATGTAACCGTTTCTCAAATTTATGGGGGCATTCGAGGGGTTCAAATTCAGGTCAGTGATATTTCTTATGTTGATCCATATGAGGGAATTCGCATTCGTGGATATTCCATACCAGAATTGTTGAAGATTTTACCGAAGCTTCCTGGAGCTGAGTTTCCGTTAGCTGGAGGTGTCTATTATTTACTGTTGACGAATGAGCTACCAACCTTCGAAGATGCCATGATTGTAGAAGAAGAGTGGCGTCAAAGAAGTTTGATCCCAACTTATGTTTACAACACCATCCGTCGTATGCCCAAGGACACACATCCGATGACATTATTTTCAATCGGGATAATGGCATTGCAAAAGGAATCTATCTTTGCAAAAGAATATGAAATTGGTGTGGTTAAAGATGATCATTGGCGCTATTTCTTACAGGATTCATTAAACCTGACGGCAAAATTGCCTGGATTAGCAGCCTTTATTTATAACCTGAAATATCAGGATGGAATTTATCTACCACCTAAAGCCGATCATGATTGGAGCGCAAATTTTGGGGTGATGATCGATCGGGAAGGCGACCCAAAGTATTATGATCTTTGCAGGCTATTTTTCTTTTTGCATTGTGATCACGAAGGTGGAAATGTCTCCGCTCACGCCACCCATCTGGTAAGTTCAGCTTTATCAGATGTTTATCTTTCCTGTGCTGCGGGGATGAATGGATTGGCGGGACCGCTGCATGGCCTGGCTAATCAGGAATGCCTCAAATGGCTATTAGATGTGCGTGCATATTTCAATGGTCTCCCCACGCAGGAACAATTGGAAAGCTTTCTTCGTCTCTCATTATCAGAAGGAAAAATAATTCCTGGTTATGGTCATGCCGTTTTGAGAACAACGGATCCGAGATTTACTGCGCAGTTAGAATTTGTCAGAAGGAAAAAATTGGACAGTGATCTACTTAAACTGGTAGAAATGGTTTATGCAATCCTCCCTGATATCTTGATGGAAAATGGCAAAGTGAGTAACCCCTGGCCAAATGTGGATGCGATTAACGGCGCATTACAATATCACTTTGGTGTAAAAGAATTTGACTTCTATACAGTTTTGTTTGGAGTGAGTAGAATATTAGGCTTATCAGCACATATTGTTTGGGCCAGAGCATTATTGAAACCCATCGAACGACCGAAATCCCTGACAACTTCGATGCTGGAATCAATGATTTCTAGTGATTAATGGTTTAGACACTGGGTTTACAACTATAAATATTGGCTTGAGGAGAAAAAATGGAAAATGGGTCTTATAAAATATATGGTGATAAATTAGTTCTTAGAACCCGGAACAGATTATGTGACACCGTTGATGAATTAATCAACAGTAATTTGTTTTTGGATTTATTGAGTAAATATGTACGTTATTTATTTCGACAGCAATCACGATTACTACGGGTATTTTTTAATGAAGAGAAAGTTACACCAGAAGAATTAAAAACGATGCAGACAACATTGTTATTATTATCAAAATTACCAGCAGATCAGGTGTGCAAAATTATTCCTGAAAGTATGACATTCTTTGAAGATCTCGATTTGCTCAGCGATTTTGTGGAACAATTCTATAATTTCTGGCGACGTTTACAACGACTGGTAGTTCTCGATTCGGTGGATGATCGCCTTGATAAACGACCATATAGGTCCTTCACAGAGACAGTCGAAAAATTGATGCATGTTGTTCGTAGTGCTCAACGTGATATCCTCGAGAATGTTTCTGGGAATCATCCCCGAGTGTACCGTCAGGTCAGCGCAGGTGCAAATATCGCAGCAATTACATTGCCATACACAATGCCATTTGTTTGTGGGTATGAAGATAAATTGTGTGATATTCTGATGACTCGCCAGGTATTAATATATCCTCCATTAATTTTTAATACACCTAACAATAAAAGAAGCGGAAAATTCAAAAGAGTTGATTACAATCCAATTGATCATCTAGACATTGATCCGGAACAATGGTTATGTTATCCAGCCAAGGTTGGGGAATTAATCATTCTGGTTTATTTCACAGTGCAATGGTTTGAGTTGGGTTTTTCCTTAAGTAATTTATTTGAACTGGCTGAAGATGCGGACTTAAAGAAAAAACCGGATGCCATTTTTTATTATGGTATTCCTGTAGAAGGTGAAAAAGATCCGGGTACTTCCGAAACAATTTTTTATGATGATATTGAAAATGACATTTTTATCGGCACCGTGCCATACCGCAAAGAATATGCTTATTTTGGCTACCTCAAAAAAATGATTCTCACCTTACATAATGTTAAGATGATGAAAATGGGTAGAATGCCATTTCATGGGGCTATGTTCCATATCGTCCTAAGAAATGCTGGTACTTCGAACGTGGTGTTGATTGGTGATACAGGCGCAGGAAAATCAGAGACTCTGGAAGCGCTGCGCGGTATCATCGAAGATCAGGTGGAGGATCTGGTGATCATCGCAGATGACATGGGTTCGATCGATATTCTTCCTGATGGCAGGATTATGGGATATGGCACTGAAATTGGCGCTTTTGTCAGGTTGGATGATTTACAAAAAGATTATGCTTTCGGCCAAATTGACCGATCCATCATTATGAATCCAGATCAGGTAAATGCGCGGGTTGTTTTACCTGTGACAAAATTTAAGAGTGTTGTGGAAGGATATGAGGTTGATTTTGTTCTTTATGCAAACAACTACGATACGGTTGATGAAGATCATCCTGCGGTAGAACGATTTAAGTCTCCTGAGCAAGCCATCGATGTGTTCCGTTCAGGCGCGGTGATGAGTAAAGGAACAACCACCACCACCGGTTTGACTCATTCGTATTTCGCCAATATTTTTGGACCTCCTGAATATCGAGATATGCATGATGATATTGCTAAAAAATTCTTCCAGGCTTTTTACGAGAAAAATGTCTTCGTTGGCGAAATGCGAACACAGTTAGGCATTTTGGGTAAAGAATTCTCAGGTCCAGAAGATTCTGCCAGATCTTTATTGGAGATCTTAAAGAAGAAACCGAAATAATCTTTATGGTATAGAACTAGGGAGAACTCATTTCTCCCAATACCACATCAACGGATAAAAATTCATTCTCGCGAGCAAATTCAATTGTAATTTGCTGGTTTGGTTCATATTCAAATAAGGCATTGATAAAGGATTGTTGTTCATCAATCGGAACATCGCCAATTTTTGTGATGATATCTCCCAGTCGTAAACCTGAATTCTCTGCCGGGCTGTTGCGGTCAATCCCGGTGATATAGGCTCCATAATTGACAGGTAGTTTATACCAGGACGCAATGCGTGGCGTTACGTTCTGGTAACTGGTCCCGAGGTAAGGACGGGCAAAATAACCTTTCTCAATGATATGTTGCGCAATCATGGCGGCTGTATTGGAAGGAATGGCAAATCCAAGTGCTTCAGCGCTCGTACTGGAATTATTACTCCCACGGATTACGAGTGTGTTTATTCCAATGACTTCACCTGTCAGATTCAGTAAAGGACCACCAGAATTTCCCGAGTTGATAGCTGCATCGGTTTGAATTAGATCCTCAATAGCATATCCTTCACCACTATCCAGCGTTCTGCCAGTTGCACTGATGACACCCACAGTCACCGAATTTCTGAATGTGCCTAATGGAGAGCCAATCGCGATCACCGTTTCACCAGGTTTTAGATAATCAGAATTTCCAATTTTAGCCATTCCAGGGACTTGACCTTCGATTTTTAACACAGCTAAATCTGCAAAAACATCACGGTTGATCAAATCGGCAGGATGTTCGGTTCCATCATTAAGTATTACGGAAAGTGTCTTTGTACCTTCAACAACATGATTGTTTGTTAAGATGTAACCATCTTCAGTGACAATTACTCCGCTACCACTAACTTCCTGGTCGGAGGTTACGCCAAAAAATGTTGCGCGACCACTGATCGTGCCAACAACAGTTACCACAGCCGGTTCTACTTCCTGAACCACAGAAGTAATGGTCGTTTCGATATTCGACATCGAAAAACTTAATGTGGATGGAGCAGATACAGTTGGAGATGGAGTTAATTGGTTTTCAAACGAACGTGTGGAATTTCTCTCAACAACTTTTAAGGTTATGAAACTTCCACCGATCGCTCCTAAAAATGAGCTACCCATCATGATCAAAATGATGATTAGGACGTATAAGACTTTCTTGGGATCCATCAAAAATTTTCACCTCATTTTATTCGTTTCATCTATTTTAATTGCTGTTTATAAGTACAATATTAGAATGAAAATTTTTACTTCATTATTTATGATATTCATCATGGTCCTCACGGGGTGTTCAATGGTGGAAAATACCGTTGAAGAAGTTATTACTCCAGTCGTTGAAAAAACAGAAACAATCGAAATAGAAGAAAAAACAACCCCCACATTTACCCCAACAGTTGTTCCAACGATTACTCCTGAACCAACCGAAGACCTGATTGATGTCTGTTCCCCACTTGTCGAATATGCTATTGAAAACCTGATTGAAATGATGTCCAATCCATATAATCCTCCCATTCCAGGCTCGGACGATCCGCACCAGGGGGTGGATTTCAGTGTCATTGATCCCGACCTCCGAATTGCCTTGAAAGGTTCTGCTGTGCAGGCAATTTTGGCAGGTGAAGTTGTAATGGTAATGAATGATCGGTTCCCTTATGGCAATGCTGTATTAGTGGAAACGCCGTTTCATAAATTGCCGGCTGGTTGGAAGGAAAAGCTGGTGATCCAAACCCAACCCGGTGTGTTTGGCACCAGCCCCTCCTTAACCTGTCCGACAGGTTGGGATTTTCCTGATCAGGAAAATAATGACCTTTCTTTGTATATCCTTTACGCCCATCTTGATACGCCTGCGGTGTTTGCATTGGGTGACGAGGTAGATTGTGGTGATGAAATCGGTTTAATAGGGGATAGTGGTAATGCTCTGGCTCCACACTTGCATATTGAGATGCGCTATGGCTATTCATCTGGCATCGAAGGTAGCATGGCGCATTATACAGTCAGCGCTAATGAATCAGAAATGCGCAATTATTGCCGTTGGCGGGTGAGTGGTTGGTTTCGATTATTGGATCCTATGGATTTGTTTTTCACAAACCCCAATCCCTAAGGTGATAAATTTCTTAAGTCAGAATACCCCATGTTCAACATCCATTGACAAAGTATTGGTCCACCGTGTTCATCTGAAACGGGAGCTGATCCGTTTTTTTGTGGGATACCATTAAATCCACGGAAATAACCGAATTCTCCGGTTAATTGGGCTTTTGCTGGATCAGATAAATCCCGATCTCCGATCGCAATGGCATGAATATGGATGGGAGAACCAGGGTACAACTGATCAAAATCCCTCAACCAGGCTGCAAATCCAGCTGTCCGCAATGCCTGGATCAATGGTTCAATATCAGCATATAAGACCTGATAGGTGCCGTATTGGATAACTGATAGATCAACAGCTCCTCCGCCATCATGGGTTCCGAAACTGGCGGAAACCAGGTTGGTATAACTTCCCTGAGTGAGGTGATATCCGTTTAGCTCAATTTCACCACCATAAATGGATTGGGCGTGTTCCAGCATTGAAAAAGTGCGCTGATTAATATACATGCCATTAATTTCGACAAGATCATAATTATCTGGTGGTTTTAGACAATCATCTGGTTCAATAAACTCAGGCGTTGGTGTGGATGAAATCGTTGGGGTAAAAGAAGGAACCAGAGTAGGTGTATTCACTGGTTGAGAGGTGTTTGTCGGGATAAACGTCGATGCAGGAGCAGATGTAACTGTTACCAATGTTGTTGGCTGGTTAGTAGATTTATCGAGTGGTGCACAGGCTGATAAAATGATCATCACAAAGAGTGATAACCAGGTATATAAAGCAAATGAAATTTCTCGATGAGACATAAGTTCATTTTACCTGAACATTTGGTCCCATTAACCAAAAAAAATTATTCAGCTCCCAGTAATGTCCGGGCAACCTCAATATCAGCTTCCATTCCATAGACTTCTACAACATCATCGATGTGAAAAATCGTTTCGCCGTGAGGAATGATTGTTTTGTGATTTCTGGTAATACTCACAATCAAAATATTCCCTGGAAGTCTAATTTCCTTGACCATTTTTCCAGTAATTTTTGAACCAGCTTTAATCATAATCTCTTCATGATATGATTTTTGGTGGTCGGGTTCCAGAATTTCAGTTGCTTGTCCTGTTAGAATTTTCTCCACATCCTTGGCACAATCCTCCTCAGAGAAAATGGTTAAGAAATCCCCTTTTTTCAGGATGGTATGCCCATCAACAACTTTTAATTCCCGACCTCTTCGTAATGAAACGATCACACAATGCCCTGGAAGACTGATTTCACTTACTCTTTTACCCACCACATGTGAATTGGCAGGAATATTCAAATGGAGAAACTTTGCATCATCCAAATTTCCCAATTTGAGAATTTCAACGTCTTGTTGCATGTTTGCTTTTTTTGTGATGGCATGGTCATAGGCTTTTATGACATCCTGACGATAGATCATGCCCAATAACTTTTTAGGATCTGCATCTTCCACCACTGGCAGCAGGCTGATATTATGTGTGCTCATACGAAATATAGCTTGCCACATGGGTTCACCTGGATGGGTAAATAATAAATCTCCCATCGATGCGATATTTGACAATTCTGTAGATCCAGGAATTTCTTTTATTCGGGCTTCACGGAGATCATTGGTGGTTATAACACCAACCAGGTCACCATCTGAATTAGTCACTGGTAAACCTGTAAGCCGCGTTTTGGAAAATAGCATTTCTAAATCCTCAAGGGTTTGATTTGATTTGATGGTTAAGATATCCGTTGACATGACTTCCCCAACGGATATTCCCTGCATCACATCCACATCCTGGGTCTGACTTAAATTAATGCCACGACGAGTTAGTTTGAGTGTATAGATTGAATCTTTGCTGAGAATTCTTGAAATGATCGTACTTAAGACAGATGCCAGCATTAATGGCAGGATCAATTGGTAATTATTTGTCATTTCAAATAAGATCAGGATGGCTGTCATCGGTGCATGTGTTGCACCACTGAAGAAGGAAGCCATCCCCACCAGGGCATAAGCACCTGCCCCTGTGGTTATATTTGGAAAAACGGTCGTTGCCCAATTTCCAAAACCTGCCCCCAGCATACTGCCCATGAAGAGAGAGGGGGCAAAAATACCACCTGAATTGCCCGAACCTAACGTGAACAGCGTTGCCAACAATTTCAGAACAAACAGTAAAAATGCAGCTTTAAGTGTAAATTCCCCAAAAAGGGCTGGGGTCATTGATTCATAGCCAACACCGAAAATTCTGGGGAAACCTTCTGGCGTTTTGATGGTAAAGATACCCAATACACCCAATAACAATGCGCCAATCGTTGGCTTAATCCAGGCTGGAATTTTGATATCATCAAACAGGTCTTCAACGATATATAATAACCGGCTAAATCCCACCGAAGCAAATGCTGCAATAATGGCCAGGAGTGTATATAAAAGCAATTCCCAGGGACTCTTTAGGAAATATTGAGGGACCATGAATGTTCGAAAGTCGCCCATGAAAAAATGAGCAATTGAATCTGCAATCACGGCAGAAATCACGACAGCACCAAAATAAACAGAACTGATGCGATTTAAGATGACTTCCATAGCGAAAATTGCACCTGCAATCGGGGCATTGAATATTGCAGCGATTCCTCCTGCCGCGCCACAGGCAACCAGGGTTTTGGTGCGTTCTTCATTCAATTTCAGGAATTGACCAATGGTTGATCCTAAAGAGGAACCGATTTGAGCGATAGGCCCTTCACTTCCAACAGATCCACCAGTACCGATGCAGATCGCAGAGGTGATGGCTTTGACAATCCCAACCTGAGGTTTGATTTTGCCACCCCGAAGTGCTACAGCCAGCATGACTTCAGGTACGCCGTGTCCTTTTGCTTCACGAGCAAAAAGATAAATAATAGGCCCTGTAATCAGGGCTCCGACCATTGGAATGATGATTAAATACCATGGATGAATGGATTGGAGTAATTGGATCCCATCTTCGAAGGCAATCTTTTGAACGCTTTCCACCAGGTAGGTAAATAAAACAGCGCCTAATCCAGAACCAATACCCACCAGAATGGCAGTACCAATCAGGATTCCAGAATCTGAAATGGGACGATTTTCCACTTCCTGTCTGAATTTTAAAATTAAGGTTTTGAATCGGTCAAGAATACCTGATTTTATCTCCATGATTTAAAGACTATGGTTTTTCCTTTAAAAGTTTTACCAAGTATACACCCAACTTTCAAGTAAATTTCTGACAAGGATATTCAATATAAGTGATTATTGTGACTGTTTTACTTTTATTTTTGCCAATGCCAGAATCGAGAAAAGGAACAAAACCACATAAATGGTCATCAAATTGGTATATCCGATCTGATCAGCAATTGGGCCACCAATGTATGCGCCGACAGCGCCAGCGCCAGCGCCAGCCAGATTAGAAATCCCCAGAAATCTGCCTGCCTGATCTTTTGGCACAATTTCCGTTCCCAAGGCCCAGTTGGAAGCATAAAAGAATCCGATGCCAGCACCTACCAGACATCCGGCAGCATACATCCAGGAAATGGAAGGTGACAAGAGTACCAGAGCCGTACCTAGCGTAGCCAGGATAGCACTGATTAAAATAATCTTTTTAGTGCCAAACCGATCTGTTAACCAACCGCTCGGTAAGGCGGAAAGAAGAATAAAAATCCCAATAAACATGGTAATTGACGCGGCTGGCCCAGCTGCTTTTTCACCCTGCAATTCTATAAACCTTTCCTGCAAAAAATAAACCAAAAATCCAGCCAGATTGGTTGATCCGGCCAAAAATGCCAATCGATTTACCACCCACCAGGTGAAATTGTGGTGTTCCTGAATTTTTTGGCCAATACTGATGTAGATACTGCTCCAGACACCGATGCCTATTGCCACTACCATTCCTAATAAACCAATTGCCATGACCATCAGATAGCCATAAGATGTTTCCTTCTGCAGGATGAAATTCATAATTTGCCGGACGAAAAATCCTGAAGCGAGGATGATTACGGTAAATGCTGCTGTCATCAAAACCAGACGGATAATGGGATTCCAATCAATTTTTGTTTTTTCCGATTTCAGGGGTTCTTCCTTAACCGTTAATGTGATTAACATACAAACAATCAAAACTACGATTAATGTAATGAGTGCTGCCCAGATATTCCCTGCACTGACCATTTTGCCGATTACAAATGATACAAAGATGAGGGGCAGTGGGAGTTCGAACAGCGCTTTAAACCCAGAGAAACGTCCTCTCTTTTCTTCTGGCACCAGATCTGGAATAATACCCTGTAAAGCGGCATGGGCTGTGTTGGCAGTCATCATAGAGAGGGTGTATAACAGGAACAAGAACCAATAACCTGTCATTCCATCCATACCAGCAGTGAAGCCAATCAAAACATAAATGATGATTTCCCCAATGGTTCCCACAACAATGAATGGTCGCCTGCGACCATATTTTGAGGTCGACTGATCACTTAATAGGCCCATCAAAGCTTGCAGAAGCACAGCCACCATGAGCGACCATAAACGCATGTTTCCCAATAGTTCACCCTTGGCTGCTTCACCAACGAACCGTTGAATTAATAACGGTATGATTAAAGGTGTTAATACCTGTGAACGGGCAGTGAGTGCAAACCAATAAATATTGTAGGTAATGTAATGGTACCAACGGATGACTTTGTTCATTTGAACTCCTTATTTATTTTCTAAAAGACAAATGGAATAAAGATCGAGTTCCAGCATTGCAGTATCTGATGTTATTTGCATTTCTTGCGTCTGCTGATCTGGAGAAATTACTGTTAATATTGAATTATCTGGTATTTTTAATTTTATTACTTGCTTTTGAGCATGGTAATTTACGAGATGTATGTGCAAACCATCCGATTTGTTTTTCCATACATCAATTAACACAGGATGCTCGGAAATGACACGAATTACTTTCTGAAGGTCGATTTTATTGAGCAATTCATTTTGGAATTCTTGGGGGGGTAAGGTGAAGAATGGGGTGTGGGTTACCAATTTGGACATGCCCATCCAGTCCATTAATTTTCGTAGTGATTTGTTGGCGTGGTAACCCCGGATAAGGTTATCTGCAATTTCCGAAAGGATGTTTTTCAATCCCGGATGGTGGTCAAAAAAGGATTGGGAAAATGTTTTCCATGATGAGAATTCATACGCTTTGATGATGGATAGTTCATGCGGGAGTTTTTCTGGTTGTTGAAGATTTTCAAATACGATTAAGTGACGAATTTCATCCAGGTCTTTGTCGTCAGTTATGGTTCTCCAGGGAATGCCTGCCGCCAATAGTGTCTGTTGACAGGCAAAATAAAGCGGTGCTATTTGAAACCAATTTTGCCACAATGGATCTCCCGGGTGAAGAAATCCAACACTGGCAACCCGTTTGGTTTGGGATTGGTAAATAGATTGATGATCCTGCAGCCAATGATGAAGATTGCCAATGGCTTTCTGTTGCTCGCCATATTCAGGGGCAGTCAACAATGTCATTTTTTTGCCATCATGATATTCTGTGCCTTTGGTGGTCATGCTGCATCCTAATGCAGCTGCTTCTGCCATACCGGTCAGAATTCTGCGGCTTGGATAAACCGGGTCGAATCCAATGCCTGCATCATAGGATAGGACGCTGAGATGTTTTTGGTGTGGTAAGTAGGGCTGGGTGTTCCGTACAGTCAGGGTGTTATTAACTAATATTTTTGGTTGGCTCTCCTCCCATTTTGGCAGGGCAAAGTTTTCGATCATGGTAACATCCTGGATTTTAGCCAACGATGGGAAATCGATGCCAAAAATGAGTTTGACCGGACGCATGACAGGATCGTAATCATTGGCACTGATGATGACATCCGATTTTAAGGAACGAGCAAAATCTGACAATTGCTGGATCACCTGGGTCATACTTTGTGAACGCCATTCGATATAATCCAACACTTCCTTTTTTTGTAAATCCATCAGGGTAGGCATTCGTTTGCCTGTTTCCTGATAGTATTTTTCCTGACAGGCAGTGCAATAACAACCTGCTGCTCCCAGCCAGGTTCTGAATAATGCATTTGGCTGCAATCCATACCAGAGATTGTCAAAGAATATTCCATCCGCTCCGCGGCTGATTGCATCCTGAATTCGTTCTTTCAGGTAATTAATCCAGCCATTATTTTGAAAACATGTCATGTAGCGGCCAGTGTAATAATAGACCTTCTTTCCTTTGGGGGTGATCGCATACCAATTCTTATCTTTGAAGCTACCTGAATAAACGCAATTGGATGACTGAATGTAAGCAAAGACTTTGGCTCCTAGTTTATGGTATTCGCACGTTGCATTTTCAAAGGATTGCCAATCTTCCTGTTCGATCTCTGGTGGAAATCCCCAGCTATAGGTCAGATGGATCCAATTTTGATATAAATCATTTACCACCAAGGCGGCGCCTGTGAATTGATGCGCTTCTTGATGGACGTTTTCATCCACATCAACCTGCATGAATTTAAGCTTATTCATACGGATTGTCCCGGGTCCTGCCCACAGGTAGATCGGGCGATAATTACCTATTCGAAAATCTGTAGAATTGTGCATGGACCTCCTGATGATTGTTGAGAAAAATGGGTAGATTTACCACTATGAAAAATTATTATGATGAATGCTCCTGGATCGCCATGATCTTTTCTGTGGACTTTAAGCCATGACCTGTAAAAACAGAAATCCATTGATCAATTTCAGGAATAGATTGAACCAGTTTTGGAATGGCTGCGATGGTGGCAGCAGCCGTCGGTTCAATGTAAAACCCCTTGTGATGCATTGCAGTCATGGAAGATTGTATTTCTTCTTCCGTGACAGTCACAAAGGTGCCATTGGATCGACGAACAGCTGCTAAAATTTGATTACCGCGGATCGGCTCAGCAATGGCAATCCCTTCAGCCAAAGTAGGACTTGCGTTTATTCTGGATGGTTCGGAAACATGTTGAAAATGAGCTGCATATAAAGGTGCACAATTTTTGGCCTGCACCGCAAATATTCTTGGAATTGAGCTGATTAATCCTGCCTTGCGTAAGTCATTGAAACCAATCCAGGCACCCAGTACCAGGGTGCCATTACCAGCAGGAATAACGATGGCTTGAGGGGCTTGAAAACCGGATTGTTCCCAGATTTCATAAGCAAATGTTTTGGTTCCCTGAAAGAAAAACGGATTCCAGGAATGGCTGGCATAATAGGTTGTCCGGGCTGCAGCGAGCACCGCGTGGGCAGTCGCTTCCCGATTGCCCGGAATCAGATGTAAGTTGGCTCCATATTGGGTGATTTGCGCTAATTTGGCTGGTGAAGTATTCGCCGGCACGTAGATATCACAGGAAATATTGGCTCTGGCACAATAGGCTGCGATGGCACAGCCCGCGTTCCCGGAAGAATCTTCCACCACATGTTTTATCCCCAATTCCTTTGCGACGGAAATTAAGACAGATGCCCCGCGATCTTTATACGAACCCGTTTGAAACAAATGATCCTGTTTAATCCCAACCATTTTGCCAGCAAACTCAACAGGAATGATCGGTGTGAATCCTTCTGAGAATGAGATGATATTTTCAGGTTGATCGATCGGCAAAGCTTCCCTGTAACGCCACAGATTAGGAGGTCTTTTTTGGATTTTATCGATCGGAAAATTAGTTTCCATATCAATATCCAACAAACCACCACAGGTACAGCGCCAGATGGGTTGGTCAGCGGGATAAGCTTTTTCACATTGGGTGCAGACTAATAGGAAATTCTTCATTACTTTCTCCGGTTACCCCAAATGGATGCGCAAGGTTTTGATTTCATATGGTTTGATATTCAGGTGTATTGCATGATCCACCAGGAGACAGGATTCCTGGTTTTCTTCCAGCAGATTCGTTTCCCAGGCGGATTGGATAGGCATGAATGACTTTAGAACAACCAAGCCACGTTTCCGCTGGCTTTCGAAAAGACGGATGATCAGACCTTCTCCGTCTTCCGCTTGTTTGATTGTCTCAATGACAACATTCGGGCAGGAGACTGAAAACAATGGTTGCTGTAAATCACTTTTTTCGGAGGTCCTAATGGACTCATCCTGGGGTTGAGTTCCTTCAAATATAATGATCGGATCATTCAATGCGTATGCAGCGGCTTGCGTTCGTTCATCCCATGAGTTTGAATGCAGCAGTAGACTGTATTTAAATTGATGGATACCCAGATCCGCCAATGGATCGGGTATAGTTGGTCCCCGTAAGAGAGATAAGCGCATCACATTGTTTTGAATATCATGCCCGTATTTGCAATCATTCAAAAGACTGACTCCATAGTTTCCTTCACTGAGATCAGCCCATTTATGAGCGCAGGTTTCAAACCTGGCCCAATCCCAGGAGGTGTTGCGATGAGTGTTGCGCTGAACATTACCCCATTGGATTTCATAAGTGGCAACAGGCGCGAGGATATCGACCGGGAAAGCAACCTTGAGTAATTTATAACGTTCCTGCCAGTCAATGGTAGTATCAAAATCAATTTGTTTGCTATCTTTTGTGATGGATATTCTTTGCGTGTAGATACTATCTGCAATTTTGCGATTGATTTCAATGGTCTGTCGTAGAGGACCCTGTTCTACCCAGGTAATGGATTCGGCTGGTTCAGCGAAATCGATTTTGTCATCGTAATAAATATCGATATCCCAGGCATCGTAGGTCAGGGGACGATCTTCGAAAATCTGAAATTGATTGGCGACCGTATGGGATGGTAAAATCTCACGCCCGACTTCTTTATCAAAGATGCTGATCATATCACCAGCCTGATTGAAGTCGAGCCGGATGAGATTATTTTCCATTGACAAATTCTGATGCACATTTTTCGTAATTTCTGGATTTTCACCTGTGTATGTTTCCATCCATTGAATTGGAGTCACACTATAAGGTGGCAGGACACCAGAATCGATCAGATTACCCATGTCCGTAATTTGAGTCGTTAATTCTCTACCTTCTCTTATGAATATTCCATTAGTCTTGTTAGCAATCTTCACCAAATCATTCCTTGGAAATGGGGTCGGGTTGATCAATAAAATATCACCTGAATAATAACTCTTGATGATATCCAAAGCATGTTGTTGAAGTTTTTTCAGAGAAGCTGTCAATGCTTGAAAAGCCTGATTAGATTCTCTATATACTTCTCCTATGCTGGATCCTGGCAAAATATCATGAAATTGATGCAGACAAATGGTTTTCCAGGCTGCGTTGATTTCATCTTTGGGGTATTGGTAGTGCTCATCCAATGTGCTCGCCAGGCTCGCCAGGAATTCGACATCATGAATCAGGAATTCACTTTTGCGGTTATTCTTTTTCATTAGCGCCTGCGAGGTGTAGGTTCCACGATGATATTCAAGATACAACTCCCCATTCCATACTGGAAGCATTTTGGATGCCTGCGCTGGTTCAATTGTTTCAAAAAACTTCTTTACACTGGAATGTTGAACCTGTGGCAAAGCTGGAAAATGGTCCATATTCTCCAGGTTTTCCAGCATTTCAAGCGTTGGACCGCCACCACCATCCCCAAAGCCATATGCCATTAATAAATCATTGTGCAATTCTTTTTGTTGGAAATTATTCCAGGTACCCAGGGCTTCCTGCGGATTTGCCATCGAGTTGTATGTACTGGCGTAATTACTACCTAATTCTTTGACGGTACTGAAATGGGTGAGTATTTGCGTTCCATCGATTCCCTGCCAGAGGAAAGTATCATAAGGCAGGCGGTTATATTGGTTCCAGCCAATTTTGATCGTCATGAAATACTTGAGACCAGCCTGCTTGATCAGTTGAGGTAATGCCCAGGCATATCCAAAAACATCCGGTAACCACAAAACCGGTGTGTCAGCATTTTTTCCAAATTTTTCAGTAAAGTATGACCTGCCCAATAAAAATTGCCTGGCAAGCGACTCTGCCCCGGAAATATTACAATCTGCTTCCACCCACATTCCGCCCATAGGCTCCCAACGACCTTGCGCTACCAGATTCTGAATTTTCTCAAATAAGTGTGGTTGATCTTCTTCGATAAACTGGTAAAGTTGCGGCTGACTCTGGCTGAAATGATAATTTGGGAATTGTTCCATGTAACGAATCACATTGTGGAATGTTCGTTCAGCTTTTCCCCGAGTCTGACCCAGTGTCCATAACCAGGCAACATCAATATGGGCATGCCCACTGGCATGAATGATGACATCCATAGGACTACCTGATTTTTGAATTTCAACTGTCAGGATTTCATAGGCAGGAATCACACTTTCATAGAATTTTGATCCTAATGGGTGTGATGTATCCAAACAGATGAAAGCATCGTTGATGGCATTCAATAACATACTTTTTGTCGGATTGTCCTCTGTCAGGTTCTCAATCGTGGAAAGCGTGACTCGTGCTAAGGCACAAAAATCACGGGTTACTGAATGAATTTGCACCAATTGTGGCTCACCCATCTGTAATTTCATTTTCGGATCACCTGATGCTGTATACCCCAAACCAGTCCAGCCATGCAGAATGAGGGTATGGTCACGACCATCTTGCCACACTGGTTTGAGTAGAATTTCTTTATGATGGCGGTCACAGGCAGCGTAAGGAACTCCATCGATGTATGCCAGGGCTTCAGGGTGACTGAAATCGCCCTCGATCCCCCCTAACGGTAAATGGATGGCAATTGGTTTTTGGAAATCCCAACCCTCGGGAATTCTGAAGGTTGTGAAAAGTTGAAAATTCGTCTGCCAATTTCCCCAATATGAATTTGGATGAACAATCGTCCAGCTGGATAAATCCGGTTCAATATCCGGTTTCGAAGTCGGATCCGCTAATTCCAGGTAATAAAAAGGAGAAAGCGGAAATTTTTCTTTATAAACCAATGGAGTAATCAGGGCAAGTCGAGCTTTAAGTTTTTCCAATGTCCAGCGATGTCGGTGATACATGCTACCTCTTTCAATGATGTTGTGCTTATCGATATTTAGATAGTTTGTCAATTCTGGTGGTTCATTTGAAGATCATGATATCTGTTCTATTTATTATATAAGACCTTCTGCAAGTACTCAGGTAGACCAGATCAGTAAAATGAACGAGTTTTGTATATGTGTTTTTTGTTGCTTACTCGAATTGTTATTTAATTGTTGGAATATTTATCAGAACCTATTATAATAAAAAGTGTTAAAATAATTGTAAGTCAAATCTTACTATATCGAATAATTACTGTTTTAAGGAGGCAAGATGCCACAAGATCGAACGCGGAAATTGGTTATTACTGGTGTAATGGGTGCGATAACGATTCTTTTAGGTGTGACCCATTGGGGATTTATCCCCTGGTTTGGTGGAATTTCCTTAACCATTATGCATGTGCCGGTGATTATTGCTGCCATTCTGGAAGGACCGGTGGTCGGTCTGGGGGTTGGGCTGATTTTTGGTATTTTTAGCATGATTCAGGCAGCGGTAGCTCCATCTTCACCAGCAGATGTGTGGTTTACCAATCCAGTGCTGGCTGTTTTGCCGCGCCTTTTCATTGGACCGGTAGCCTACTATGTTTGGAAATTACTGGAACGCATCCCGGTGTTTGGTTTAATCGTCTCCGGTGTTGCAGGTAGTCTGACCAACACTATCCTGGTTTTAGGTGTTATCGGTCTGATGGGGTTATTACCCTGGGCAGTTTTGGGTGGCATTGTGATTTCGAATGGATTGCTGGAAGCAGGTGTGTCAGCTTTTATTGTGCTGGTTGTGGTTGCAGCCTGGCGCAGAATCAAAGTCGGCAAGCGCCAGGGATCCGATTTATAAAAAGAGTAACAAAGCAGAGATGATCAAGGCGGCGACCAGCAGGAAGCCGTCTTGTGCTTTGAATGTAAGTTGCCGGTAAGCTCCCCGCGTAAGATGGTTGCCATAACCCCGCGAGTCCATTGCCAATGCCATGGTTTCTGCTTTTTGCAGGCTGGTCAGGAACATTGGCACAATGACCGGAATGATCAATTGAATTCTTTGCTTAAAATTCTGATTCTTGACACCCCAGGCAGCACCACGCGCCGCCTGAGCTTTAGCAATCTGTTCGGTTGCCTGTCCTAATAGCGGTAAGAATCGTAACGTGATTTGAACGACCATAATAAAATCTTCACTGGGAATTTTTAGCCAGTTCAGTGGCTTGAGTAAAGATTGCAATCCATATATGAGATCACTGGTGGATAGTGTGAAACTTGCCAGACTGATCGTGAGAATTAGACTAACAAAGCGCAGGATAATTGTTCCTGCTGCAAATAATCCCTGCGTGGTGATGGTAAAAGACCAGATGGATAAAATGAGTGGATTATCCACAGCTGGAGAAAATCTGAATAACTGGAAAAATGCAATAAAGATTAAGAAGGGTAATGGGGTGCGAATTCCTCTGAGTGCATTTTTGAGGGGAATATGAGAAATAAGAAAGATAAATAACACAATCAACAGACCAGCCAACACCATGTAAGTGTTGCGCGCGAAGGTAATCGCCATCATTAAGAAGAATATCACCAGAATTTTTGCTCTTGGATCGCGTTGATGGAACCAGGAATTGGTTGGTAAATATTGGCCAAAGGAAAGATTCTGGGTGAATTCAAAATTAGCCATTAAGTTCACCTAATGTTTGAAAGGCTGCCACCAATTGTTGTCCAATGATAATATTTTCTGGCACCATCCAACCTTTTTCGTGTAAAACAGAAGCCATTTGCGCTGCGATAGGCGCAATCATCTGATATTGATGAAGCAACTCGTGAGCCGAGAGGATTTTTTCTGTATCCTGATTGCTGACCACCTTGCCTTCGGAAAGCAGTGTTACATGGTCGGTTAACAATGCCAGATCCTCCAGTTGGTGGGATGAAACCACCAGTGTTTTGCCTTCATTATGGACTCTGACCATTTGACCCAGAATCTCACGCCGGGCAATAGGATCCAGACCAGCGGTTGGTTCATCCAGCAACATGAGTGATGGATCCAGCACCAGGGTGGATGCCAGGGCAACTTTGCGTTTTTCACCACCTGATAAGGCAAAGGTCATCCGATCTTTGAACTCTTCAAAATCGAGTCCAACCTGTGACATTGCCAGTTTGACTCTTTCCCGTAATTCAGCGCCAGTGATGCCCAGGACTTTGAGGCCGTAAGCAATTTCATCCCCTACATATTGTTCAAATAACTGGTAATTGGGATTCTGAAAAACCATGCCAGTGTAACGTCGTAATTGCAGCAAATCTGTTTCCTGGTTGACTTCAAAAGGACCCACCTTGAGATCTCCTGTTTGGGGTAAGTAGAGCCCATTCAGGTGTTGCAACAAGGTTGATTTGCCTGAACCTGTTGCACCTATCAAACCGTGCACACTGCCTTCCCGAACTGTAAAACTGATATCTTCCAGGGCTTGATGGGCAAGGGGTGTATTCTGCAGGTATGTAAATGAAAGGTGGTTGCCAATGACCAGGTTTTCCTGTGTGTTTCGGAAGAAATGATGGTCATCCAGGGGTGCAAAGATTTGTGGGGCAGGTCTCGGATCAATTTGTTTCTTAAATTGCTCTACCGTTAGCGGACTCTTAATGGTTGGAATCCATGGTGTGAGTTGTTGGGCAAACCACAGAACTCTGGGTTTATCCAGATTCATTGATTTTACCAATTTATCATCCGTGAACAAATCTTCCGGGGAACCATCAAATCGCAATCGGCCTTGATGAAGTCCGATAATTCGGTCTGCCAGGCTGGCTTCTTCCATAAAATGGGTGATCATAATCACGGTGATGCCTGATTGCTTGAGTGTTTCAATGTTCCGCAATACATCTTCTCTGCCGAAGGGATCCAGCATGGCAGTGGATTCATCAAAAATAATACAGGCTGGTTGCATTGCCAGAATGCCTGCCAGCGCTACCCTCTGCATTTGGCCTGCAGATAAGTGCTGGGGAGAGCGGGTTCGCTGATCCCACATACCGACCTGTTCCAATGAATGTCTGACCCTTTGCTGTATTTCTAGCGTTGTAAGACCTAAATTTTCAGGGCCAAAGGCTACATCTTCTTCAATTGATGTAGCAATCATCTGTTCCTGAGGGGATTGAAATACCATTCCAATTCGCTGGTGAATTTTCATGTGGTTCGCACGCTCTTTTGTGTCGAGACCCATGATTCTGATTGTTCCAGAATCAGGTACAAAGAGCGCATTCATATGGCGAGCTAACGTTGTTTTGCCGGAACCATTTGCACCGACAATGGCAATGTGTTCCCCTTGGTTAATTTGAAAACTTATGTCTCTGAGAGCTGGGTGGGGAGGACTACCCGGAACTGGATGTGAATAAGAAACTCGATTGACTTCGATTAATAATGCCATGCCAGGTTATTCAACCAATAGCCTTTTCTCTATTATCATAATGCAAATAAGATTGTGACTAAGTTATTTCCTCTTGTTCGGGTTATTGTATCATAGAGCATCATTTCTTACGCTTATTTAGCTCATCGGCGATGGCATTTAATGGTATTCCTTTTTGAACCAGAAGAACGAGAATGTGGTACGTCAGGTCAGAGATTTCTTCCACAAGTCTTTGATCGCCCTGTCCTTTGGCTGCCAGTATGATTTCGATGGCTTCCTCACCAATTTTTTTAACGATTTCATCTTCGCCAGCCTGCAATAAACGAGCTGTGTAAGAAGTATTTGGATCAGCAGATTTTCTGGTTTCTAAAGTTTGGTAAAGATCGTTGAGTGAATTCATTTTTACTCCAGTGATATGATTTTGATACTTTTACTTTTGGTAATTGATTTCTGTATAAAAACAGCTCGTATTCCCTGTATGACAGGTTGGACCTGCAGGTTTTGCCAGGAATAAAAGAGAGTCCTGATCACAATCCACAAACATTTTTTGCATAGAGAGATAATTTCCACTGGTTTCCCCTTTGGTCCATAACTTTTTCCTGCTACGGGACCAGAACGTGATCAGACCAGTTTCCAGTGTTTTTTCCAGGGCTGTAATGTTCATCCATCCTAGCATCAAGACCTGTTGGGTGTCATTATCCTGGATAATGGCCGGGATGAGCCCATTTTGGTCAAATTTCAATTTTGAAACATCCATTTCATACCATCCTTATGGGGAGATTTTGATTTGCCAGGTATAGTTTTAATTCCCTGATTTTCATTTGACCATCGTGAAATAGAGAAGCTGCCAGGGCTGCGTCAGCTCCAATAGAGAGAACATCAGCAAAGTGTTGCATCGAGCCTGCTCCCCCTGAAGCGATCAAGGGAACATTGACCAATTCTGAAACTGCCTGATTAAGTTCCAGATCATATCCTGAAAGGGTTCCATCGCGATCCATGCTGGTTAAGAGGATTTCGCCTGCGCCCAGGTCTACCGCCTGTTTAATCCAATCGAGAACATCTATTCCGGTAGGTTTTCGGCCACCATTGATGAAAACTTCCCATTTGGAGTCTTTCGATTCCTGGGTTTGGATTCTTCGGGCATCCACAGCCAACACAATACATTGACTGCCAAACATGGCTGCACCCTGCTTGATGATCTCAGGGTTAAGGACTGCTGCTGAATTAATGCTGATCTTATCTGCCCCTGCTAATAAGATTTTTCGCATATCTTCTACAGAGCGAATGCCACCACCCACCGTTAATGGGATATGAATCTGGTTGGCAACTTCCCGAACGACATGTACAACCGTTTCGTGACCAAAAGCTGTGGCAGATATATCCAGAAAAACCAATTCATCAGCACCTTCATCATTGTAAACTCTTGCCTGGTCGACGGGATCGCCAGCATCGCGAATATTGACAAAATTGATCCCTTTCACCACACGACCATCTTTTATGTCCAGACATGGAATAATTCTTTTTGCTAACATTCATTCACTCCTGCAGATTGAAAATGGTGTGGGGATCGATACTTTGTTCATAAAGTGCCCTGCCAATGATGACTCCTGATAAACCAGCTTTTTTCACTGCCAACACATCTTCATTGGAATAAATACCACCGGAGGCAATCACATCCAATCCACTTTTTTGAGCCAACTCGACGGTTGAATTCAGATTGACACCGCCACCGACACCATCCCGGCTGATATCTGTGTAAATAATAGTTTTTACTCCAATCCGCCTTAAGTTTTGTGAAAGGGTTAACGCATCCAAAGGTTGATCTACCGTCCAACCATGGGTGCGAACCACTCCATCACGAGCATCGATACCGATGATGATTTTCTCATGGCCGAATTCCTGGATGGCGATTTCCACCATATCCAGCTTCTCAACCGCAATGGTTCCCAGAATGACTCTGTGGATACCCAGATCCAGGGTTTGTTTGATCATTTCCAGAGATCGTAAACCACCACCCATTTGTATGTTGATGGGGTTATCTTTAGTTTCCAAAAGTATCCTTTTGATTGCTTTGATATTTTTATTATCTTCATCATCAAACGCTCCATCCAGGTTTACAACGTGAAGCCATTTTGCTCCTACATCCAACCATTTTTTTGCCATTTTTTCAGGTTCAGATGAATAAATCGTTTTTTGGGAGGGGTCACCCTGCTTCAAACGGACAACATTGCCATTCATTAAATCAATCGCTGGATAAACCGTAAATTTTCTCATCAGGATTTCCTACCTGAATTGACGAAATTGCTTAATACTTGAATACCGACTTTCTGACTTTTTTCCGGGTGGAATTGAACGCCATAAACATTCTCTCTTTGAACAATGCTACAAAAATCGATTCCATAGTCGGTGGTAGCAGCAATATCATCAGGGTTCTCAGGAACACAGTAATATGAGTGGTTGAAATAAACATAATTTCCTGGATTGATATTCTGGAGCAAAAGTACTTCCTCATGGAACCATAGTTGATTCCAGCCGGTATGAGGAATCTTTAAATCAGGCATATTTTGGAATAATTTTACAGTGCCCGGTAAAATTCCCAGCCCGGCATGCTTTCCATTTTCTTCACTGAAATCAAAAAAAGCTTGCATTCCGACACAAATACCTAATAATGGATTTCCTTTTTTGACAAAATTATCAATCGCATCGACTAAATTTCTGTTCAGCAAACCTTGCATAAAACCGGAGAATGCACCTACACCTGGCAAGATGATGCGATCTGCCTTAAAAACATCTTCTGGTTTGTCACTGATAACAATCTGATCGGAAATGGTTCGGAGCGTATGGAAAACTGAATGCAGATTGCCAGTTCCTGCATCGATCAACAATATGGGGATGGATTGCTTGCTCATCATTAAAAAATCTTTTCTTTGGTGGATGGAATCTGATCCAAACGGCGCATATCCAGACTGCAAGCCTGATCCAGTGCTCTTGCCAGCGCTTTGAAAATCGCTTCACACATGTGGTGATTATCTTTTCCAGCCTGCACCTGAATATAAAGATTACAGCGAGCCGCAATGGCAAATGACTCCAGAAAATGTTCAAATAATGAGACAGGAATTTCAGTAATATTTTCGCCATTCCACTTGCTCTGGATCACAAAATAAGGTCGACCCGAGAAATCAATGGTTACAGTCGCCAGGCTTTCATCCATGGGCACGGATGTGGATGCCATGCGGTTAATGCCTTTTTTGTCTCCCAAAGCCAGGCGAAAAGCATCACCCAGAATGATGCCACAGTCTTCCATGGTGTGGTGCTGATCAATCTCAAGATCGCCGTTGGCAACAAGTTCTATATCAAATAAACCGTGTTTCGCAATTTGACTGAGCATATGATCCAGAAATGGAATTCTGGTAATGATGTTGGATTTTCCACTACCGTCCAATGCCAGATTAACCCTGATTTGCGTCTCTGCAGTATCACGAGATAAAGCGGACTGCCGAATATTCATCGTCTGAAGATAAGTTTGCCATGAAGTTTCGATCCCTAAGGTTTTGGCAATGGTGCGTATATTTTCAACTTCGAGGATATCTGTAAGTACTTGTAAAGCGACAAAAAATCCATTGAGTGGGTTGCGGGTGTTTGATTTCCATTGATTGGGTTGGTTGATCAAATTAATGATGGATATGCCTTCATGAAACCCATAGAATGTTGAAACGGACCCTGACCCCTGTACCCAGGTTAACCAATGGATGTCCGTCATTAATTTTTCATATCCAGCAGAACCGGGTAATACGAGGATATCGAATCCAGATAAAGGTAATCCAACAAAACTGGCGTTGATCGTGATACCAGTTTCCTGCGTTTTTTGTGGCAGGAAACTGCAG
This sequence comes from Anaerolineaceae bacterium, assembly GCA_019429225.1. Lineage (GTDB taxonomy): Bacteria > Chloroflexota > Anaerolineae > Anaerolineales > Anaerolineaceae > UBA6170. The sequence continues at coordinate 42,046 of JAHYJK010000010.1, forward strand.
ATCTCAAATTGGATATTCAAATCGGAGAATAATTGTTTCGCAAGGGTGAAGGTCTGGATTAATCCAGCAATATCCATAATAGATGCTGAGGGTGAATAGATAATTCCTATTTTCATATTAGTTCCTCCAAAGCCTGCATCAGACGCAGGTGATCAGCAGGTTTCCCAACGCTGATGCGGATGTAATTTTCCAACAAAGGTGTTTCGTAATAGCGCACCATGATACCTTTTTCCAAAAGGTAATTCTTGAGATAGGAAGCAGGGAAATTCTTTACACGGCAAAGAATAAAGTTTGCTTCCGTAGGGACTGGCTCTAAATAGGGTAGTGCGGAGAGCATTCCGAATAGCTTTTTCTGATCCTGCCGGATTTTGATCACATTTTTTGCGAGGAAATCAAGAGACCTCAGTGATTCAATTGCAGCCTGATTGGCAGCAACATTTACATTATAGGGTTGTTTGGCTGCCCATAAGGCTGGCATTAACCATTCTGGAAAAGCTCCGTAACCCACTCGCAAGCCTGCAAGACCTGCCCATTTGCTGAAGGTGCGCAAAACAACCAGATTTTCATACGAGGGTACCCACTCAATGTGACTCTTATTTCTCCAATCTGCAGGCGTATCGCCTGTGAATTCAATATACGCTTCGTCCAGGACAACTAATACAGGTAATTCCAGAATCTGTTTCAGGTCTTCATCCGAAATCAGGCTACCGTCAGGGTTATTGGGACTGGTGAGGAATAATATCCTGGCTGAATTTTCTGCAACCGCTTCGTGAATTTTATTGGTATTTATTGAGAAATCATTGTTTCTTGTTACTTCAAAAACAATACCATTATTCAAACGGGTATCAAATGGATACATTCCAAAGGTGGGTGGGCAATTAATGACGACCTCACCTGGCTCGAGCATCACGCGCAACAATAAATCAATTAATTCATCTGCGCCTGCACCTGCCAGCAATAAGTCCTGATCCACTCCTGTGAACTCAGACAGTTTTGCTCTTAATGCCCGGCTTTCCGGATCTGGATAAATATTGATATTTTTAAGGTTTGTTAAAACTTTTTTAACAGCTGGTGCGGGACCATAGGGGTTTTCATTGGCATCCAGCTTGACAATATCTTCTGGCTTCCGACCCAGTCGTTCCGAAAGCACTTCAAATGGCTCAATGGGTATATATTTTTGAAAATTGCGAAAGCGTTCAGCGGGTTTCATAGGCGGATCTCCGCTGCTGAAGCGTGCGCATCCAACCCTTCAGCCTTAGCGATAATTGCTGCAGCTGGGGCAATTTGAGAAACCGTTTGATCATCCAAACCAATCAGGCTGATAATCTTTATAAAATCCCAGACGTTGATGGGGGAAGCAAATCTGGCTGATCCACTGGTGGGCATCACGTGACTTGGTCCGGCAACATAGTCGCCAAGCACTTCAAAGGAATTTTCCCCTATAAAGATACCACCGGCACAGGTAATTTTTTCTACCCAGCGCCAGGGTTCCTCAATAGCAAGGCAAAGATGTTCTGCCCCGTATGCATTTGCCAATGATATTGCTTCTTCTAAATTGTTCGTAATGACAGCCCCTCCTCTGTTGAGAAAGGCTGAACGGATCATTTCC
>JAHYJK010000217.1 GCA_019429225.1 Anaerolineaceae bacterium
CTACTAAGTCCTCCAGGGTGTAGCCACCGAACATCAAAATGAATAACTTGACTGTGTGCTGGAGCGAAGCTGCTGCGAATTCATCAAACCACCTCACCCCCCAACCCCCTTCTCCTTGAGGCTACTCTTTATACACATCTTTTTAGCCTGAGCAATACCAGCATCGTGGCAACGATATGTTGCGCAGAAAAGTAGACTTCACGCCATTAAAACCTTATGCCACGACTCAGCTCAGTAGCCAGGAGCCGCCCCGTACACTCTGAAGCTCATTACCTCATTGCCTGAGATGAGGTAATGAGGTTAGAAATCCATGGTGATTCTCCCGGCTACTGAGGTTCACTTTGCAATGAGGTTTGTTTTGGTTGGGCTTTAGGCGGTATTGCAGCAAAAATGATCATCGCCCCGCCTGAAAGAGATTACGAGATCAATGAAGAAGGGATCTGTAAAATGCGAGCCAGTCGAAATCCCTGAAATTGATTGATGATTGCAGTAGGATGCTTCTTGAAAGATCTTAATATATGAAACCCCTTTTTTCCAGACGTCGGTCTGGTAGTATGCTTAAATCCATGTATTTCATGATGTTATTGCTTTGGGCAATGATCATGATAATACAACTCCAAAAACAACCTAACAATGACTATTTTCCCACAAGCCTCTGTTAACAAGGCTTTCCGGAGATGTGTATAAAGAGTAGCCTGAAGGAGATGGGGCTTTAATGCGTTGATCTACAACGATCACCCCTTCTTCCCGCCAAGGCGGGACAAGCTCTTGAGGAGAAGGGGCAGGGGGATGAGGTGGTTTTTCGACGAAGGGGCAGGATTTTAGACTATTTCGCAACTAGCAGATATTCTGTCGATTGTGATTAGTTATATAGTAGGTTTATGATGAATTATGATCATCCCGGCTACTGAGGTTTTATAAGCTATAAGGTTTTTCTTCGCAGAGATTGATGGTCGGACTCCCGACTCAATAGAACTTTCCGCCCTGAACTAAATCGGTGCCATTCCCTGACATAAAATGATGCCACCAAACTGATGGTGTATTCGTACACGTCAAAAAGTACGTTTATGCAAACCATCATTTGTCGGCATTGCGGAAGACAAGTTCTGAAGAACAGAAAGCTAAAACATCTCGAGCAGCATTATTGTGGTGAGAAGGCATGCCAAGCTGCCCGCAAGCAAAGTTTTGATCGAGAAAAATACAGGACCAATTCATCGTTTCGATCTGAGAAGCTCCAGCGTTCGCGCGATCGGTTTAAAACCAAGGAGGATCGAGTGGTTCGAGCAAGTTACCAACGTTCTTACCGTGCATCGCATCCGGACTATGTTCACGACAACCGACAGAAACAGCGTGTGCGCAATGCCCGGCGCGCCGTAAAATTGTTGCCTGAGAGGCAGATTGTAAATCCGGACACGTTAATGCCACAAAGTCCAGATAATGAGCACGTCTATGCGATGATACCGGTGGAATACGAAAAGATTGTAAATCCGGACACGTTAATGCCGTATCTACCAGATATAGAGGTCTATACAAAGCACAAACCAATGTTTGTGCGCTTATTGTAAATCCGGACGCGTTTGCTGCATTGGTTAGCCATGGGTTACTTTTGGCAAAAAATTGCACCCATGGAATCCATTAAGATCAAAATCGATCAGATCAAGGAATGGTCGAATGAATTTCGGCTGATCTACCCTGAGGCCGTCAGAAACATGGAGTTGTCGATGCAATCAAACGGACAACTTCAGCCGCTGATATTGCTAAAGAATGATGACGGGTATTATATCATTGATGGAATCAAGCGATACCGTGCTGCTTTGGCACTGGGTCTTACGGAGCTGCAATCGTTGGTTTTTGAGGTGACCATGGTGATGGCCAAGACGATGATAATTCATTACAATCGGCATAGCAGCAGTTTAAGCATGTATGAACAAGGACTGATTGTACGGAGTCTGGTGCATGATCATGGTCTGAGCCAGAAAGAGGTGGCACAGGCACTTCGGCAGAGCCACAGCTGGGTGTGTCGCAGGCTGAGCCTGGTGGAGCGGTTGTTACCCGAGGTTCAGGATGCTTTGCGTATGGGTAGTATCACTGTAAGTCATGGACGGGAACTGGTAAAATTGCCACGTGGCAATCAGGGGCCGGCTCTTGAGATAATCATCAAAGAGGGATTAAACTGTCGCGAGAGTGCTATTGTGGTTGAAAAACTTCTGAAGGCGAAAAGTCCCAAGGAAGCCGAGTATCTGTACAGCCAGTGTCGTGAAGTGATCCGACAGGCAATGCATGGCGAGAAGTTGTATGACAGCCGGTTGTCTGTTCACGGGAACCGGCTGCTAAAAGCCAGGGAATTACTTCGTTTACAGATCAATATTCTTTCAGGGGCGTTGAAGAGTGAACACACGGCGCAACTGCCTGCTGAACAACAAGCCATGGTGCTTCCAGCCATGAATGATTTGGTGGCTCCCATGAACCAGTTAACCGAGATTATTTACCAAACATTGACATCATATGAAAGATGAGTTATTTGAAAACAGTGTAATCTATCATCATGGACAGGGATGGTCTGTCCGGCGTCTTGCAAGGGAGTACCGCTGCGGGAGAAACCGGATCCTAAGAATACTGCGCGAGAATGAGCAGCGGCGGGCACAAGGAGTCAAAACTCTGGTTCCACCAAAGGTATATTCTTCAAAACTGGATCCGCACAAAGAATACATCCAGGAACTGCTGCAAAAGTTTGAAAAAATCACGGCACAAAGAATCTATGAAATGATCCTTGAGAAAGGATATCCGGGAAAGATCAGCCAGGTTGAGGTTTATGTCAGAAGTATACGTAAATCCAAAATGCCGGAGGTCATTCAGTGTGTTGAAACATTACCCGGACAGCGTGCTGCTCACGACTGGAGTGACTACATCATCGAATTTACCTCATCTTCAGCCAAGCCACAGAAGGTGACTTTCTTTAGTTACATCCTGGCATACAGTCGCCGCCAGTATATCGAGGTGGTGGAAGATAAAACCCAGCAAACTCTGTTTGAGTGCCTGGTTCATGCATTTATGTATTTTGACGGTGTTGCCCGTGAGATCAAAGGCGACAACCAGAAGGCATGCGTGGATCGCTGGGAGTGTGGCCAGCCAATATTCAACCGTCACTACCTGGGGTTTGCCTCCCATTATGGCTTTCGGCCTCTGACGATCCGCCCCGGCAGACCAATGGAAAACCTGAAAGTGGAACGTCCGTTTTATTATCTGGAAACCAACTTTTTGAACGGCCGGATCTTCCGGGACAAAAACGATCTGAAGGAGCAGTTACGAAACTGGCTCACTTATGTGAACGATATGCGAATGCACCGCACCACCCGTCGAAGGCCCATTGATATGTTCGTGGATGAAGCTCCATGTTTGTTGCCTTTGCCTAAAACCCATTATGATACCTCGCTTATTGTGTACCGTGTGGTAAACCAGGAGTCCTGTGTGAACTATCAGGGGTACCACTATTTTGTTCCCGGCGATCACCTGTTTAAGAGTATTCCTCTCAGGGTTACCAGCAATCAGGTCATTGTTTACTCTCATGATTTTAGGCTTCTTGCGGAGCATCCTTTGGCTGCAAAAGGAGATAAAGGGCGTTACATTGGCCTGCCGCGTACTTACACCCAAACACAAAGCCGGCTCACACTCTCTCAGAGCAAGCAACGTCTGTCAGCCATGGGTAAAGTCATGGAAGCCTATGTTGAAAAGTTGGTGCTTCACAAAAAGGATCCCACTTTCTCCCTCAATACTCTGCTATCCTTGAAGGTTCATTACTATACAGAAGATATCCTGAAGGCTGTTGACCGTGCCATGAGCCATGGCGTCTATGATGTTAAAACGATTGAACGTTTTCTGAAAACCCACGCTCAGGGTCGCGATGCCATTAAGACCTTGTTTGATCAAATCCCTGACTATGAAGACTAGCCACGAAACCATCCCACAGTTGTGCAATTATCTTGGATTAAAGAACCTGGCGTTGCAGCACACTGAGATTATAAAGGGAGCACATGAAAAACAGCTGGGTTTACTGGACTTTTTGGAGATGGTACTACGACAGGAAGCTATTCTGAAGCAAGAAAGTAGCATTCGCTATCGAATCCGTGAAAGTCGATTGCCAAAGCCTTACAAACTGCTCGCAGATTTTGACTTTGCCTTTCAGCCCAAACTGCGTAAATCACTGGTCATGGATCTGGCCACCATGGAGTTCATGAAGCATCATGAGTCGATTCTGCTGATCGGCGACTGCGGTGTAGGCAAATCACATCTGGGACAAGCTCTGGGAATGATCGCCTGTGAAAAAGGATACAAGGTACTGTACACCACGTGTGCAGCTCTGATTAACGATTTGAATGCCGGGGTGTTTGAAAAGAATCTGCCAAAACGCATTCGAAAGTATGTCAACCCTGATCTGCTGATCATCGATGAAATGGGGCATGATCGGCTGGAACTCCAGTTGACCAGGGAGGCTCATTTGTTATTCAAGGTCGTTGATGAACGTTACCGCTTAAACCGGCCATTGATCTTCACAACAAACGTAGAGGAAAAGGCCTGGGCGGAATACCTCGGTGATCCTGTTTCCACCAAAGCGATCCTGGATCGAATCTTTCATCATGCCGTAAAAATCGAAATCCGTGGCCCAAGCTACCGTAAGCATAAAGGAATAGAACTCCAGAAGAAATATGAGAAACTCATGTAAAAGCAACTGCTACGCACTCCTGCAAACATCACTAACGCTGATGAATCACAAGAAAAGGCTGTCTACTACGACAGCCTTTTCTTTTTGGTTTAAACCTAAACCCCTTAAATCCAAATCCTTAATCACCCCGGTAGATCGTATCAGTAGTCTCTGCTTTACATTTGAAATTGAAATGGCCTTCTACACCGTGAAACCACAATTTTTATGCTGCATGGAATACCGCAACCAGTGCCCGTCTCCGAAGGCTGGTATCGTTTTGCCCTGTTTACTGGTATCGAAATGGTTCATGGTCAAAACTATAATAATTTCATCCCTTCGCGATTAAGAAATCACATTTACGAAATTACAAATTCTCACATTTACAAATTCTCACATTTACGAATTTTCACTTTAGCTCCCGCAATCGCTTCGCTTTGCGGGATGGCGATCGACTATGATTTGACTTCGCAAGCTCGTCAAATCATTTCGCCTGCCACTTTAGCTCCCGCCTTCGTACCGCTTAAAGCGGCATCTTCGACTGTGCTCTGCGGGATGGCATCTGACAATAAATTTTCTACGCAAGCTTGAAAATTTATGTCATCTGCTCACTTGTTCCTCTCGACTCTTTCACCGACCAACTTTTACAAACCTGAAGCTTCCGCCTTCGCCACTATTTGTTACAACTCTTCCAATGTAAAGTCCGGCAGGAAGTTGACTGATGTTTACATCGAAACTGGATTGACCCGGTTGTAAAGGAATTGCCATACAGCTATTACCTTGTGTATTTATGATGTGTAGTATGCCTTGAGGAAGAGTATTACCATCAGACGTTTGAAGAGTAATGGTTTCTTTCGCCGGATTTGGAAATACTTTGAGTGTAAAAAGTTTTTTCTGATGGTCGATTATATCGGTACATATAATCCATCTTACCTCTGTGGTTCTGTGGCCGGTTTGTGTGCCATAAGTGACAGTGCAGGAGTAGGTTTCTGAGCCGCCTGAAGGTTGAAGCGTTATTGATTGTGTTGTTGCACCTGTGCTCCAGAGATATGATGTGTAACCTGCGCCGGCGTCAAGAATAAAAGGGCTCCATTTGCATGCGTAATAGACAGAATCCAGAACCGGTTTAATAACCACCTCATCGGCACCGATATCCGGATTTACAGGATCTCTGGGATCTCCGTCAATATCTGTTGTAACAGATGCAATGGGTGTGCCGGTGCCAATGGCAAGGGTGTTTCCTGGCTGCAGGTGCAGGTCTGTCGGTTTGCTGAACAGTGGCAAGCCCCACTGTGAGTTAATGTCATTACCCATTTGTTGCCACGTGGCAAGATTAACCACAGTTGGAGTGTCCTGTTCAATATGTGTGCATAATGGATAAGAGATCGGATAAAAAAGCACATTATAGTTAGAATTAATACTGGAAACAGGAAGATCGGAAGAG
>JAHYJK010000218.1 GCA_019429225.1 Anaerolineaceae bacterium
TGTGCTCTTCCGATCTCAACTCGCGAATGAGTACGGCTGAAACAGTTCGTTCCAATGCGAATAGTAGTGTTCTGCGAATACGAGGACTTCGTCTGGATAATATTTGTACGGTTGATTGATAAAGTTCACGGATTAATTCCAGTATCATCAGAAGAATTGTGTGAATGTAGTTGTAGGGATTCAGGAAAAAATTATAAAAAATTCCGCTTTTTTTGGGGAGTTTTCTAAATTGAGATAATTTACTCATGGTAAGAACTGACCGGCTCGCATTGCCTGAAAACATATTACCCAAACTGGAACTGTTTACGGCTAATAAACCCCCTTTGTGTTGGAACCGTTGTTCAATCATCGCTGTATCGCTGAGGTGATTGGAAACAACCAGTTTCTCTTTATCTTTTTCATACCACCGGAAGGCGGGGATGTTTGTGTTTTCGCCATACAAAATGCCCATCTGACTGGCTGATGTCTGTGATGGTAACCCACAATTCCAGGAATGAAGCTGGTAGTTTTTTGCAATAAAATTCCGCAGGGTTGGCATATAACCAAGGTCAATGGCTTCACGGAGAACATTATAAGACAGGCCATCAATTTCAATGATGATAAGCCCTGCTGGTTGGGCACTTTCTTGAGGGAGATCTTTGGGCTTAAGTTTGGGGATGACCGAACGATAATATGAATCATTTTCATCTAAGGCCAATAAATTTGAAGCTAACAAATTCATAAATGTAATACCCAGAACTACATAAATTACACTTGGATAATCCAAAAAATTGAATCCAGGCATGATGTAAGCTACCAATACGATAACAACAATATTCAGGAAAAATGAAAACAATCCCAGAGACAGAACGGTGAGCGTAATTGTCAGTTGCAGAATAAGAGGTCTCAGGATTGCATTTAAGAGACCAATCATAGTAACTGCCAAAAATGCATCAACCTCACTGGAAATAAACAGCCCTGGTAACCAACGACCTAATACGTATAAAGTTATTGTTTCAACAATCCAAACAATAATAATATGACGTATTCTGCGATACGTTGGGTATGGAAACCTGCCCAATATCATGTTTTTATTGTACACAGAAAGAAACTTTTTGTTTCATCTATCTATCAACTTATAAAGGATTTCAGTAACACAAACATAAAAACGCTTGACAATCACGACCCAATTTTTTAGAATTCAATGTCCCCAAAAAAACAATTATAAAAGTATTTATTCAACATTTAATCAATGAGGAGTTGTTTATGGCAACAGAGAGTCTTGCATTACCCATTGAAAAGCCTGCGAAAAAACAACGGCGTTGGCGAACATTGTTTGCTTTATCCTTTGGTTATTTTATTGACCAGGGTGAGGGTCAGACCATTTCTGTATTATTTCCCACATTACAGGCGTTGTGGGGGTTAAGTTACACCAATCTGGGATTGATTGGAACCATCAGAAGTATTTTACAGGCGGTCAGTGCTCCATTTTGGGGCTATGCGGCTGATCGATACTCCAGGAAAAAAGTAATTCTGATTGGCACCGGATTATGGGGTATATGGACAGCGGTTTGTGGTCTGACACAGGATTTTGGACAATTATTAATCATTCGCGCAATTTCTGGAATTGGATTGGGTTGTTTGATGCCGGCGACATTCTCAATTATGTCTGACACGTTTCCTCCCAAACAGCGAGGACGTGCATTAGGCATATTGGAGGCAATTGGGGTTATGGGAATTGTTGTGGGAACCCTTGGGTTAGGGCTTCTGGCTTCACCCACTTTATGGCGCTGGGGATTTATTTCGTTAGGATTATTCAGTGTGGTTTCAGGTCTGGTTATCTGGTTTATGGTGGATGAACCGGTACGCGGCGCATCCGAGCCAGAGCTTATGGGGAAGATCACCGCAGAAGATGCAGCCAAATACAAAGTCAAATTCAGTGATATTCCGAAAGTATTAAAAATCCCGACCATCTGGGTGGCTATTGCGCAAGGATTGGCAGGTACGATGCCCTGGGTGGTGATGGGATTGTATATCATTACCTGGTTCGTGAATGTGCGTGGATTAACCGAGTCGTTGGCGTCTGTAGCGTTTGCAGGTATTGTGGTTGGCACTGCTTTATCAAACATCATTGGAGGTTTTCTAGGAGATTGGGCTGAGGGAAAGAGTCCCAAATATGGTCGTACCGCGATTGGTCAAATATCGATTGTTTCAGGCATTCCACTGACCTACATATTATTTACCCAAACCGACAACTGGTCGTTTGGTCAACTGGTTGCTTTGTGCGCGGTTACTGCCTTATTGATCAGTTGGCCTGGTAAAGGTGCCAAAGAACCGATGATGCAAGGGGCCGTCCCGCCTGAATTGCGTGGAACCGCTTTTGCGATGGTTACTTTTATCGAAAGCGGTTTTGCTGCTTTCGCTGCCTATATTGCCGGTGTATTGGCAGACCGTATTGGATTCACCGAGGCCATGATCTGGACAATTCCGTTCCCGTGGATCATTTGCGCTGCCCTATTTACATTGTTCTATTGGGCATATCCGCGCGATTCAAAAATATTACGAGAACAAATGCGAGAACGAGCAAAAGAACTTCAGGAATAATTTTTATCTAAATTCCCAATTATGAAGGTTCAGGAAAACTGAGCCTTCTTTTTTGATCAGGCTTAATCGGATGTGGAATCTACATGAAAATCAGTATAGATTCTATTTTGAAATTCATTGATTGGAAAATAGTTATCGCTATGACCACTGAAAACAGTCATGTCGTGAAGACAGATAAATAAAGAAGACCATCGATCGGCTGCTTTTTTAGCCTGATTGATTTCTTTATCTCTTTCTTTTTTTTTGGCTATATATTTCGCATTAAGATAACGGCGCAATATGAAGTAAACCAAAAGAAAAACTATTGGAAATGCGACCTTTTGATCGAATCCTTGTTGCATTCCAGAAATAACTACCAGTAGCAGGATAATACCAATAATAATACCGATAAATATATCTGGAGGAATAATCAACCAGATGGGTAATCTTTCCAATGTTGGAGGGTTGATATCTCGCAATAAAGGTTTGATTTGATCAGGTTGAATACTAAACCTTGCGATGACTTTTTGATCCTTTTCGATCAATCCAAAATAGATGTCTTCAACCAAAATTGTCTGATCTGATCGGGAACAGGTGGGACATTTGATTTGAAATTGTGTAGGTAAAGTCATTCTTAATCCTCACATATGGTTTTGAAAACTCTCAATTGCCAGTAACATCCCCAGGAACACATCTGCCCCAGATGAATTTCCCCAGCGGGATAGCTCCATTGCCTGTTGTTGGAATGGGATTTCCGTGCTCATCAATACGTCAGCCATTTCTTGAATCCTCGCATCAGCTTCTCCTTGCATGGCACATTCAAACAAAGTATTGCTGACGGAAGTTGTTTTTACCTTAAATATTGTCAATAGTTGATCTTCAACATCTGCCATCCAATTGACTTCAGGAAACCAGCGTCTGCGCATAAAAGTCAATCCGGTTAATAGATCATCACCGGATGGAGTCAATCCGCGACCTGATCCAATCAGAAGATTGGCTAGCGAAAGAATGGATTCGGTATCTTTTTGGATCATCGATATTTTTAGAAGTTTGATTGTGTTCCAGGATGAAAAAAGCCATGTATTGTCTGTTTCCAGAGAGAGCGTATCAGAAACAAACGGCAGCAGCAGGGGGGCATAACCCTGTTCGTTTTTCAACAGGGATAATTGATTGGCTGCCTGCTTAATTCTGTTCTTTTGTTCAATGTCAGAGATGAATCCGGCAGGTTTTTGCGGGGTTTTCCAAATATTTTCTATATTTAATTTTATTTGCTGTTTATTATTCGTAAGAATAAATTCCCGGTCTGCATGAATGATTTGGACTTCGTCCTCGTTTTTCCATTGGACAGGAATTTGGTTTTGGATAATAACATTTACCGGTCCAAAATGATCCTTTTTGGTCAGGAAAATGATTCTATTTCCTTGAACATGCAAGAATAAACCGCTAGAAGTGTTTCCCCAAACAACAACCTGGTTGGATTGAAGCAGCCATTCATAAGCAAATTTGCCAATTGTGGTTTTTGTTAATGTGTAAGTAATTTCTGTCATTGGTCGATTTTCCCTCTTGATTAAACCATAAATCTGGAAAATATTCTCATGAATTACAAATGATATAATTTGTTTATGGAACAAAATATTCCTGAAACCATAAACAACTCAATAATAGTTAATAATTTAAATCACTTAGGAATTGAATTTCTTTTAAATAATGAAAACGAGCTTGATGAAGAAATCTTAAATCCTGAAACATTAATTGCCTTACTCGCCAGTTCAAAAGAATCGCGGTTTCGGTTGGTATTAATACCTTTATTTATTCAACATCCAAATCTTGCATCCAAAGTTCCTTTGGTGTATCAAAACTTAGCGCCTTCGGCAAAAATTACTTTGCAATTTTATTATTCCGCAGCTATGTTTTTACAACAGAAATATAAAGATAGATTAGTTTCATTATCAAGCTATGAATCCAATCTCCCAATGATTTTTGAAAATCAACTGGATTTTGAGCTTGGAGATAATCCAGAGGATAACCTCAGAAAATTAAGTCAGAATCACCAATTAATCTCTGGAAGATTAATTAATTGGTATGGGACATACGAACATGCGATGAAGCGATTATTAATGCATTGGGAGTGCGTGTTGGAATGATTGGAAAAGTAAGTAGTGCGAAATTACGAATTTTTTTTGAAATGCTTGGTAAGCAATATCCCGATAAAGAACAATTGATATTATTGGGGGGATGTGCGTTAAATTTACTGGGTAGTAGTCGACCAACTTTAGATGTAGATTATGTTGGTGATGATCTGAAAAAGGGGGCATTTGATCGTTTTTTAGAAGAAGTAGCGCAAAAACTCCATTTGGATATTGAAGCAGTACCGATCGCAAAATTTTTACCTGTAACGACTGAAGATATGGAAGGGTGTTTAACCTTTGGTAAATTTGGTGAGATTGATGTTTTCATTCTTAATCCATATTTAATTGCCATAAGCAAAGTCGAACGCGGTTTTGATACTGATATAGAAGACGTGATATTTCTAATAAAAAATAAATATGTAGACACTGATATTATGACCACCAGGATTCATAAGACCTTATTACAAGCCCATAAATTTGATATTAACAGAAATTCTGTCATGAACCATTGGCATGATATTCTGCAACAACTGTAGCATCCTGTAAGAAAAATAGGGATTAAAATCATGATCTAAAATTGAATTTTTAGCTTGACTTTCAGCTAAAAAGTTGGATAATAAAAATACGAACTCTATTGTCTGACAACTTTAATGGTTAATGATTATTGTGAAAAATTGAGGAGGTGCTCATACTATCAAATCTTGTGATGGTCTATTTCGATACGGTTATTTTATCGTATCGTTTTTTTGTGAAAAGTTGTATTGTTACAAAGTAGAAAAAATTATTAAAAAGGAGAAAGAAAATGAAATTTATTGATCTCACTATACCGTTAGGGATTGGCACACCACCATGGCCAACCTATGAACCATTGCAGGTTAAATATAATAAACGCTTAGCCCCCAATGGGGCCAATGGTCAACTTTTGACACATTCAAATCACCTCGGTACCCATTTAGATGGAGAAATTCATTTCTACACACCAGGAAAGGATATCGCTTCTCTTGATATGGATTTCCTTATCCATGAAGCAGCCGTCGTTGATCTGAGTGATGTGGTTGCTGATTATGATGTTTACACCAGTAAAATGATTGAAGAACGTGTGGAAGTAAAAGAAGGCGACATTCTGATCATTCATACCGGTTATCACCACTTCGGTTGGGATCAACCCACCGCCGATGAAATCCGATACATGGTAATGCATCCTGGTCCAGGTGCTGAATTTGTTGAATGGGCAAAATCCAAGAAATTGCGCTGGATTGGTGTGGACTGTGGCAGTGCTGATCATCCGATGAATACGATTATCCGCAACTGGATGCCACGACAGACCGCACAGGCAAAACGAGTATTCAAAAAGAAATTAGGCGTGGAGCTGGAAGAGTTCTTTGATGATGATAAATACCAACAAATGCACATCAAAATGTTCCCGGATCATATTATCCATGCTGAG
>JAHYJK010000219.1 GCA_019429225.1 Anaerolineaceae bacterium
TTCCGATCTTTCTGAACTTCATGAGCATCAGGTGCTTCTGCCAGAAATGTCAATTGTTTCGCTTCATAATGCAACAGATTTTGAAAGGTAGTTTGTGTACCTTCAATTTGAGACGATAATACCGCTTCTTTTCGAATGAATGGACGCACAAGAACATGTGGAACTGGAAAAGCTTGTCCAACTTCTTCCAAACGAGCGATGCTACGCTCAGCCTGGGTTAAGTGATTTATTAAGCGTGGTGTCCACGATAGTTCCGGAGGCAATGGATTGGGGATATAGGCGTAATAGCCTTGTGTTGTCTTGATTATTTTTCCTGGTGCATTATTGGAGAAATCTGTTTTTTTCATCTTCAGGTCACTATTACTGATTTAATAATATGTTAAATTCCTTATTATCATTTTATCCATAATTCGGTAATAAGGCAACTACCTTATTATCACTTTCAGGTTTGCTTCAACGCCTGGAGACTAATTTCCAGAGAGTGCAATGCACTTTTGGCGGTTTGGTGATTGAAGATGACTTCGATGATGGTTGTCTAAGATCGGTCCCTAAGTGCAATGCACCGACCTAAAGTGAATTTTAATTATGAATAAAGTAACCGGATTGATCCGGTTTGATCCTGCGTATCCTTGGATTTTAATCCAAGGAAACCACGAACATCTACTAATTATAAAATCATAGTCCATCATGAAATCAAACAAATCATAGTTCAGATATTTGTTGGTATCCAATATTTTTATCGAAAATTTTTATCTATGCGTAATAATTTTTAGCATCAGATTAGGGGAAAAAATTTGCAAGTTTGGTTGATTCTAATTCTTCTGAATTAAAACCCCAACCCTAACAACCTGTATCTGAAACAACATTTGGATTTTCTCCCTTTAAACTAAATACTTTCAACTTTTCACAATTCTAAGTATAATCAATGAGGAAATCTAGATTACTGTAATCATGATTTCCTTGGGAGTAAGTATGTTTGTCAATCGGCTTTCTGAATTGGCTTTATTAAATAGCCTCTATCGTTCCGGCAAGGCTGGATTATTCGTCTTATCTGGCCGTCAACGTGTCGGAAAGACTGAACTCTTATCTGAGTTCTGCAAAGACAAGAAATCAATATTCTTTCTCTGCGAATTGGGGTCTGAAATTTCATTGAGGACATCCCTATCCTCCGCCATCAATCAGGTGTTATTTGGATCTGATCGGATACACGCAATTTTTTACACCTGGGAGGATGTTTTTCAAGCGCTTGGGAAAGCAGCAGAAGGAGAACGACTCATTGTTGTTCTGGACGAGTTTTCCAACCTGGTATCCGCTCACCCAGCGACCGTTCCCACCCTGGTGACAATGTGGAACCAGACCCTACATAATTCGAACCTTCTGCTGATCCTATCCGGGTCTGAAATCGGCATCATGGAGAGGATTGTTCAACAGTTGCAAATCGGAATACCAGGTAACAGAATCAATCATCATTTTCTGGAACCATTCTTATTCAAGCAAGCCCGGTTATTTTATCCAGATTATGAAGAGCAAGAACAGGTCAGAACTTTTTCAGTTTACGGTGGTGTTTCCAGCTATTTGGCCATTATTAATCAACATCTTTCCTTAAAAGAAAACATTCTCAACACGATCCTCAACCGTGGTTCATTTTTATATGATGAAGCGCGTTTTATCTTACAGCAAGAGCTCCGCGAACCACGTCAATACTTTGCCATTCTACAGGCAATTGCTACCGGAAATATGCGATTGAATGAAATCAAACAGGCTACCGGGATGGATGGAGCGCATGTCTACCTGGACGCACTCCAAAAGTTACACTTGATCGAGAGGATCGTACCGGTCACCGAATCCCAACCCGAAAAAAGCCGAAGAGGGCTGTATCACATAAAGGACCATTATCTGCATTTCTGGTTTCGCTTCGTGTTGCCCCATCGCTCTCTCTTAGAACGCGGTGCAGGTCAACTGGTGCTGGAAAAGCAAATCTTGCCGGAGATTGATCATTTTTCCGCGATAGCCTTTGAAGAGATTTGCCAGCAATATTTCTGGGATATGGGCATTACTGGCAGATTACCTTTTTCCCCACAGACAATTGGTAAGTGGTGGGACAACCACAATAAAATTGACCTGGTCATTTTGGGAGATCAAATGGTGGAATTAGTTGATTGTAAATGGAGTAATCTAGCGCTTGGTTCAAACGATCTGATGGATTTAGAGCGCAAAGCAGAACTTGTGAGAAAGGATCTTCCGGAGCATGAGATACAATTCGGATTGTGTTCGCGATCTGGATTTACCCGCCAGCTGGTTGAAATTGCACATCAACGCAATGATGTAAGCCTGTTTCCATTGCCCATGATTTTGAAAGGTTAGTCGCGTATCGTTCGTATTGCTTTTATTGACCTTTCAATAATATTTTTATATACTAAATCTAAATGGTCATCTTTACTCGAATGGAGGTTTTATTACAAATCTCCATCGAAATGTTTTTGTTTCTCCAAAGTTAATTTTCAATCAAAATACTCTCCTCTTTAAAGTGAAATTTATAGATCCTGGTAAGGAGGTAGCATGCCCTCCCTTTTCTGGTCTGGAAAACTTACACTACCGATGAAAATATTAGTCGAGGCAAATAATTTGCTGTCGCTTCTGTTTCGTAATGCCAACAATTTACACGCCATGAAAGAAAGAGTAAAGCAAGGCTATGAGGGAAAATTTTCGGACCATGTTCAACAATACGATGAATATGGTTACCATCTGCAAAATCGCTCGGCTCGCATTCAGTTAGAAGGAATTTCCTTTGAAGGCATGCAAATTCTGGACGTCGGCTGTGGCACCGGCGCGTTGGCGTGCGTGGCTTTTGAAAATGGTGCGACAGGAGTAGTTTGTGGCGATATTGCGGCATTCATGCTGAAAATGGCCAAGGGAAAAGCAGTAGCCGTTAATAAAGATTACACTTTTTGCCAGTTGGATGCGGAAGGCTTACCATATCGGGATAATTCATTCGACGCAGTGATATCCGGAATGACATTCGGAACCCTCCCTAACCAGAAGTTAGCATTGGCTGAAATGGTCAGAGTCGCAAAGCCAGGTGGACTGGTGTGTGTGGGTGCGCATGGACCGGAACACTATTGGGAGGCAATCGATGCCAGTTTCCGTTGTATTAAGAAACGCTATATTCTGGGATATCGTCTGGAATGGTGGCCAAGGAGTGAAGAATATATTCGAAGACTGTGCCAAAGAGCCGATCTCGAGAACATTCAAAGTAAGCGTGTTATCTGGCGTAATGAGTTTGAAAATGGTCTGGCGGCATATGACTTTTTCGCAGCGATTTCATCTTCCTGGTGGTATGCGAAGTTTCCCCCCGATGAGATCGAAAAGGACTCGCATCGGACACGTGAATATTTCAACCGCAAGAATATTAATATTGTTTCTGATGATATAGTTATCGCGTATGGGAAGAAGCCGTTGATGAGGTTATAGAAAAGGTTCTGTTTACAGGATCGGATATTAATATTTTCGCAGTATCATCTTATTTCAACAACTTACCTTCGACATATTTCTGTATCCAAAATTGCATATCAGGATTATCTTCGACCAGTTTTGCTATCAGGATAAACAGACGTTCTCGGTCCAATGGTTCTAATAAGGTGGGAATATCCATCGGCTCAATAAATTTTTCTTCTTCAAAAACAAATGTCAGCAGGAAGGCGACCAGGTGTTTGCATAATCCACCCCAATCATATGGGCAGGAACAATAGGCATCCATCTCAGATCCATCGAAATCAACCTCAAGTTCATAAGGATCTATCTCACTACCTTCACACTTTCCATAAATGGTATTCTCCTTGCGGTAGATACCAAATATTGCGCCCGAAAAGTAAAGTTCTTCACCACGTTCAAAACTCTTCTCAGTCGCTAAATCCTGAATATCCTCTTCTGTTAGCAGAATCTCTTTCATGATGTAATTTTATAATATTCTGTGAAAAAAATCTGAAGCTGAAAGCTGGAAGAAGAAAATTGAGGGAGGTAATCTAGATCAAGAGGTGATCTTTCGATCCGGCGAGGCGCAATTACCTTCCACTCTACCTGCTTTCCATCACCTACCGGATTACTTCAATTATCTAGGATTTCCAAGTTGTAACTGTATTGTATACAAGGTGCAATGCACTTTTGGTCAATTGTTTATGGGAAGATTGCTCCAAAATTAGGTTGTGTGGTTCATCCCCAAGTGCAATGCACCAAATTCTATCACTTGACAATTACTTAACCTCTCTATATAATTCAGCGATCTTAACTAATAAGAGGTCTTATGTCACCACCTTTAGAAAAAACCATAAAAGATTGGATGAATCTCAACATGCGCAACTCGCTCGGCAACTTTATGAGATTCGCCAGGGAGAAGAATTATTCTCTTCCCCAGCTGAGCGCTTTGATCCATCTTTCACAGAACGAAGAATGTAATATATCCGGTTTAGGTACAGAATTCGGTGTAACGAATGCTGCCGTCAGTCAGTTGTTAGAAAAGATGGTTCAGCAGGGGTTGGTACATCGCAGTGAAGATCCTCAGGACCGCCGCAATAAAGTGCTGGTGTTAACCGAAGAAGGAAATAAAATTGCCAATGAAGGGATGATCGAACGTCATAAATGGTTGTCTGATTTGATCAATATTCTTACAGAAGAAGAGAAGGATCATGTGGATTCAGCATTGCGGTTGTTAATTGACAAAGCTGCA
The DNA here is from genome assembly GCA_019429225.1 of Anaerolineaceae bacterium. GTDB lineage: Bacteria > Chloroflexota > Anaerolineae > Anaerolineales > Anaerolineaceae > UBA6170. The sequence goes on from JAHYJK010000219.1 coordinate 4,724, forward strand.
CTGTTGGATGATCCTAAATCTCAATCAGAAAGCTAAACAGAAGAGAACATTACCATGCTTAAATTATTTCCTTATATCAAAAAATATTATGTGATGATCCTGGCAGCGATTGTGTTGCTATTTGTGCAAGCCAATGTGGATCTGACCCTGCCGGATTACCTCTCACGCATCGTGAATATCGGGATTCAACAAGGTGGCGTGGAGAGTGAAATCCCCTCTGCCATGCGCGCAAGTACCTTTGAACGCGTGCTGCTGTTCCTCTCCCCAGAAGAGACAGAAATTGTCACCGCTAGTTACCAGCTGGTGGAACCATCAGCACCTGATTATGCTGGATACCTGGAACAATATCCATTGGCTGAGGGACAGGCGCTGTATGTACTACAACCACTTGAGCAGGAACAATTGGAGACTCTCTCCCCTATCGTCAGTCGCGCTTTGATTACCGTCTCGTTTCTGGAGCAGGCGACTGCAAATCCTGAGAATGCCGCTGCCATGGCAGAAAATCTTGGATTTGACATCTCACAATTGCCTGCCGGGATGGATCTTTTCGCCGTGTTAGGTAATTTGCCGCCACAGCAACGAACCCAACTCCTTTCAGGAATTCAGGATCAATTTGAAACCCTGGGTGAGAGTATGATCTCGCAAATGGGTATCGCAGCGGTCAAAACTGAATACGAAGCCCTGGGTGTCAACACTGCGACATTACAAACCAGTTATATCTTAACAACAGGAAGTTGGATGTTGGGGTTAACCCTCATCTCCGTGATAGCGACCATCCTGGTCGGATTACTATCGGCTCGCGTGGCTGCAGGTGTTGCTCGTGATTTACGTGAATCGGTGTTTGTGCGCGTAACAAACTTTGCCAAAGCAGAAATTGAGAAATTTTCAACTGCTTCCTTAATCACTCGATCCACAAACGATATCACCCAGATTCAAATGGTAACCATGATGATCATTCGGATGGTGTTTTTTGCCCCTATTATCGGTATTGGAGGTATCATCCGCGCATTGGACAAAGCCCCGTCCATGTGGTGGATCATAGCCGGTATGGTGGTTATCCTGCTCAGCGTAGTCATGATCGCCTTTTCAATCACCCTTCCCAAATTCAAACTGATCCAAACCTTAATTGACAATCTCAATCGTGTTATTCGTGAAAATTTGAGCGGTATGATGGTGGTGCGCGCATTCAACCGTCAGGATTTTGAGGAAAAACGTTTCGATAAAGCCAATCTCGATCTGACCGGAAATATGTTGTTCGTCAGCCGGGTAATGGTGATTATGATGCCCATTATGATGTTTCTGATGAGTGCTGTCTCGATACTTGTCATTTGGGTTGGTGCCCATGAAGTAGCTCAAGCCCGGATTCAGGTCGGCGATATGATGGCCT
>JAHYJK010000011.1 GCA_019429225.1 Anaerolineaceae bacterium
TGCGATCGGGCAATTTATGGTTTGCGCCATTCTCAATTTTGGTACCGGCTTCATCACCGACCCACAGGGTTTAACTCAAATTTCATCCTTGTGGTGGACGATTCTATACAATGGAATTGCTTCCGTAGCCATCGGTTTTACCTTACAGGGTGTTGCGCAAAAATATGCCCCCCCCACAGACGCTGCACTGATTTTGAGTATGGAGGCGGTTTTTGCCGCTGTTTTTGGGTTCCTGTTCTTAAGTGAACGTTTCAGCAGCGAACAACTGATTGGCGGGATTATGGTAATGGCAGCAATCTTACTGGCTCAGGCAACCTTCCCACCCAAACACCTCCATAAGCCTGAACAGCAGTGAGTATTTTTTGTTTTCTCAAGTTGACACTTTTTGCTTGATTTGACGTAGAATTTTAATCATTGCATGATTTGGAGGTAAAGGATGAAAAACAGGACTGCGATACTGATTGGAAGCATTTTAATCATTCTGGGCGTTTTTTCCATTATTGACGCACTCTTAGGGATTAATCTTTGGTCATTAGTTTTCCCATTAATATTGATTAGTTTGGGATTTCTCATTCTCTTTCGACCGAAAACTTTACCAGGAGGAACAAATTTCATCCTCAGATTTGTGGGTGAAACAAATAAATCGAATGAATGGACGGTAGAACCAGCAGAGTACTGGAGTTTTGTCGGCAGCATGAAATTAGATTTTTCTCAAGCAGTTATCCCCGAAGGTGAGACATCCATCGTTATGTATAGTTTTGTCAACGATCTTGAAATCATACTACCAACAGATGCTGGCTTGAAACTGATAGCCAGGGGGTTTGTGCATGACACAAAAGTCAAAGGAAACAAGGAGGATCATATTTTTGCACCTTTTGAATATGAGACACCGGGATATGCACAACAAACCAGAAAAATCAATATTCAGTCATTATCGTTCGTCTCCGAAGTTGAGATCAATGATCACGGATCATAGAATGACATCGATCAGAAAAAAACGTACATATAAACCGATTCTTTCCATGGATTTCGACGGTGTGATCCACTGGTATCGCAATGGGTGGAAGGGCATATCTGTCATTGACGATGATCCAGTGCCGGGTGCCAAAGAATTCATCGAGAATGCTCAGAATTATTTCACCATTGTGGTGTTCAGCTCCCGTTCCAGTTCTGAAGCTGGGATTGAAGCCATGCAAGCCTGGATGGAAAAACATGGTTTTCCCAAAGTAAAATTTGCCACAGATAAACCCAAAGCCTTCCTTACGATTGACGATCGAGCAATTCAATTTAAAGGTGAATGGTTTGATCCGCAGGAGTTGCTGGGTTTCAAACCCTGGAATAAAGAATAAGCTTCATCTGTATCCTTTCAATAATGAGCGGTAGGGTATTTTTAGCGTGCAGGTGCACGCCAAAAATACCCGCTTACCTAGATTAATTGAATTGAGATATTCAACTCAATTCATAGAACAAATTAGCAAAGAATTAATGTAAAATTAGGGGGATGATTGTTTATTTGCAATCAGTAAGAACAAGGAGATCAGCATGAATGATTTGTTTGACCATGCAATGGGCGAACGAATGCAACAGGAAGCCCCGCTGGCTGCCCGTATGCGCCCGAGAACTTTTGACGATTTTATCGGGCAGGAACATATTATTGGAGAAGGAAAACTGCTACGTCGGGCTATTCAGGCAGACCGATTATTTTCATCCATCATATTTACAGGTCCTCCAGGCACCGGCAAAACCACCCTGGCGCAATTAATTGCTTTACATACCAAAGCCCAATTTGAAACCATTTCAGCCGTGCTGGCAGGCGTGGCGGAACTTAGACGAGTCATTCATGAAGCAGAAGAAAGACGAAAATTATATCAACAGCGAACCATTCTCTTCATTGATGAAGTTCATCGCTGGAACAAAGCCCAACAGGATGCGCTGCTTCCGCATGTTGAATCGGGTATGGTTACGCTGATCGGTGCCACCACGGAGAACCCTTATTTTGATGTCATTCCAGCACTGGTTTCTCGCTCTCGTGTTTTTCAACTGCAACCTCTTGAAGAGGAGCATCTCTTGAAAATCATTGACCGCGCGCTCTTTGATCCAGACTATGGTTATGGGAAACACGCCATCATTCTGGATGATGATGCCCGTAATCATTTGATTCAGATGTGTGGTGGGGATGCCCGTAATTTATTAAATGCCCTCGAACTTGCCATAGAGACCACAGCCCCGGATAAGACCAAGACCACCCACATCACCCTGGATGTCGCCCAGGAGTCTATCCAAAAACGCGCTGTTTTATACGATAAAAGTGGAGATGTTCATTATGATACGATTTCTGCCTTTATCAAATCGGTACGTGGTAGTGACCCGGATGCAGCACTGTATTGGCTGGCAAAAATGATGGCAGCTGGTGAAGATCCCCGCTTTATTTTACGCAGACTGATCATTCTGGCAGGTGAAGATATCGGATTAGCGGATCCACAGGCTCTGGTGGTAGCAAATGCCGCTGCAAATGCGTATGAATTTATAGGTTTACCCGAAGGGATTTTTCCGATTGTGGAAGCTACCCTATACTTATCTACTGCACCAAAATCTAACTCTGTAATGGCTTACTTTGATATTCTCAAACGCATGGAAGCAGAGGGCATGGGACAGGTACCCATCCATCTGATGGACAGCAGCCGTGATGCCAAAGGGTTTGGGCATGGTAAGGGATATTTATATCCGCATTCATTCGAAGGTCATTTTGTACCGCAACAATACTTACCCAACCACCTGACAGGTATGCATTTTTACAAACCCTCTGACCAGGGATATGAAGCCAATGTGCAAAAACGGGTCGAAGATTGGCGAAAAAAACAAACGGATGGGCTGCATAATCAAGCACCTGTTCAAAAACCACCAACAAAAAAGGAATAAATATGGCAATTATCTTATTAATCCGGCATGGGGAAAATGATTGGGTGGGGAAAAAATTGGCAGGCAGACTGCCAGGAGTACATCTCAACCAGAATGGACTGAACCAGGCAAAAGTATTGGCAACAACCCTCCAAAACCTGCCCATCAAAGCCATTTACAGCAGTCCGTTGGATCGAGCGCTGGAAACTGCTCAACCACTGGCACAGGTAAAAAAGATGGAAATCTCCATTTGCGAAAACCTGAGTGAAATCAACTTTGGAGACTGGCAGGGAAAAACCATCAAGCAAATGCGTAGACTAAAATTATGGGAGACTGTCCAGAAACATCCCTCTCAAATGCAATTCCCTAATGGAGAGAGTTTCATCGGAGCCCAACACCGTCTGGTGGATTGTATTACACAGATTTCGGAAAAGCATGAACCATTCGATCTGGTTGCCTGTTTCAGTCATTCTGATGCCATCCGCTTGCTGGTTGCCTATTATCTTAATGTCCCCCTGGATACATTTCAGCGCATCCACATTAACACCGCATCCATCAGTACATTGATGCTGACAAATGAACATATTTCTGTACCATTTATAAATCTGATCGATGTGAACAAGTTTGCATCTCAATATACAGAAGTGGAAAAGAAGCCATCTAAGAAAATTTCCAAAGACAAATGAAGGAATGAAAATGACAAAAATCTTATTGATTCGCCATGGTGACACAGATTATGTTGATGAAGCTTTGGCTGGACGCATCGATAGCCCTTTAAATGCTGAAGGTCTCGTGCAATCTCTTCGAGTTGCTGAAGCACTCAAACATCTATCCATCGATGCCATTTATGCCAGCCCCTTGAAACGTACCCAGGAAACAGCACAACCTTTAGCAGCATTCTTAAAACTGGAGGTGAAAATAAACCATGAGTTGAACCAGGTGAATTTTGGTGATTGGCAAGGTCTATCTTTTGATGAACTGATCCAGGATCCCAATTGGAAAATATTCCAGGAAAATCCTGCCCTGGCCAAAATACCTGGCGGTGAAAATGGATTTATGGTCAGAGAAAGGGTATCCATGGCAATGCTAAAGCTTACTAATCAACATCCGAATGATGCCGTGATTGCCATCTTTTCACATGGTAGCATCATCCGTCACACCATCAGCTATTTTATTGGTTTACCTTTGGAAAACCTGAATCAAATTCGAATCGCGCCTGCATCCATATCAACCCTGACCATTTCAGAAAGTAAGGGAAAACTGTTGCATTTCAATCAGGAATTACCTGTTAATTGGCTCTAAATTGGAATTTTTTATCCAATTTGCAACCTTTTGTCTTAAAATTGATCTAAAGAATTAAATTATTATTTTTTGAAAAGTATTCTGCTTGGAAACGTCATACATATATTAAATACCAACAAGTGCATAAAGATGATGGTAGATGGGTCTAAATGAAAATAAAAAAGCCTGTAAAGAACAAAAAGAAGCAAAATAGGAACGTTCAGATTATCATTGGGATAGCTGTCATCTTACTGGTCAGTGTGTTGTTGTTATCCTTGCAAAATTCCCAACAGGCAGGTGTCCAAAAAGCCATCCAGGGAAAATCCGTTGGAGACTTCGCATTGACGGACCTGCAAGGTGAAAACATTCATCTCAGTGATTATCAGGGCAAATATGTCTTGTTGAACGCCTGGGCGACCTGGTGTCCCCCTTGTCGGGCTGAAATGCCAGATTTGAACAAATTTTATCAGGCACATCAGAACAAGGGATTTGAAATCCTGGCAATCAATGCTGGCGAGACCAGAGATATCGCTGCGCAGTTTGCGGACACTTTAGGATTGGGATTTAAAGTTGTTTTAGACTCTGATGGTACCGTATTAAACGGTCTGGGAATCACGGGTTTCCCCACATCGATTTTGATCGATCCGGAAGGCAAAGTTGCCATGATTCACATTGGCATGATCTTTCCAGAAGACCTGAACAGTAAAGTCCTGCCCTTCTTACAATAAAAAAAGCCCAAACGATGGGGTAAACCCCATTCATTTGGGCTTCATTATCTACTTTTGCATTCTTACTTCTCAGCTAATAATTTTTCCAGACGGTCTACAATACTACCCAGATAATTGAACGCTTTTTCCACTGGTGCCGACGAGGTTAGATCTACGCCTGCATCCTGTAATGCATCCAGCGGATAGACCGAATTTCCGGCACTTAAGAAGGTGAGATATCGATCCACAGCGCCAGGTTGGCCGGCCAGGATATTTTCAACCAGGGCGTGTGCTCCGGATATACCGGTGGCATATTGATACACATAATAGTTCATGTACATATGGCTGAATTGTGACCAGGTAATACCAACACGCTCATGATCGAAAGCTACTTCTTCTCCGTAGCCCTCGTGGAATAACTCGGCACAACGGTCAATCATGACTTTGGCATTCATGGCTTTGCCCTGCTCCAGACGTTGATGCATATCCAATTCCCATTGCGCCAGGGTGGGCATGATGAAGAAGTAGCGGTGGAAATTCGACATGGCTTCTTCGATGAGTGCCAGTTGGAAAACAGGATCGGTTTGGGTACGCAATAAATAATCACGCACCATGGCCTGATTGAAGTTTGAAGCCACTTCAGCCACAAACAAAGCATAACGACCATGAATGTAGGGTTGGGTATGTTTGGTGTAATAGGAATGCATCGAATGTCCCAGTTCATGTGCCAAAGTGCTCAGGCTGAAGACATCGTTGTTGTAACTCATCATGATGAAGGGACTGGTATCATACACCCCACTGGAAAAAGCACCCTGGCGCTTTCCCTGATTGACAGCCCAATCCACCCAGCGTTCAGTCGTGGCACCTTTGTTGAGAATACCGACATAATTTTCACCTAACGGCTGCATTCCTGCTGTAATCCATTCGATTGCCTGTTGGTATGGCACTACCGGTTTTTGATCGGTCAGGGGAGCTTTGATATCATACTCCTGAAATTCATCCAGTCCCAACCATTGCTTGCGGATGCGCCAGTATTTATGCCAGGTGGGTAGATGTTTTCGGAATACACTGATTAAATTATGGAAGACTTCTTCAGGAATATTGTTCGGGAATAACGAAGCTTCCAGCGTATTTTTGAAACCGCGCACATTCGCAACAAAAATATCTTTTTGTAATCCGGCAATCTGCAGCCCGGCCAACGTGTTCTTGTTTTTCAAGAATGCATCGTTATAGTTTTCCCAGGCTGTTTTGCGCACATTGCGGTCTTCATGACTGATCAGAGCCCCATAATTCCCCTGCTCAATGGGATAAGTTTGTCCTTTCTCATCAGTGGCAACACCAAACTTGATATCCACATTGGTCAGGCTATTGTAGGTTTGCACCACGGTACTCATCGGTTCGGATGCCATGGCGAGTACATTTTCGACCTCAAAGGAGCGGACTTTGGTTTGTTTGCGTTCGAGTTGCTCAAAATAGGTTTTGTAGAGCGCCAAATCCTGATCCTGCTGGCACCATTCTTTTAAGGTTGGGAATCCAATCGCAATCAATTCCGGCTCGATAAAAGCGGTGGTGGCATGCAGTTTGGCATACTTTCCCCTGGCCTGCACGGCGCGTGCCTGCGCAGCCTGATCAGAATTGTCCACGGCACTGCCCAGACTGGCATACAGGAAAATTTTCTCCATTGCCCGGCTGACCCGCTCGGTCTCCTTCAGACATTTATACAATTGCTGAGGGCTTTGAGATAAAGTATTCCTGAACGGGGCAATCTGTTCGATTTCAGCTTCAATGCCAATTAAGGCCTTTTCCCACTCTTCCACGGACGGAAAGATGGCTTCCAGGTTCCAGGTCTGTTCCAATGGAACTTCAGCGCGTTTCAAAACTTGATTTGCTTCCATTTTCACCTCGGTAAATTAAATCAATAATTGTAGGCACATCTCACCCCATCCATCCATAATAATTATAAAGCAAATTCATGATCAGTTGATATATGGAAATTTATTTGTTTCCTCTAGTACCTTTTGATTGCTAAAGTGATGGGGATGAATAGAGCAATGGCTTAATAGGCAACTGCTGTACCATAATATTCGAATAAGCGAAGAAGAATAATCATAATTATCTAAAATAATCATGATCAATCAATTTGCGATTCCTCTCCCTTCTACAAATCCAGTTCACTTAGACAACGGTAGCATGTTCTTGAGATTGCTTTACATAATAATGGGATTTCAATTCGATTAACTTGAGTCACTTATAAAATCGTTTTCTGATTAATGCGTAAGACCACTGCATTTACGAAAAAAGCGTCATCTACAGGTATGTTATATCATTAGCACTAAATCAGCTTAGCTTCACCCAGAGATGATGCACAATGCCATCCCGCCGGAAAATATGCTGGCTGTTGATTTCATCCAGGCAATCACCTGCGATTGTTTGTGTTGTGCCATCGTTCAGGAAAACTTCAATGCCAGAATTTTTGGCCAGTTGAACCACAATGGGCACCCCACAACAAGTGAATCCCAGGCAGCCAGCGGGTAATTGGATCTGCTGGGATATATCATTGACATCCTGGTATTGGATCGTCCTGGGTTCCGAAAGAAGTTCGCTGGGGTCAAATAACAGCGCATTGAAAGTAAGGCATCCATTCTTGATCACCAATCCAACCTCAGCCATTCTGGCGATGACTTCTTCTTTCACCAACCCGGTCATGCCAGGCTGTTTTGCTCCCTGCCCATTGGGTGTGTGCGAATAAGGATCGGTGGGAAATGCGCCAAATTTGGCTGGAGATTTGTAGAGTCCAAGACCTGCACGAATATCCTCATATTTTTCTATTAATCCGGCTGAGGAAGAGTCAAACTGGTATTTCAAGGCAGTTTCCTGGACAGCCAGCAGCAGCTTCGAAACCATGTGCCAGTAAACACTCCCGAGTCCTTCGTAAGCAAAAAATTTCCCGGACCGCCCTGTAAACTCGGCATGGTGGAATACATCCTCAAATAAGGCTGCTATTTTTTCTCCTTCTGAAACGACTAATTCAGCCAATTCTGGTTGTTTTGCCAGATTTTCCAAAGCTTCGTACACATCTTTGGCATTGTGCAGTTCTCCGCCAAAATGATACAGTCCATCCAAATCTCGTACGAGCAATGTTTTATCCTGCTTTTCTGCCAGAATAGCTGGCAGTTGCAAATCTCCAATTTGATCCATCGAAATCGTATTTTTGGATAGAAAACCCGGTTGGGGTTTATCTGGATATAAAATGTAAGTGTTCTGATCTTCACGGAAGAGAGCACTGCTTCGTAAACTTTGCAATAGTGCCAGCGATTCATCGCCGGAAAGCAGTCCTGAAGAAAGAATAGAAACCTGACCCTCCAGCATTTCCTTCAGATGGCTGATGCTGGCATTATTTTCACCGACATCCAAAATGTTGTAAGTATGAAAAAGCTGATCGCTGCGTTTGTTAGCACGCAAAGAATGTTCAATAAATTGTTGCACCAGGTCTAAGAACTCAAGCAAGTCATTACTGCTGATCGAATTCAAATTCCCAGAGAAATTCTGATCGTAAATTTTCCAGCGATAATCACTACCAGCCTGCCCAAGCGCATCCATCATAGCACGACGTTGTTTGTTATCAAATTCTGACGCCAGGACTGGGTAAAACTGCTCAAAGATCTTTTTCATCTGGGCAAAAAGCAAAACAACTTCTTCGCTGATGCTTAAATTGATAGTTGTTTTTTTACTCAACAGTTCTCGACAAAAAACAATATACCGGCGCAAATAACCCAGAGTAACCACGGATAAACCCTTACCAACTAACGCGTTATTGGCATCATTCCACTCCGGGCGTTGCGTGTTCATCCAGATACCGCCCTCCGGGACAAAATTAACCAGCTTCGCTAAAAGCAAGATAAGTAATTTTTCCCCAAGAGAGCGATGTAGAACCTGACCATCTGAATCAAACATTAATTTTCCGTCTGTTCCAAACAATTTAACTCTTTCATCAATCTCGCCTTCCATCGCATCATCAAAATGGATGGTATTATACGGATCCTCCAATAGGTCAGAATAAGGTTTGATGCGGTATGGAATATTCGCAAAGCTCAGGATGTGCGATTCAAGGAAGTCGCTCAATCGCCCTGGATGGACCTTTGCACTGATTTCCATCAACTTCAACAAGTAAATAATCTGATGATCACTCCAATAGCCTATATTAGCCCAGGGATTTCCTGGATCCGGGATTTCCCAATCCAGACCAGATCGTGTGATACGGTATGGATTATATCCATCGGCAGTGGTAGCGCTCAGAAAAGTGAAAATCATTCCTTCCACAAATTCCGGGTAGGAATACGACAATGCTTCCCAATTCTGGAAAATATCACGCCAGTTCCCTTCATAGTCCAGGCGCACAGATCCATCCGGTTTTTTTATATTGATCGTAAACTTATTCCAGGGACGACTGGGATCTCCATGTCGACGGCTAAAAGTCAATGGCAAATAGATGTAGCCCAGCCGGATGAGATCCGTTGAACCCTGAGTCTGTAATCGGGTATGGAAGTCCCAAATATGAATTTTCTTCGGCAGGTTCTTCAAAAATTCAGAATGAGTCTTATGCAGTTGGTGATGATGGTTAGAGACAAACTCTGAAAAATCAGCACTGTCAATCCTATACTGGTCGGCAAAGGTGCCACCGCGCATCAAATTAAACATAACATTTGAAAAATGATGTGAAGTTCGAAGAATATTAGCACTCAACTGCAACCCATCAGCGCTGGCAACAATATTTTCCAATTGGTGAGTGTTGGCATTAACGTCTTGCTCAATTTCCAGGCTAAGTTCAGCTGATTTTTTCCTGAGATGATGGATCGTGTTTACAATGTCAACTGCGTCCTGTTGAACGTCAGCCACAAAATACCAGATTTTTTCCTTACCAGGTGGCAAGGTCGCTTTGGCATGGATAAAATAGGCTCCACGGTGGCCACACACATCTACTTCTGGTGATATTTCCTTTCCCTCCCGAAATTCTTCTAATTGATTGGAAGAGAGTAAGTGACTAACCTGATCGAATCCAACTTGAAAAATTATCGTCGCCAATAATGATTCACTTGGTTCAGCTAAATCAGTCAAAGTAGCATTCAATGTATAGATCCCCAAACCTGTTTCAAGATCTAATTCACTGCGCTTATAAGCATCCAATAAGATGCTTAAGGTATTCTGTGTAGCAGAAGAAACATTTGCAGGCAGGACGTTCTGCAAACCATCCAACAATTCAATCTGAATAGTAGCTTCCGATGTGTTTGAGCTCTTAAGAGAAGAGGTTTTCACGAAACCAAATTTCTCACCGGTGCACCAGGAATACGTAAATGTTAAATCCAGGCTTTTATTAATTTCTTCAAAAATAACTTTGGTGCCAGGTACATTTTTGAACAAATTTCTTTCAATCTGGTACTTCCCACATTGACGGGCTGAAAATGGTTCCCATAACCAGGTTTGATTATCATGAAAAATTCGAAATATCGTCTTGCTACCAGTATTGTCATAATTATCAGTTAATTTATCTTCCGTGTAATAAGGGAATAACGCCTGTTCAGCGCTAACACGGCCAGCAGATATACCTCCATTCGAGGAGATAAACATCCAATGGTTAGAACTGCTTACCAGGTTTATGAAAAAAGGAGCTAACACATCAGAATTGGCAATCTTATAAAATTTTTCATTTTGAATATTAATAAATTCTCCGGTTGTGTCAATGGTTGATTTTTGTTGAAATGTGTGCCCGATCCAAATTGGACGCGAATCTTTGTTCATGTTAACTCCCGATAACCTTAATTTTCTAAGAATGAGATATTCTTACCCAATCTATCATATAACGAACTTCGTTTTTTTGTATTGATGTAACAGTTTCTTCAGGTAGACCATAAAATGGTTTCTTTAAACCATTGATTTTATAGGGATATCTACCACCGATTGCAAAATTTAAAACAATACTTTTTGGTTGATTAAAAATCCATGGACTGAAATATTCAATCATTGGTTTGGTTACTCGATACACTAACTTATCATCAACGTAAAATTCCATACTTCTATCTTGTTGTAAATTTAATGAATAAACATGCCAATTTGTAACATCATTGTAAGTAGGGAAATAGAAATAATTTACCAGTGCTGCATCTCCAGAATATCCTTTGCCATGCACTGCAGAACTGATCCAATCCGGTTCACCAACGAACTCCATAATATCTATTTCTCCACAGCCTGGCCATGAGCCTTGCCCGATTAGCCAGAAGGCTGGCCATAAACCAGCGCCAAATGACATCTTAATTCTTGCTGAGATTTCGCCATGGATAAATTCAATCTTTCCCTTTGTATCAATTCGTCCGGAAATGAAATCAAAGGATTTACCTTCCCGGGTTATGTAGTTGGGATGATATCTTGGGTGCAACACCAAAATACCATTTGCATCTGTCGGATCACCTGGTTCTGTGTAAACTGTTTCTAAAGAGTCAACGTAAGCTTGTTGTTCATGGTTGAAAATATCACCGGTGACCATAACATTCCAATGATCGCGATTAATCAGGTCACCGGTGAAATCCTCAAAAAATATTTCTTTATTTTTGTTTACGCTTGCATCATTTTCTCGTGTCATATAAATAACACTGCAGATTGAGTGACATGTTTGTTTTTCGCTGGTTTAATTTACTTTTTGGAAGACACGGACGTAATCTACCAGATATTGTTTTGGAAATACAACATCCAGCCCAATCGGTCCAGGTAATTGTCCACCAAGTGCCAGGTTTAAAATTATGAAGAAAGGCTGGTCAAATACCCATTGGCGATCTCCAACATCAGCATAAGTGACTGTGTGATACAACTCGCCATCAAAATACCAATCGATCTTTCCTTCTTCCCATTCGATGGCATATGTATGAAAATCATCTGCAATATTGAATGTTTGCCGGTTCCATTGCCCAATGCCAAGCGCTCCAGAATAACCAGGCCCATGCGCAGTGCCCATAATTAGATCAGGTTCTTTTCCGATGTACTCCATAATATCAATCTCACCGCAATCTGGCCAATTTGATCCATCAAATGAGGAACCTAACATCCAGAAGGCCGGCCACAATCCTTTGTCTTCAGGAACTTTTAATCTGGCTTCAATTCGCCCATATTGAAAATTTTGAAGACCTTGCGTTTTTAATCTTGCCGAGGTGTAATAGGAATTTTCGTATTTTTCCTGTAAAGCTTCTATGACTAACATTCCCTTTTCAATGCGCGCATTTTCTGGACGGTCTGTGTAATATTGAGCTTCACCATTCCCCCATCCCCAACCACCAATATCATACGTCCAATTATTCGTGTTGATTGATTTTCCATCAAATTCATCATTCCAAACCAATTGGTAACCTGGAGGAGGGGTAATCTCTGCTGCTTTTGTAATACATCCAGTCAACGTTGTTATCAAAACAACAAGCAAGATTAATTTAAGGATGTTCTTGTGTTTCATATCCATTCTTTACTCCAAAAATCGCCAGATATTTTTTTTACTTAAGGCAAACTTCTTTTGTGTTTGAATTATCCTTTTACTGCTCCAGCTGTTAGACCAGAGACAATTTGACGTTGCAAGACAAGGAATAAGACTAGCATGGGAAATGTCAACATTAAAACAGCTGCTGCTAATGTTGGCCAATTGCTTCCATACACACCTTGAAATACAATCAAACCACGGGTAATTGGATAGTAGTCTTTGTTGGTAAGATAAATGGTTGGAGCGATAATCTCATTCCAAATGCCAATCGCATGCAGAACAACGACAGTAGCAACCGCAGGTCGTATGAGTGGAAGAACTATTGACCACACAAAGCGTAAGTATCCACAACCTTCCAATGCTGCGGCTTCATCCAACTCTAAAGGCAGTGTTTTAATATAATTCACCAAAATGATAATCCCAATCGGATTGACCAAAAACAACATGATATAACCAATCGGATTATTATAGAGGCCTAAACCCAGGATAAGACGAAACTGTGGAATGAGCGCAGGTGGCAAAAATAACGCGATTACAAAAAGGGTTAGCAGGGGTGTAGAAAATTTGACATATTTTCGCGATATTGGAAACGCCACAAAAACAGCTGTAATGACATAGATAAATGTTGCCGTGAAAGTGTAAATGATTGAATTCCAAATATATTGTGGGAAATTTGCTTTTTCCCAGGCATCAGCAAAATTACTGAAATTGAATGATGTTGTTATTCCAGTTGCATTCTTCATAAACTCTGGCATTGTTTTCAATGCTGTATTCACCAACATCAACAATGGTCCAAGGTAAGCCAGTACCAACAGAAATAAGAAAATATAAGATGCTACAAGCCCCCATTTAATTGATTTACCGTTGGATTCTTTAGCGTTTTTCATCCCATAATCCTTTCTTCCCGACGTCTTAAGAATGTTTGAACAGACAATCCTATCACCAATACTAAAACGAATAACACCATGGAAGCTGCTGCAGCATAGCCTTGCCTAAAACTGCTGGTTACACTTCCCGAAGTTTGTCCAAAGCCTACTGCGTAAATCAAATAACCTAAGACCTGTGTTCCATTGCGGTAACCAATTAAGACCAGGAATAACTGCCAGGCTTGTAAACTACCAATGATATTCAAAAGTAAATTTGTGTTAACACTGGGTGTTAACAATGGCCAGGTAACATTCTTAAAAACTTGCCAGTTATTTGCTCCATCCATTTCGGCTGCTTCATACATTTCAGATGGAATGGTTTGTAAACCAGATAAAAAGATCATCATGGTGATTCCCATATTCGCCCAGATTTGAATGATAATGACCCAGATAAATGCTTCCGTGGGTGATCCTCCCAAAAATTCAGAGCGAAGACCAAAAAATTCAAATAACTTTGCCATTGGGCCACCAAGTGGGAAAAGGAACAGGGACCAGATCAGACCTTGAATGACTGCGCCTAGAATGACTGGCATAAAGAAAAGTGTTCGAAAAAAGTTCCGAGCACGAATTTTTGGGTTGTTTAATATAACCGCCGTGACCAACCCAAATAAGAATTGAATTGTTGTGACAAAAACTGAAAAAATTAACGTACGACCCAGCGCATCAAAATTATCTTTGGATGCCTGTCCCATAAAAAGGAATTCTTTATAATTATCCAACCCAATCCAATTAATTGTCGCACCTTTCAGACCGGTTGTATCTGTTAAAGAGAAGATTGAGGTAGCTAAGGATGGCCCAAGCGAGATAATAAAGTAGAATGCTATACCCGGGAGTAATAGCAAATATGGGGTTAATCTTGATTTACCCCGACCAAAATGGTAGTTCATTATTCTCCTCCTTCTATATAGAAAAGGCTTTCCACCGATTGGTGGAAAGCCTTTCAACGAAACGAATTACTTTACAGCATCGAGACCAGATTGGAGGTCAGCTTGAACTTTATCTGCCAGTTCTTTTGCGTCATCATAAGTACCGAAGGGTTTGAAATAAGAAGCCCATGGATTGGCAAATTGTCCAGAACCCTTGGGAGCAATCCAATATTGCTCATAACCGACACGGAAGTTTTCCAGATATGGAGCAACTTCGGCACCGATTTTGGTGTCTAATGTAGCGCTTGGTTGTGTTGGAATGAATCCAACCGCATTGGCAAATGCCTGGTAATTTTCAGGGGTTGAGAACTCAGCTAAGTAATTTAGAGCTACTTCTTTATTTGGTGTATTGGCAGCAATTGCCCAACCCTGATCATATTTGCCAAACAAGTACTTGTTATCATCTGCATTATCAGAACCAGGGAAAGGAATATATCCCCAATCAAACGCAGGTTCTGCAGCTTCGATTGCGGAGGCATACCAGGTTCCACCAGGGAACATAGCCACTGCGCCTGAAGCAAAACGACCAGGAGCAGCATCACCCGCCACACCACTGGCACCGGGTTCCATCATGTTCTGGGCATAAACTTTCATTTTTTCCCACATATCAAGCGCTTTTGCGTCATTCCATTTGATGGTTCCGGTCCAAAGACCTTCAACCAGAGCTGCCTGGTCAGGATAGATTGCGCCAGTCAAGCCATAAGCGCCAACAAAAATTGGCCAACCATCCTTACCTCCAGCCGTCATACAGGGTGTTCCTGCAGCTGTGAATGTTTCACATGCTGTGACCAGCTCGTCCCAGGTTGTTGGAACAGTAACATTGTTAGCGGCGAATAAGTCTTTGTTGTAATAAATGCCGCTATAGGAAACTCTACCAAGATTGACTGCGTACACTTTGCCATTAAAACTACCTGCATCATCAATGGTAGGCTGATCATAATTCTTTACAAATGCCTGATCAGAAATATCCATCAATAAACCAGCCTCAATCAATTGTTGCCAATTAGGTTTATCAACAAGCTTCATATAGGGTTGAGCGCCATTCGCAAAACCGAAAATGTCAATCACGTCGATATCATTGGCGGTTAATCTTGTCTGGGTCACAGTACTCAAGTCATTTGCATTAACAACTGACATGTCAATAGTCACATTCGGGTATTTATCACTGAAACTTTTGTTAAAAGCTTCCATGAATTCCACCATCGGAGGATTTTGATGGACTAGCACTCGAAGTGTTACTTTTTCTGCAGCTACTGGTTCACTGGATGACCCATCAGAAGTCGAGGGGGCAGTTTCTTTGGGGGCACAGGCGGCCAAAAAAATTGCAAAGACCATCAAAATAGTTATTACTTTATAGATTTTCTTAAACATGGACGATTTTCTCCTTCGTAAGTAAAATGAATTTGATTAGATTAGAAAACAGAATTGCTGGGGTTTCTCAGACCAAATTGTTTTAAGAACCATCACCTCCTGGATATCATTGTTCTTTTCGTGACCGAGAAGCAGCTAAAGATCGAGCTGCTTGATTTGGTTGATAACCATTCTCCCTGATCACTTGCCAAACTCGTGCTCGAATTTCAGATCGCACTCCAGGGCGATCATTAATCACTCGGGAAGCTGTTGCCAGTGAGACATTTGCTAGTTTTGCTACTTCTCTTAACGTGATAGTCATAATTGCCCAGATCCCTCATTCCCAATATGAGACCGCTTTCATTCACATTGTATTGACATGGAGTTTTTTTTACATGGACAAAAAAGTGGATGACATGAACGATTCATAGAACCTGGATAAATTTCAAATATCCAAATTCTTTTTGACTATAAAAATGACGAGAAAAAAATCAGATCAAAGATCGATATTCACCAGGAGAAACTCCCGTTTCTCGATGAAATATCCGGCTGAAGTATCCACTATCCAAAAAACCAACCTCAAAAGCAATTTCAGTGATGCTCTTTTGGCTTGCCTTTAGCAACATCTTTGCCTGATTGATTCTGAAGCGTTGTAAATATTTAATGGGTGAAATACCTAGTTCTTGTCTGAAACAAAAAGTCATGTAATCTTCTGATATATTGACTAATGTTGCTAAATCTTGTCTGGATATTTGTTCTGAAAAATGTTCATGAATATATGACATGGCTTGTCGGACTAATTTTTTTGCTTCCTGATTTAGTTTACGTTTCTGCTCGAGTGCATTGGTAATATGAATTACAGTTTCTTCTCTGCTAAACATGCCCTTGTTTAGGATAGTAGTCACACCTTGATTTAAACGGGACATATCTTCATCAGTTAATACTTTTCCAGTGACAACAATTACAGGAATTTCACGCAGCTTTTTGTCAGCCCGCATAGCTTCCAATACACCAAAACCATCTAATTTCGGCATTTGCAAATCTAACAACACCACATCAACTTTTTCCTTCTTAAGTATATTTAAGGCTTTGAATCCATCCTGAGCCTGCAAAACGCGATAAGAGGAAGATTGTGACTTTACAATTCGAGAATGAACCTCCAAAGTATTGGGGTCATCATCCACAACTAGAAATGTCCTTACAGCCTGATCAGATTCAAACATAAGACGAACATGATCAAATGCCTGTGTTAAGTCTGAAAGTTCTATTGGTTTGGTGAGATAATCAAGATTCAGTAACCCATCACCTTCATCTGAGAAAGAATAGAACAAGATAGGGATTCCCCTGGCCAAATGGCTGTTTTTAATTTCTCTCAGAACATTCCAACCCAGATCTGATTGTATACTCACATCCAGAATAATCGCATCCGGAGGAAACTTTGATAGTAATGACATCCACTGGGATGGCTGGTCCATCAGAACAATTTTTACATCAATGCCACGGTTTTCTAAGAGAGTGCAAAGCTGTTTGCTTGTATTATCCTGTGTTACTAAAAACAAAACGGTTGGTTTGATTTGTGACACAGTAATATCTGTCAAATCTTGGTCAAGAGGTTGGCCAACAGTGGATAAAGTAAAATAAAAACAGGAGCCTTCCCCCTCCACTCCAGATGATTCTAATCCTATTTTTCCATTATGAATTTCAATGAGCATCTTGCTGATGGAGAGACCTAATCCTAAGCCTGGGTATCCCAGCTCAATGCTTCGTTCCGATCGGCGAAATTCATTAAAAATTAGAGACTGTTCTTCCAGCGGTATTCCCAAACCTGTATCACAGACACGAATTGTCACATTTCCATCACCAGTTTCAACTGTCATACTTACTGATCCATAGGTTGTGAACTTTACTGCATTGTTTACGAGATTGAGGACGACTTGTCGTAAACGTGTACGATCTCCCCAAACGAAGGGGCCGGTTTGAGGTATATCTGCTTTCCAAATCAATCCTTTATCAGCTGTTAATTGAGAACCACTATCAGCAACCAATTTAAGCAACTCACCTAAATTAATCATTTCCATATTTAATCGCAATTGTCCAGCTTCATTCGATGCCAGATCAATGACATCACCAATCAATCCACCCAGATGTTGAGCATAGGCATTGATGCGACTGATATCTTGTTGAACTGACTCTGGCAGAAGTGATTTTTCTTCATCACTTTCCTCCATCAAGATTCCACTCAAGCCCACGATTAAATTTAAAGGAGTACGTAGTTCATGACTGATGGTCGATAGAAAATTACTTTTCATGCGATTTGCTTCTTCAGCCAAACGACGCCCCTCAGTTGCATGCCGATATAATCGCGCTTTATTGAGTGCACCACCAAGTTGCTGAACAATAGCTCCATATAAATCCAGGTGTTCAGAATCGAATGCAATGAATCCGAGCTGTTTAGTGGGGTCTACGACAGGGATCAAAGTTAATTGAAACGCTGTATCAGGATCAAACAAGCCGGGAGGTGGAAACATTTGAATGTCAGTTTTTATTGGCTGTTGATCACGAACTAATAAATTCCCAATAGACCAGCTTTGGTCCAGATCTTCTTCCTTACCTTCAATTAAACTCAACATTGCCGTTTGAATATTCATTGCTGGTAAGTAATCTGCAAGAATTTCAAAAATCTGCTGTTCATCGAGAGCATTCAACAATCTGGCAGTTAACAAACTTAACTGACTGGCTTTCCAGCGTTCATCGATAATGTACTGGCTATGGTATCTCTGAACTTGAAGACTGATCTTTAATCGGCCCTCACTTATCATATTTTTGCTGATGGATCCGAACGAAAGATTTGTTCCGTAAGTTTCCGAACTCCATTTTTCCAGTAAAGAAAGTGCGGCTTGCCAGATGTGAGGATCATCATTACTGCTTGTCGTTATTCGGAGAGTCTCTTCAAGTATATGGCTAAAAGTTTGACTATTACCAGATTGAATTCCTTTCAGAAAAGCTTTGACCAGGTTCTGGGATAATGATAGACATTTTTCTTCGGTAAGATTTTGTGCCTGGTTCATAACAGCTGTGGAAATTAACCCAACAAGATAAGAAATCTGTTCGTCACTAGTAGATAATTGTATTTCTTTATTCGCCACAGGATCATTTACGAAATTCATGGGTTGGTTACAACCACATGATTCCCTGATAACGAGACGGGTCTCCACATACTCACGTTCATTTAAATCAGTACTTCCTTCAAGATGCGCAAGCATCAATTCAACAGCACGATACCCCAGCGAGAATAAGGGAACATGGATACTGCTGAGCCCTGGTTCATTGACAGCTCCCTCAAGTCTATTATCGAAACCGATAATAGCTACATCTTGTGGGATTTTTCTTCCAGCCTCTTCAATCGCTTTCATGGCACCTAATGCAGACTCATCATTACTGGCCAGCGCAGCTGTAAAATCAACTCCACCATTCAGCAACTCCTGCATGGCATGAAAGCCGCCCGGATACACATGCCGGCCATAGACAATCAAACGTGGGTCCTGAGCAAAACCAAATTGTTCACAACCCAGTTGGTAAGCCTTCAAACGCTCTCCACTATCCCCTTCCATATCCTCCAGCGTACCAGCAATAAAGGCCACTCGCTGATGTCCATGACCTTTCAAGTGTTGTAAGGCGTCAAATATACCACTGGAATTATGAGCAACGATTGAAGGCCCATTTTCGCCCGCACCAATAAATATTACTGGATGTCCTACAGTTATCACCTTCCTGACATAATCAGATCGTTCTTTGGAGTGAAGTGGATTGGCAATAATGAGTCCATCCGTATTTTTGAGCCCAATTGGAACATAATCGTTTTCTGAAGAAATCATTGGCCAGGCAGGTCGTAGAGGATCGGTTGGACTGGCTGAAGGTCCGAGACCACAACCTAACAGTAAATTACAACCAAAATCGCGAGCAGCACAACTGATTCCGCGAAACACTGGATCCAGATAGCTTAGGTTTGTTGCCGTCCGGTAAAATTGCCATCCAGCTAATACACCAAGCGTAGGTCTACTGTGTCGGAAATTATTACCCATCTTAATATTGTATACCTTTTTGGAAGATCTTTTTCTTCCCGGGTTACCAGACTCCAATACCATACCGCTCATGGATACTAAGACCAATCTACTACTGATTAAAAATTGGGTATGCAGTTTTCGAACCCTGATCCAAAGGTTCATAAGTTTAATTCTTAGCTAAATGAAAAACCAGGAAAAAAATACAGAGATTTTTTTAACAATTGGTATTAATGAAAAAATTCCTGATTACTCAGGAATTTTAGTGAGCGCGCAGGGGCTCGAACCCTGAACCAATGGCTTAAAAGGCCACTGCTCTACCATTGAGCTACGCGCCCGTAGGACGATCAAAAGTTTACTACAAACAATAATCACTGTCAACTTATTGCGCTCCTATTGAGTTTTTATACAAACAAAAAAGGAGCCAATCATGGCTCCTTAACTTCTGTCAAATTTTATAAAATCTTTACGGGAGGACTACTCGATCAATCACGTGAATAACACCATTATCAGCTTCAATGTCGGCTTTAATAATGTTTGCGGTACGGTCATTTACATCCGTTAGGACACCACCACTTTGAAATAAGAATCCACCTTGTAATGTTCTGATACGGCTAGAACCAAAAACCTCGTCAGAATTTCGATCTCCACGGGCAACATGGTAAAGCAGTACCTGGGTTACTAATTCTTGATTGCTTAATAATTGCTCTGCTGTCAAACCAAGTTCACCAAGCAATGAAACAAAAGCGGCGTCAGTTGGTGCAAAAACTGTGAATTGACCATTCCCAGCTAAGGTTTTCAAAACTGCAGGGTCAGCAGCTCCTAATGCAGAAATCAAGATTGAGAATTCACCAGACTCTTTATTTGCAGCCAAAGCCACATCAACGATCGTTTGTCTTTCAGGTTTTGCAGCTTCTACCGGTGAAGCAAATCCTAAAGCCATAACAACAACAGCAACTAATGATAAAACTAGCATCAATTTTGAACGTAACATTTTTCGTCTCCTATTTTCTAAAGTTTTTAGTTTTGATGTGTCGGATTATCGAGAATTTTGTTTTCAATAAACAATGTTTGTATAATGTTTAATAATATATTTACAATGTTTTGTAGAATCAATAAATTCACTTTGCATTTCCGAAAAAGTTGCGATAATTGGAGAAACCAAAATTATATTAATTCTTGATGTCCAGATTGTTTGAGAAGATAGTTATTTATTTATCTATATTGGTTGAGTTTTCAAAAACTCATCTCTACGCCATATTTGCAAATTAGACCTAATTATCATACACTTATCGTATCTTTTTCTCGTCCTCAAGGAGTTATTCTTATTATGGAACTTGAATACAATACCTTCTTACGTGATCGCTATCGGGTGGAAAAACAACTCGGAAAAGGTGGCATGGGCGCTGTATATCTGGCGTTGGATACCGTCTTGCAGATGAAAGTGGCAGTCAAAATTAACCAGAACCCGCGCCAGGAAGGACGAGAACAATTCTTGCAGGAAGCACGCTTGTTGGCTGGTTTACGCCATCCCAATCTTCCGCGGGTTATTGATTATTTTGTGATTGAAGATAGCCAATACCTGGTGATGGATTTTATCCCTGGTGATGACCTGGGCGCCATCGTCAAGCGTGAAGGAAAACAGGAAGTCGATAAAGTGCTTTATTGGGCTAAACAACTCGGGAAAGCCCTTAATTATCTCCACACACAGGAACCCCCTGTCATTCACAGAGATATTAAACCCGGCAACATCAAAATCACCCCTCGCGGCGAGGTAATCCTAGTGGATTTTGGTATTGCAAAGTCTTCAGATATTACTCAGGAAACCTCCACCGGCGCCAGAGGGCTTACCCCTGGTTACTCACCACCTGAACAATATGGTTCTGGTCGAACTGGACACTACTCTGATCAATTTGGGCTGGCTGCTACACTTTACAACGTCCTGACCAATGAAAAGCCTGTGGATGCAGTAGAACGACTGCTCGGCCAGGCTACCCTCAAACCAATCCATGAATTAAACCCGGATGTTCCTCCTCATATTGAAGAGGTTATTACAAGAGCGCTATCCATTAAACCAGAGGATCGTTACAGTTCCATTCTCGATTTTGTTCAATCATTAGGACAATCCAGTATCCCTGGTCCGGACGAAACGATGATCGCTCCTGTGCGAACAACCCCGGCTCAAAAACCACAACCAGTCATGAATGCAGAAGCGACCCGTGTTGGAGCTTCTTCACCCGTTCCATCCACTCCTGTCTCCACACCGGTCTCCTCATCGCCTTCCTATCCCATCTCGCAACCTGCACAAAAACAAAAATCCAAATTGATCTGGTTCATTCCAGTTGTATTAGTCGTAGGCGCCATCGTTTTATTTGGTGGGGGTTGGTTTGTGTGGAACACATTCCTGGTTGAAAAAGAGACACCTCCACCTGCAACAGCTAATGTAGTTTTATTTACGGAAACTTCTGTTCCGATCCTTGTTCCAGTCGAAGAATCAACACCCACTTATACGCCTGAGCCGATACCTACTGATACCCAGGAGCCAACCGCTACCGACATTCCAGAACCCACCATCACCCCGACTCAGGCGTATCCCAGTATTGGGCGTGATGGGATTGTGGCGTATGTCAGTGATGTCGGAGATGGGGAAACATT
Organism: Anaerolineaceae bacterium; assembly: GCA_019429225.1. GTDB lineage: Bacteria > Chloroflexota > Anaerolineae > Anaerolineales > Anaerolineaceae > UBA6170. The sequence continues at coordinate 22,318 of JAHYJK010000011.1, forward strand.
CCAGCTCTGGACAATGAAAGTGTATAAACAACCAGATGGCACGTTAATCGCTGGAGACCAAACACAATTAACAACCAATCCAGGAAACAAATCTTACCCCAACTGGTCACCTGATGGGACAAAAATAATCTTCTCGGCTGAAAGTGGTGATACGGAAAATAAAATTGACTTATACACAATCAATGTTGATGGCAGTGGCTTGTCCAATCTCATTGCAATTCCGGGCAATGAAACAGAAGCAGCCTGGTCTCCAGATGGTGAGTGGATTGTTTTTACAATAGATAATCGCTCTGATGGTATCAAACAATTGATGATTGTCCGCCCAAATGGAACTGATTTAAGGCGTTTGAGTACAGATAAGCAGGAGTTTTCTCCAGAATGGTCACCTAAGATGGATCGCTTGGTTTACGTACTTCCATCATCCAGTTTGCGCTATTTATGGATGCGTGATCCAGCGAATGATTTTGTGGATATGGAAAGAGATATGTTCTACATGCGTCTTAAATATATGGGCGACCCTGCCTGGTCTCCAGATGCTTTATGGATGGCTTACACCAATGTTCAGGGACGTACCCAGGATGTTTACTTGACACGAATCCTTTCCTTTGGTCTGGAAGTTAAACGATTGACAAACACAACCTTTGACTCCTACCCGGCCTGGTCACCTGATTCTACCTGGATCCTATTCCAATCAAATCGTGATACAAACATGGAAATTTACATTATGGATATCGATGGCCAAAATCAGACAAACTTGACTTTAAGCCCCGATTCTGATGAAATGCACCCTGCCTGGCAATTAAAATAAATAATTCCGTAACCGACTAAAACAGATGGCATTTTTGTCGTCTGTTTTTTTAGTACTATAATCAACTTTATCGGATTCATTTACCCCAAAAAAGAGGTTAATATGATCGTTCGAAATTGTATGAAAAAAAGGGTTTTTTTCATCCATGTTGATGAGACAATCGCTGGTGCAGCAAAATTAATGCAGGAGTACCATATCGGCACGCTACCAGTAGTCGACAGTAACCATAAATTAATTGGTATACTCACATTGAATTCGTTGTTGCGCATTGTTTTACCGGATTTTATTGATTTCATAGCAAACTTTTCTTTTATCAATAATCTGGGGGCATTTGAAACCAGGATCCCTTCTGAGGCTGAATTAGATATTCAAATAAAGGAGATTATGGAAGAACCTATATTCGTACAGGAAGATTGGAGTCTGGTGCATGCTGTAGCTATCCTGCATAATGAAGATTTGGCTGATATTCCAGTTGTTGATGCTTCCAGACGTCTGGTTGGTTTAGCATCACATGTAGATCTCGGTACTGCTATCATCCGAAGCTGGAAACTTTGATCCAATCATCCATAGAAAATCATAAATGATCAACTTACCTGTTATTTTTTCATTATTCATTTTTATCGTTGTCCTGATAATCATTTTTTCAGAAAAAGTAAACCGCACCATTGTAGCAATGGTTGGGGCAACTTTAATGGTTGTTGTCGGCATTTATTTCGGTTTTTATAATCAGGAACAGGCTGTTGCCGTGGTTGACTTTAACACCCTGGGTCTACTCATCGGCATGATGATTTTGGTGGGCTTATTGGAACCAACTGGCTTCTTTCAATTTCTGGCAGTAATGGCTGCAAAAATATCAAAAGGCAAGCCCATCCGTTTATTGATTTTCTTGACTGCGGTAACATCTGTTGTCTCAATGGTTCTGGATAATGTGACGACAGTGGTACTTATCGCTCCAGTGACAATCCTCATTTGTGAAATCCTTGGATACAATACCAGACCATTTCTGATTTCCGAAGCTATTTTATCCAATATCGGAGGTATGGCCACCCTGGTTGGTGATCCCCCCAATATCTTGATAGCTTCAGCAGCAAATTTTACTTTTGTTGATTTCCTGAGAAATGCGCTTCCAATTGTTTTAGTCACATGGTTGGTGTCAATCGTTGTCCTCAATTATTTATTCCGGAAAGAATTACAATCATCCAAGATTATTGATAATGGTGCCGTGGTAGCCCAACTAAATCCTAAAGAAGCAATTAAAGAACCCAAGGTTGTATATAAAGTACTGGTAATGATCGCAATTGCATTGATAGGTTTTAGTTTTGAAGGTCTTATCAATTTAGAACCTTCAATAATCGCTATTGGAGCATCGTCTCTAGCATTATTATGGGTAAACCCTTCCAAAGTCAAAGATGTGTTCAACCTGGTGGAATGGGACGTTCTGGTTTTTTTTAGCTCATTATTTATTCTGGTAGGTGGATTAGAAAATGCAGGCGTGCTCCATTACCTGGCACAGGCAATTCTCTCCATTGGAAATCTACACCCGGTAATTCTTGGGGTAAGTCTATTATGGATTGTCGCTTTACTCTCTGCAATTGTGGATAATATCCCGATAACCATTGCAATCATCCCCGTCATTTTAGAATTAGAAACCATGGGGATTCCTGTAGCACCCTTGTGGTGGGCATTGGCATTCGGTGCTGGTTTGGGTGGAAATGGAACTATTATCGGATCAACGGCAAATGTGATAGTCACTTCACTTTCGGATCGAACCCGATATCCAATTTCACCGATGTTATGGAATAAAAAAGGTTTGCCGGTTATGTTTATAAGCCTGACTGTTGTGTCAGGCTTGTACGTGCTATTCTTCTTCCTGATCGGTTTTTAGCTGCCAGTTTTGTCGAGCCAGACTCAAACTGCTCAGATAGGTTGAATCGCCTAATAAAAATCTTAGTTCTTCTTCAAAGATTTCGATAGGAGCATTCAACCGTTCAGAATATCGCAAGCAACTCTTTTCTTCTTCCAGAATTAATTTGGTATCATCCAAAGTTACCTGTCTATTATCATTCAAATCTAAGGGATGCAGCACACAGTAAAAGGGTTTCAGAAACCATGGATGCTTTCCTAATTGTTCGGAAGCAACCTGCAAAGCACATTTGTGATCTGTTCTCAAAAAAATACAGGTTTTTCGTTTGAACGGTTGTTTTCTGCTAACAAGTCTGGAATGAATCACTTTTCCACTCAATGTAAAAGAATCCATTTCAATTTCGGTGAGAAACCAATCCCCTCGATTGTAATTTGTTGGATCCATGCAAGATTGAACAATTTCGGCAAATTCAATAATTCTTTCCTTCTCCAGTAAATCGATCCAAACACCAAAAGCACAACACGCTCCATGACACTCATGCAACTGGCAGCGCTGTAATGTTTCTGGAATAAACATCCGGGGAGAAATCGTTAAAGATTGAGGCATTTTCTAATTCTAACAAAAAGCTTTCAATTAAGGGCTTATGTTAAATAATTGAAAGGACACTGTATATACCAAATCATTTTTTTATCGTTATCATTATTGTAGAATACTTACTGCCAATGAAAGTTGGCAACAAATTTGCAACTAGAAAAAGACATTATGGAAAAAATAAATCATCTCCATGGACATTCTGAATATTTTAAAGACCTTGTGACCTTTATTCCCCTACAAAGTTTGGGAGAATTCACACTTTATTTGTCCAGTTTCCATGATAAAATTATTTCAGGGGAGTTGGTAGAATTGCCCGGTGAATTACAGGAAAATAAAATGCAGACCAGCGAGGTAATTCAAGAACTTCAAATATTACACCAAAAGGCATTTGGAAAAAATCATTTTTCTCAACCTATTAAGCTAAACTAATTATCATAAAATGAATCATACAATTATCACTAACGATATGGGGACGACTAAATCAATTATAGCTAATACTATGGCAAAGATACTATTCATTGACGACGACACAAACACCCTTTCCTTAATGGAGCAGATTGCGTTAATTTTGGGACACCAGGCAATTTTGTGCCCTGCCGCAAAAGACGCGATGCGGATGGCGTTGGAAACCTTACCAGATTTAATCATGCTTGATATCAATATGCAGGAACTCAATGGTTTTGATGTTGTTAAACATTTGCGCAATAATGAAATAACCTTGAAAACACCAATTATCATCCTTTCAGCCAGTGAACCTGATTTTGAAACTGAAAAAGCTATCGCTGTAGGGGCTGATGGATTTATTCCAAAACCATTAACCATCAGAGATCTTGAGACTGTCATAGCGAAATTCAATATATAATTCTTACCATGAAATTTGGTCTTGTTCTTCCAAATTATGGTCCACAGGCATCACGCTTTGCCATTATTGATTCAGCCATTGCAGCTGAAAATAATGGGTTCGATTCTATTTGGCTGACCGATCATCTTGCTCTGCCAGACGCGGATGCAAACGTTTTTGGCCATATTTACGAATCATTAACGACCATGTCATATCTGGCTGCCAGCACCAGAACGATAAAACTGGGATTATCAACTCTGGTTTTGCCACAACGCAATCCAATTGAGGTGGCAAAATCTCTGGCAACCTTGGACAATTTATCCGGGGGTAGAATAATCGTCAGCGTTGGTATTGGCTGGTCAAAAGGTGAATATCAGAACCTCGGATACGACTTTCACACCCGGGGTAAACGCATGAACGAAGCCATAAAAGTTTTGAGAACCTGTTGGCGGGGTCAACGCACTGTAAGTTTTCACGGTGATTTTTATCATTTTGAGAACATGGCCTTCTCCCCAACCCCTGTTCAACCAGGCGGACCTCCACTCTGGGTTGCTGGTAATTCTCAAAAAGCCTTAAAACGCGCAGTCGGATTGGGCGATGGCTGGCATCCGAACGCAAGTTCACCGATTGAATTAAAAGAATCCTTACATGATGTACAATCAATTATTCAAGTACGTCCATTTACGATTGCTGTTCGAATTGGTATTCTTCTTGGAGATCATCATGAGCCTGAACAATCAACTATTGTTTCAGGTAACAAAGACCAAATTATTCAGCAGATCAGGGATTATCAAAATTCCGGTATGAATTATGCAATACTCGATTTCAAAGCAAATTCCCAATCTGAAAGAGAAAGAGCCATCAAACTATTCATGCAAGAAATAGCACCTGCTTTTATAGAATAAATATGGGAAACGTTAAAAGAATTATTCATCAACTTTTCAATACAAGACGATTTTTTTTAATGATTTGCACTGTATATGTCGTATTAATGATTTCTGCCTGTAATGAACAACAACCCGAACCTGTACCTACCTTACCCGAAACGATCATACCCATTTTGGAATCCCCCTATCCATCAAATACATCCTCAGCTACCCATGAAATTATCTCTTCAGACCCAACCAATGAAACAACTATTCCACCAGAAACAATTACATCTTCAAATACTCCAGAACCAACCTTTACATTTACACCGGATTTATCTGCAACAATCACTTTCACTCCGACGATCACTCTTACACCTACACGCACAAGAATTCCATCTCGAACACCAATTCCAACCCGAACATACAGACCCTCACGCACACCTATACCTACCAATACGCCTACCCCGTCGTTAGCCTTTTTCCGGATCAATAATATTGGTCCATTTTCGTTTGTGTCCTCCCCTGTTCGCCCTGAAGCGATCGTCAGCCCGGGTGAAGATGGTCTGATCATTGTCGAATTAATCGGTGAGGATGGCAGAATGATTACAAAGGAAAATATAAATTATCAAAATTATCTGGGGCGACGAATTGGAATTGCGCCAGAGGTAAGTTTTGAATTACAAAGAGTGGCTGAATATGGCAGATTATCAATCTACACGAAGGACCGTTTTAGTCGCATGATAGCATTAACTTCAGTAGATCTCTTATTAATACAATTGGGAAGTAACAAAATTACCCTGCCAAAAGACTTAACCGAGCCTTATATCATTCGTCAACCAGCTGCAGAAGATACTGTTCAAGGTGGTGTAATTGTCGTGCAGGGTCTGGCACGTATACTCAGCGCTTCTCCTATCATCATCGAGTGTATTGACCCGGATGGAAATATTGTGGGAGATGCAAGAGTTGAAGTGGAAGCTCCCAATCAAATCTTAAGTCACATTCCATTCGAAGCTTATATTCCTTATTCCGTAGATGAAAGCACGAACATCCGCTTCACGGTACGCCAGGAAAGCGCGTCCCGTTTACCTGGTACTTTATACTTGTATAGTTTTGAAATTACGCTTGAACCTTAGGCAATTGATTTACAATCTCAAAAAAATAATCTTTCAAATCCTGTAAGCTTTCGAGAGCCATATTCCGAAGTGTCTTGCTTAAATCCAGTTGATTGAATTGATCTTCATCAAAAACAATTTTCCTTCCATCAGGATAAACCCACAAATCCAGGGCGAGGTCTGCATAAGAAATCTGATAATCGGTGATGACCGCTGGTTTACAGATATCACAATACCAACCTTTCAATTTATTATCATCGCGATCTCGAATTTCAAAAATGTTATACCAACGGTCTTTGAAAAAGGCTTCCAAAAATCGATCATTTCGCTTTATCACAATATCAAGTAAAGTAGTATCGTCCCGATTAAACAATGCTTCAACCATCACTATATTGTTATCGCGCAGCAATTCCTTTCCTTCATATCGCCAGGTTTCAACACCTTTCACATTTTGTTTTATTACTGTAATTTTTTTCATTTTTCATCCTGCAGGAGGTTAATCTGATTTGGATCAATTGAAATTTTGATCATAGATCCAATGCGTATCGGTTGATCCACCAGAAAGGAAAACTCCAGATCACTCATTCGGATTTTTACCCGCCATTGATTGCCTAGAAAGACATCATCAAGAACTTGCGCCTGAAATTGATTCAAATTGCTGTCTGTCATGGATAAGGCATCAGGTCGTAAGAGTAAAATAACGGGATCTTCCAATTTTGCATTTTGGGGTAAGCCAGTATTAATTGTAAAATCACCAATTCTTGTACTGACCATCAAAGGTTGAGTTGATTGGATAACGCCTTCAAGTAAATTGGATAAGCCGATAAATTGAGCTACCCAGGCATTTTTAGGCGTTTGATATATATCCTCAGGGGATGCATTTTGAATAATCTGGCCTTCATTCAATAAAACCAGACGATCCCCAATCGTAAAAGCTTCCTCCTGATCGTGAGTAACATAAATGGCAGGGATATTACTTTCATGCAGAAGTAATCTCAACTCATCCATCAATTTTTCGCGTAAATTCCGATCCAGGGCTCCCAAAGGTTCGTCCAACATTAATAATCGCGGTTCCGGTGCCAGTGCTCGCGCCAACGCAACCCGCTGTTGTTCGCCTCCTGAAAGGTCTGCTACCTGACGGTGTCTGAACTCCTGCATTTTTACTTTCGCGAGCACAGAGTTTACTTTTTCCTCTACAAAATCAACAGGTAAATTCTGCATTTTCAGACCAAAGGCAACATTTTCAAACACATTTTTGTGTGGAAATAAAGCATAATCCTGAAACATGAAGCCAAATTTTCTTTTGTGTACCGGTACGTCCTTTAAGTTTTGATTGTTCCAAAATACATCTCCGGATTCAGGTGCTTCGATTCCAGCAATGATTCTCAATATTGTGCTTTTTCCACTGCCTGATCTACCCAGGAGACAGATTGTTTCACCTTGTTGAACATCAAAACTCACACCTCGCAACAATGGTTGGTTTTCATATTCTTTGTGTAGGTTTTTCACAGATAACATGCTGAACTCATTTCTAAAACTCTTTAATCTTTGGTAATTTTAATCGTTCGATCAGGATAATAGATAGTGCACAGATGATCATCAAGATGGTGGACATTGCCATGGCTTGCCCATAATTCAGTCCACCGGGTTGTGATAGATAACGATAGATCGCAATGGGTATTGTTGGCTGTTCTGGTCGAGCCAGAAATGTTGTGGCACCAAATTCTCCCAGAGAAATTGTGAAGGCAAACAACGCTGCAGAAATGATGGCGCGAAACAAAATCGGAAATTCTACCTGCCAGAATGTGCGCCAGGGTGATGCTCCTAAAACCATGGCCGAATATTTCAACTCGCGTGGGATGGTCGCCATCACAGGTTGTAAAATCCTGACGACAAAAGGCATAGCAACCAGAGAATGAGCAATGGGAACCAGTAAAGGAAATGACCGAACATCTAAAGGTGGACGATTAAATACCAATATGAACCCCAGACCTAAAGTAACCGCCGAGGTTCCTAATGGCAGCATCAGGATGGGATCAAGGAGTTTACCCCAGCGAGAGCGTGATGAGATTACGCTCGCCGCCAAAAAACCCAAAAATAAAGCGATTCCTACCGTTATCAGTCCAAAATACAATGAGTTGAGAATTGCATCAATGGGAGGGACATAAAACAGCGATTCACGGCGATTCAAAAACAATTCCTGATAATACACCAGAGAAAATCGATTACCCGTCGATCCATCCAAATTTCTACTGAAATCCGTCAATAAAAAAGAACGTAAAACCAATGAGAATAAAGGAGCAGCAAATAAAATAATCAGGTAAGACATTGTGCCCATCAGAAATGATCTTTGTTTCCACCCCGTAATCGGTTTGGCAACTTCTTCAGGATCTCTGGGGGTTAAAGCAACTGATTTTGTTTTTATTAATCTTGTATATAATATTGTCAAAACCAGCGTGAAAAGTAATTGAATAGCTGAAAGTAAACCTGCGATTGGCAGATTAAGCATGTGCAATGCCTGTATATAAATTTCCACTTCCAGTGTGGAAAATTTTGGTCCGCCTAATAATAAAATTACGGCAAAACTGGTAAAGTTGAATAAAAAGATCAGGAGAATTGCAGAAAGGAGAGCGGGTTTCAATAAAGGAAAGGTTATTTTTTGCCAGACTCGCACCGGAGATGCACCTAATGTCCTGGCAGCAAATCCTATTTTTGGGTCCAATTGGCTCCAGGCTCCACCCACAACACGGATAAACACCGTTGAATTATAAAAAACATGGGCTAGAAGAATGGCACCTAATGTATTTATGATTTGAATCGGTGGTTTGTCGAGAGAAAAAATTGTTTGCAGCAATAAATTGAACCAACCTCTTGGTCCTAATAAAGCATTAAACCCTGCTGCGACAACCACGGTAGGCATGATAAATGGGATGGTTGTCAGCAGGCGAATAAATGATTTTCCAACAAAACGGTATTTTGCCAGTAAATAAGCTGGTGGAAAACCAACAACAATCGTAAGTACAGTAGAAAGGATAGCTTGCCAAATTGTAAAAAACAAAGGCTGAGTAATGACCTTTAAGGGTATGGAAGCCAGCACTTCCGATGTTGTTGCCTGCCATGCCATTCTGAAATTTGCAAGCAGCGGCTGGAAATAGAAAATTAACAGGAATACAAACGGCAAACTCCAAAGCAAAATAGCTGGGACTGTCCTGATATACTTCAGACCTTGTTTCAAAAGCTTACCTCAAAACGACCAATGTCCAATCCTGTATCCATTTCTCACGGTTCTGTGATACTAAATCCAGATCTAATTTTGCGGGTTGGTCCGGTATCTGAGCAAATTTCTCAAATTCAGGTGGTAATTGGGCTTTTTCATTTGCAGGGTAAACAAACATCTGCAAAGGCAAATCTTCCTGAAATGGCACATCCAGAAGAAAATCAACAAATTTCTCCGCTAATTCCCGCTGTTGGGTCCCTTTTAAGATACCCACAAATTCAATCTGGCGAAAACAGGTATTGGGTGCAATGATAGAAGCCGTTGGAGCATCATCCAAAGGTGTCTCAGAAAAAATAACCTCTGCTGGTGGACTGGACCCATAGGAAACGACCATGGGCTGATTCCCTTTACCGGCAGATGCACTGAAATTGCTATAATATGCGCTCTCCCAATCATTGACAACCACCACACCATTTGCCTTCAAGTCCGTCCAAAAATCCAGGTATCCATCTTCGCCAAATTCAGCGATGGTTGCCAGCATAAATGCAAGACCTGGCGAAGATGTTGCCGGGTTTTCCACCACCAATAATCCTTTGTATTCAGGCAGTAATAGATCACTGAGTGATGAAGGAATGGAGAGCTGATTTTCCTCAAAATAGGCTTTGTCATAGTTGATGCAAACATCGCCAAAATCAACCGGCAAGGCATAATTCTCCGGATCTAATCGAAGTGAATTATCAATATTTACAAGCATTGGACTGTTATAAATTTCAAAGATGTTCTCTTCCAGCGCTCTGGATAAAAATGTATTATCCACACCAAAAAACACATCTGCCTGTGGTGATTCTTTTGTCAAAATTGCGCGATTTAACGCAGCGCCTGTGTCTCCAGATAACACAAATTTTATTTCTACATTATTTTCGTTTTCAAAATTAGCAATCAAATTTTCACTGATTGCGAATGAATCGTGTGTCATGACGTTCAATACACTCGGTTGGTTATCCTCGACCGAAGGTGTTTCTGTTTCTCGTCCACCATTACAGGCACTAAACATAATCACCATCAAACTGGTTACCATTATTAATAATTTGCTAATTTTCATCATTCTCCTAAATTGTTTCCTGTTGTGAGCTAAAACTATGAACACATAATAATTCGCCAGATCCAAATTCGATTTTTGCGGTTGGATCTGTCATTTGATTACTGATGCCTCTGGATTTCCATCGCACCAGATCCTCTCCATCCAGAGGATACATCAGTCCGGTTGTTTGAACACCTGATACAATTTCACTGATCGGAATTAAACTCACTATGTCCCCGGAAGCACCTTCTATGATTTGCCTGGATTTACAATAGAAAACTTCACTATTTTTCGTTAGAATTTTGATATCTACATCCTGGTATTTTGGGTTGGAGAAAAACAAAAAATTCACAAGGAAATGGTCGATTCTCCTTCCTGTTGCTCCCAGTATGAGAATCTCCTCAAACCCCAAATTCAAGACATGATCAACCGCTAATTCCAAATCAGTTTCATCCTTCTGAATGGGAAATTTAATGATGTCCACACTGTCTTGTCCAAAATAATCCAAATCTGTTATATCAATTGAGTCCAAATCACCGATGATGATATGCGGTGTCAGGCCAGAATTCATCAAATGCATTAATCCACCATCAACAGCAACCAGTAAATCCGCCTGGTTGATTTTCTGCATAATTCGATCATTCTTTTCAAATTCACCATTTAAAAACAAGGCTGCTTTCATATCCATCCTCATACTCTGAAGAACAAAAAACCCACCAGTCGGCGGGTTATACATCAATCTTGCGCATATTCCTCCGCCGGCATGATCCGGATCAGGTTTGCGGGTCGAGAACTTTTATTGTTCTCCTCTCAGCCCAAATGGACTCCCCGTTGCTCCTTATATTTTTAAAGTATATGAGAAATGATGACAATGTCAAGAAGATTGACAAACCTTTAAGGTTTTCCAAATTTTTAATGAAACACTAATTTTTTCATCCATTGTCTTCAATAAAAAAATAGATCTCAAATCCTACAAAAGCTTTATCATGTTATTTTTTCTCAGATTCAGGCTCTGGAATTGGGCAATATCCGGGTACAGGAAACAGGATGCGATTTTTAGCAATCCAATCATAAATTTTTGATCCAAGGCCAAGCTTAATCGATAACCAAAAAAAAGGAATGAAAATCCAAAGTAACGGTAAACGACCTGAGATTAACAAGAGAGCTTCCATTCCTTCTTTACGAACGTTCCCATTCTTAACAACTTGTATTCGTTTCATCGCCTTTTCTAAGGGGATATTATATTTTTCCAATAAACCTGGAGTAAATAAATCAAAGATCTTCAATTTATTCATCCAATCCAGTTTCTTCAGTTTCCTGGCACTGTAAACACAAAATGGGCAAGTACCGTCATAAAAAACAATTGTATCCATGATTAATTCAAATCCTTAACACTTTCTTACTTCATCTATCTTACACGACGCTGCCATTTTTCTTTGATTTGTAAATTTCGAGGAGAATCATCCTCTCCTAATTCTAGAAATTCACTTAGAAGCCTTGAAAATTTACTGCTCTCATCCAACATAGGGAAGTGCCCCGACTCTTCAAAGATAATGGAGTGTATATTCGATCGAAGTGATTGAATAATTTCTAAAGATGGAACTCGGACGACAGAATCGTTTTGACCAAAGACGAATAAGGAAGTCTTCTCAAAGGAAGCAATCATTTCGAGGTGGTTGGTCGTTTCAAGTTCCGAAACCGTTGTTTGTATCGCAATAGGATCGTTCTTAGATTCGTCACTTCTTACAGCCTCTGTTTCGATTCCTTTTCCCAATAATTTATCCACAAGGCCAATGTGGTCACCTAAAAGTAAACGGGTATTCAGCAATTCAAATGATAAAGGCAAAGAAATAGATAAAATTTTCTCTACCAGTTCGGGATTACGGCGTGCAAATTCATACGCCACAATAGCACCAAGATTATGACCAACAATCGCAACCCGGGAAAGTCCAATTTTTTCAATAAAATCTCTCACAAGCGCTATCTGGTCATTAATGCTGTATCGATTGTTCTTAGCACTATCTCCAAAGCCCCATAAATCAAGTGCATAGGCTCTGTTTGTAGATGAGATCGTTTGCATCGTCGGAACCCAATACCGCCAGGAGCCAACCCATCCATGCAAAAATAATACAGGTTTCCCGCGACCAATTACTTCATAGTGTGCTAATTGACCATCGATAAAAATAGCACTCATGCAACCCCGTCAAGAATCTCTTTTAACCGTCTGTTTAGATCATCCGGTGCAAATGGTTTCAATAAATAATCCACTGCTCCAGCTTGTAAACCAGCTTTTATTTCCGAGTCCTGCCCTTTTGCGGAAAGAAATACGATTGGTATGTTTTCGGTTTTTGGATCATTTTTAATTTTTTCACAGGCTTCATATCCAGACATAACGGGCATACGTACATCTAACAGGATCAAGTCTGGCATGATTTTCTTTGCCATCTGACATGCTTGTTCTCCATTTGCAACTGAAACGACTTCATGTCCCACATATTTCAGGGTAAATTCGATCAGATCCCGGATATCCTGTTCATCTTCAGCGATCAGTATCTTTGCCATTAAGCATTAACCTTTTCAAGTTTAATAGGGAGCATAATTGTGAATGTTGATCCTTCTCCTGGAATGCCAGATGATTCCATTTTTATGTTTCCTCCATGCATTTCAATGAGGGTACGGGCAATTGACAAACCTATACCAGTTCCTGCAGAATTCACATTGACTGCATTCTTGCCTCTAAAGAATCTTTCAAAAATATGTTCCTGTTCATCTCTGGCTATTCCAACTCCAAGATCTGCAACCTCAATATTGATAAATTCCCCCAGGGATTCTAGAGAAATTGTGATTACACTTTCGTCGTACGAATATATTCTGGCATTATTGAGAATATTTAATAAAACCTGTTCGATTCTTTCCGGGTCAGCCATGATGGAGGGAATTTTTCCAATTGGATTGATTTGATAAGAGATTTGTTTTGAATCAAACATTGCAGAATTTTTGTGAATTTCAACAATATTGTTTATTTTTGACAGCAGGTCGAATGATTCAGGTCTCAGAACGATATTTCCGGTTTCAATCCTGGAAACATCCAGAATATCATCAACCAGTGATTTTAATCGATTTGTGTTTGACTGAATAATCTCTAAAAAGCGCTTTTGTTGTTCATTGATCATACCTGATGCACCCATCAGCAAAACTTCTACATACCCTTTGATCGATGTCATTGGCGTACGTAACTCATGGCTGATATTGGAAATAAAATCCGTCTTCAACTGGTCTATCTGTACCTCGACAGAAATATCTCTAAAAACTGAGACTGTACCTAAAAAGTCATTACGCCAAATTACAGGTGATAGATGCACAGAAATGACTTGATTTTCACTTAAGTTAATTTTTTCAGAAATTACTGCATCCGACTTGATTTTTGATGGTTGATTTGTCCAATCATAAATCATTGAAATCCAATGATTAATTTTGTCTCCATAATAAGTTTGCAATCCCCGTAATGAATGATCGATCGCATTTTCTTCGATCTTTAAAATGTTATTTGCGGATTTATTTAAGAGCATAATCTCCGATTGGACACCTGTAACCAGGACACCATCGGCAACCGCTTCCAGAATGGCTTGTGATCGACTGGCTTCAACTTCCTGATCTCGCAACATTGAACCAAGATTTTCAGATTGATCACGGACTAATTTAAAGATCTCAGTATTATTTAGAGCCATACTGATCTGACCGGCAATTGCTTCACCTAATTCCAGATCCCGATTGGTAAAGAAATCAGGTGATTCATGGAAAATCGATAAGATGCCCAAAATCGACTCCCCAAATTTTAACGGGATAAACATCCAACTTGAAAAAGGTATCGTAGGGTTTTCTTTAGAGAAATTTTCAACAAGAATTGAATTTTTCTCTGCAAATACTTTATTGAAATAGGTTTCTACTGAATCTAGTGGAATTACGGTTTCATCATTGGTTGGTTGATGAATTGCCTGGAATGTTTTCTCGCCTTCCAGGACATATACCAGACTACCTGACACATTCATCGAGTAATTAATCATTTTCAATGTGCTATCCAGAATCTGATCGATATCCATACTGCCAGAAAGTTCGTTTGATATTTTGAGTAGCATCTCAGTATTGCGATGTTCTAAAACAAGTTCTTTGGTACGTTCATCCACACTTTCTTCCAGGTTTTCTTTCAACTCTACTGTCTCTGACAGTAAATAGGCATTATTGATAGCCATTGAAGCTTGATTTGCTAAAGTCATTGCCAATTCGGTTTCATCGTGTAAAAAGCGCCTTGATGTTGGAGATTCCAATGCAATCCACCCAAACACTTTATCTGAACTCTGCAAGGGAATTAATAACACTGATTTTGTACCTCGCTGAGAAAAATAATGTTGTAGTGAATCATCAATCTCATTTTCTTCAGCGATATCCTGAATGTGAGATGTACCGCGAGATTGAATTAATTTCTCGAAAAGTGGTTGTTGATTAACGTTTAAATTGGGAAAGTGTTCTAACGCTGGTTTTTGGAATGACAATTTTACATCACCATTTCCACTTAATAAAAATATAGAAATCATTTCACAATTGATAATATTCAAAACGTAATCGGCTGTTAACTTTGTGATGTGGGATATATCCAACGAGCGATTAACCTCAGATGAAAATTGGTTCAACCAGGTCAATTTTTGAGTTCGTTCATCAAGTTCTGATCCTCTTCTAAGCGAATCCTGATACAAACTGGCATTATCCAAAGCGATCGCTGCCTGAGAAGCAAAGGCTTCGGCCAATTGCACCAGCTCTTCGTTATAATAATTTTTTTCTCTTTTCTCTAAGGCGATCACTCCAATAACTTCGGTTTTTGAAATCAGAGGTATACCCAGCCAGGATAAATTTTCAATTTCCATTAATGATGGAAAACGTATATCTTCTCTTATATCCGAAATGAGAACGGATTTTTTGGTGTTGAACATCTCCTGAAAGAGCAGAGAATCATCGATTTGCACTTGTAAGCCCGTTCTGTCCTCTTTATCCGTAAATCCGTCTGTTGCAATAACTCTTAATTGATTTTTCTCTTTTTCCCACAAAGTTGCAGTTTGATAATCAATCAATTGTCTCAATTTAATCAACAAAGAATTTTGTAATTCCTGTCGATTCAAACTGGCTGAAATAGTTTTAGAAAGATCTGAAAGAATTTTTAGTCTTTCTGATTGTTTTTCAGTGGTCAAAAATAGATCAGCATTCGCTAATGCTAAATTTGCCTGTTGTAATAAAGAAAGAGTGATCGATTCATCTTCATCAGAAAAGGCTTTCTCTTTATTAAAAACCTCCAATATCAGTACACCAATACATTGATTCGATGAGATCAATGGTGCTTGAAGGCAGGCACATGGAATTTGATTTTGAGTAGCTCGTAAATATAGAACTGCTTCTGTTTCAGTCAACCGATAATTCACAGGAAAATCCATATCATTCAACATAAGTGTTTTTTGATGTTCGCAGATTTCAACCGGGAGACTGGGGCGTACAAATTGAATTTCGAGTAAGCTTTCAGAATAGTTATAAATGTGTTCTGGTTTGACAGACTGATCGAATTCATTCCACAAACCAATCCATCCTGCATCTGCAGCGGGAATAAATTCAATCAATACTGCCAATAATTCTTTCAATATTAGTTCTGGTCGAAGGCTGGTTATCTTTTGGCTAAACTGATTGATTTTTTTCAATTCATCAATCAATTTATCCTGTTCCATTTTTTCATTGATCGCTTCGATCGTTCGCAAGGATAAATTCGCCTGATCTACCACATATGCCAATTGGTTCGCCGCTGAAAGGATCAGTTGAATATCACCCTGATCAAAAAAGCTAAGCGTGTGACTTCCAAACCAAATTTCCCCAATGCCTTGGTTCTTCACAATCATCGGAACAACAATGGCTGATTGTAAATCACATCGATCCACAATATTTTGATAAAAGTTGGGAATGGGTTTTGTTTCATCAAATTTCCCAATTAACAAAGGTTCTTTCAAATGAGTAACAGTCCCAAGAAAATCTGAGGAGGAAAGGGATAATTCTCCTTCACTCAGATCAAGTTGCCAGTATCCATAGTTCGACTCCGGTTTCCACTCCAATTTCATGCTGGCTTGATCTACCAGAAATATTCCACCTACATCAGCATGCAACAATAGCGATAATTCATTAATAGAAAATGCTAGCACTTCACTCAAGGTAGCATTTGAACTGGCTAAGGATGAGATTCTTCGAAGTGTTTCCGCTCGTTGTGTTCTTAGTCTAGATTGTATAAGCAGGTAAAGATTTTCTATGAGAGGGGCTGTTTGATTTGCAACGATCATCAATAAATGCATTTCATCCTGAGAAAAAATTGTTGCTCCATTATGATGATTGGCCGCCAGAATATAACCCATGGGCTCGCTACCAGGAGACAAAGGAATCAACACAGCTTCCCGGATGGATGCAGCACTGGCAAGATGTGATAAACCAAGGTCAGACCATTGCCTGTTATCCATCGCATTTTCAACGATCAAAATATCCTGAGAAAACAGTATGTTTCCCGCAACGCTATCTGAATCGATATTGATTCGGATAATATCAACGATTGGATCTGGTAAACCTTTAAAGGGTTTCTTAGCCTCCAGTATATTTGTTTGTTCCTCAAATATGATAAAACCAAAGATATCAATGGGTAACAGGTTTTCAAAACTATTTATTATATTTTTGAATAATTCTTGTGGCTCCTGAATTTTACTGAATGAGTAGGATAATTTCGCTAAACCGCTCAACTCCAGTGATTTCCGCTTTACTTCATGGTTCTTCCAGGCGTTATAAAGACCAATTGAAATCTGATTCATAAAACCAGGTTCCAGTTCCTGTACTTTTTTTGAGATTCCTGAAGTTTCAATATTTCCTAAGACAATCACCCCGGCCAAAGCATTGTTTATCCACAAAGGGATCCCTGCAAGTTCGTGAAGATTCAATTCCAATGTTTCTGCAGACATCGGAATATGGGCAGCCTTCAGATCGTCAAGAAAAATTTTTTCTTTTTTCTCAATAACCTGCCCGGCAAAACATTCATTCACATAGTAACGTTTAGGGAATTCTTGAGAATCAATATTTCCGAATTTATGAAATGGATAAGAAATTATCTCTTCTTTTTCATCATCCCAAATCGCAATTTCAACATAATCAGTTGGGAGTCTATTTTGAATTTCTTCAAACAAGATTTGAATAATTTGATCGAGTTCTTCATTATTTGAAATTTTTTCCAGAATTTTCAGTGATAATTCATGGATTTCATCTTCGCCGACGCGACGTGTAATTTGATCTTTATCTTTGATGAATGATACCAACATTCCATCAGATGTTTGGTAACTATAGATAGCATACATTTCACCATCTAACTGAAAATTGTATCTTCCGGGTTGGATGAAAATTTTATAAAAATCTTTGTTATTCGCTTTTTTGGCTAGCAAGTTAATATCGAATTCTTGCCCTTGTTTTTGATCCAGCAAATAGGAGATCCCTGAACTTTGATACTTTATCCTGCCACCTTTTTCAACCAATAAAACTGGGTGTGAGTAATCAATCTCTTCGTCCAATTGAGCGGTATTGGTATCTTTGTCTTGCAGCTTAAATCTAATCAATGGCATGATTGAAACTAATAGGACGCCAAGCATTGCCAATGAGATAAGACCAATGAAAAGATAAATAATCACCCTAAATTTCCAATTTTATTTTTGATGATCATTTCTTCGTTCTTCAGCAGCTAATTCTGTGATTTCGCGAATATCTGCAAATTGATGGGTATTGGGTGATACCATGCCAACAGATAGGGTCATTAATGGAGCCTTATCCGGAGCACCTTTTTCATCATGGACTGACAGGTAGCCTTGATCCCGATCCATAAAGTTGTAGTGAGTTTTTATACTCTCCGAAAATTTTTCCTTGAGACGGGTAAATAACTTTTGTGATTGGTTGAAATCTGAAATCAGAACGAAATTATCACCACCTGCATGACCGATAAAATCATAATCCTGGGTGCCAACTTCATCCAAAATATCTCCTAATAACATGCCCGTGAAACGCAAAACATCATTGGCGGCAATAAATCCATACGCCTCTTTAAATGGCTCCAGATGATTGATACGAATATCGAATAACGCCCAATTTTTCTCACGTATGATTTTTCGCAATTGATCTTCTATTAATCTTCCGGAAGGTAATCCAGATTGGGCATCTGTCAGGCTTTCTCTTTCAGCTCTGGCAATTGCATTTTGAACTCGTAGGCGTAACTCTTCAATATCGAATGGCTTGGTAATGTAATCATCTGCACCCAATTCTAATCCCTGTAATTTATCACTGCGCTCATCCTTTTGGGTTAAGAAAATAATTGGAATGTGACTTGTGCGCGTGTTGATTCTCAAACGGCGACACACTTCATACCCGTCGATATCGGGTAGCATGATATCTAAAATGATTAAATGGGGCATTAATTGTCTGGTTTTATCAAGGGCTACTTCTCCTCGAGGAGCGATATCTACATCATAACCAAGCCCTGAAAAATAAATATTCAACATATTCGAAATATCATGATCATCTTCAACAACCAATAGGCGACCTTTACCCATTTGTACCTCCAAATTTGTGACTAAGAAATAATCGTATCATATCAATAAATCGGGGTAAGCGGGTGTTTTTGGCAGGCGCACGCTTGCCAAAAACACCTTGACCGCAAATTATTGAAAAGACACAAATAATCGAACAATTGCTTATCATCGGCATCAATGCTCAAAATTTAAGTATCAGATTTCGGATGACATCCTAATTATACTTAATCCGATTAACTTATGGGATCAAAGAGACGTCGATTATTTCAGAAATTGGACAGACCTATACCGATTATCGATTTTCTCTCGGATAGAATTGGCGATGCAGGTCAGATTGTTTTAATTTGTGGTGATCACTTTCCTCATAAGTAACATCATGATCGATCACCCGCCTATCATTCGAACTGATCAAAATTACATCCGACTCAATCGTTCTGGCTGGATAAATCACCAATCCGGATCCAATCCGACAATTGTGCCCTACACATCCCCCTAAAACCGGCCGATTCGCACGAACCAACTCACCATTTGCACCTCTCGCCCGTAATTCGACTGGCAATAAATTGAAGTCTGTAAATGTGGTTCCAGCACCAACAAATGAATTACGTCCGATAACACTCATCTGAAGGCAGGTATTCTGTGCAACCATGCTATTATCCATCAATGTGGTCATAAAAAGCGAGGCACGAAATGGAAGAAATGTACCATCACCAATCACAGATAGCATTAAATTGCATCCCTGAGAAATGTTTACATTATTCCCAATCATACAATTTTCAATGACCACCCCGGCACCAATCGTAACATTATCCCCTATGGTTGAAGGTCCATGAATAACAGCACTCGGATCTATGGAACAATTTTTTCCAACTGTGACCAATTTCGAACAGGTCAATAATTGCTTCCCTTCATACATGGATGTGAATAACACGCTTAACATAAATTTGGGATCATTTTTTAAGCGCATTTCAAATCGAGCACCTCTGGCAAATAATCCAAATATCGCGTCGGCAATAAAAACATGCACCCAGGAATCGATGGCGATCAGGCTTTGTAATGGAACCTGGTAAACCAGATCACCCTGATTAAAAGCCATGTAAGTTGGTACATGATAGTAGCCAATCTCCTGTGACTGCAGATCCATAACTAAGGGTTCAACCCCCTCAACCGGACCTTTCGGGTAGTACCAAAGATCCGCGAAATAGAGGTCATCCACTTTCTCATAAGAGCTTGATAATGGCAGACAATGCTCTCTAAAAGCAGCATCTTCGATGGTAAATGCCGCTCGTACAGCACAATTTTTTTTCTTTGCAAGTTCGATAAATGATTGGATAAATGTTTCATCGAAAAATAAATTATCCCGAAATACGATACAGGATTTATTATCGATCGGAATTTTTTCTCCAGGAGAAACGTCAATTTCTTGATTGGTATAAGGCGCCAGTGCGTCTCTTTGAACTAACCATAAAGGTTTATTCAGGATTCTCAGATCTCTGGCCGGTTCATTAAACGGTAATACCTGCCTGTCGGAGCGCAAAACAAT